>CAUEPS010000008.1 GCA_959019775.1 uncultured Collinsella sp.
CCACCGACGCCGAGATGGCCGAGCTCGAGTTTGCCTGGAAGGTCTGCAAGGGCGTTAAGTCCAACGCCATCCTGGTCTCCAAGGGCAAGGCCGGCATTGGCATGGGCCCGGGTCAGCCCAACCGCGTGGATTCTGCACTGTTGGCCTGCGAGCGTGCCGAGGACTTCTGCGAGCGCGAGGGCGTGGAGAAGGGCGGCTTTGCCTGCGCAAGCGACGCGTTCTTCCCGTTCCGCGACAACGTCGACGTGCTTGCCGCGCACGGCGTGACCTGCATCATTCAGCCCGGCGGCTCCAAGCGCGACGACGAGAGCATCCAGGCCTGCAACGAGCATGGTATTGCGATGGTCTTTACGGGCGCCCGCCACTTTAGGCACTAAGTTTCGCCCCGGGACAAAATAATCTCTGCAAAAGACGGCTGCTCCGTTTGGAGGGCCGTCTTTTTGGTATAAGAGGACGGAATGACTAACACGAAAGGTACAACCATGCCCCAGATTGATGATGCCGAACTGTTTGGTAATGCCGAGGATCAGCGTGCGTACGAGGACTTTTGCGCCAATCAGGAGGCGGTCGAGAAGTTCACGCTCGACAAGCCCGCGCTCATCTGCCGTTGGCGCATGTCCAACAAAAAGGTGCCCATGCTCAACCGTCACATCCGCGCGCTGTCTGAGCGCCTGGTGCAGGGCGAACCACTTACCCATAACATGCTCAGCTGGGCCAAGCAGCACGTTGAGTGGTCACTTGCCGAGGGCGACTACACCGCCCGCGACGGCGTGCTCATGCTGGTGATCGATATCAACGGCAACGCCGCCATGACGGTGGGGGAGTACGAGCCGCTGGCCGACACGTCGGCCAAGGCGCTGCGTGCCCGTTCTGCCGAGGCTCGCTCCGAGGCCGACGAGACCGGCGTGGCGCCCGAGCTGCTCGCCGCCGTCAACGACGGTGAGCTGGCCTTTGTGGCGCCGGCGGACGAGTGCCTGTGCGGCACGGCGACGCTCATCGAGCAGCTGGCCCAGACCAAGGGCATCCCGGTCACGCGCGTAGATATTCCCGCGCAGCTTAAGGGCGCGCTGTTCCTAGTGAGCGACGAGCACGGCGTGGTCCCCGCAACCGAGACGGACGCCGCCGACGCCGACGCCGCCACGGTCGCCTTCTTCGCCGAAGGCTACGAAAAGCTCCGTGCCCGCCGCTAAATGATTTTTCTGGGACGGGGATTAAGAATCATGTTGGTCCCCGCCACCGCTGCGAGTGCGAGGCGGATAAAACGCCCCCGCTCGCGAACAGTTCTGTCACCTTGGTACCGCGCGCGGTGCACACCTGCAGTTTCGCGGCCATAATGGTGGCAAGACAACCAAGAGGGGAGCGGAATCCATGGCGCTGATCTATATCGTTGAGGACGACGAGCCCATCCGTCGCGAGCTCGCCGACATTTTGGCGCGTGCCGGTTTTGAGGTCGAGGCCTGCGAATCGTTTGAGCATGTCTCGCGCGATATTCTCGCCGCCGCGCCCGACCTGGTGCTGCTCGACCTCACGCTTCCCGTCAAGGACGGCCAGCATATCTGCCACGAGGTTCGCCGCGAATCCGAGGTCCCCATCATCGTCCTCACGTCGCGCACGACCGAGATCGACGAGGTCATGGCCATGACGCTCGGCGCGGACGACTTTGTTCCCAAGCCCTACAGCGCCCGTGTGCTCGTGGCGCGCATCAATGCCTTGCTGCGTCGCACCGCGGCGGCAGGCGAGCGCAGCACGCTCGTCCACAAGGGATTGGAGCTCGACCTCGCCCGCTCCATGGTCACCAATACGGCAACCGGCGACAGTACCGAGCTCACCAAAAACGAGCTGCGTATCCTTTCGCTGCTCTTGGGTCGCGCGGGCAAGATCGTCTCGCGTCCGGCCATCATGCAGGACCTGTGGGACTCCGACGCCTTCGTGGACGACAACACGCTTACCGTCAACATCAACCGCCTGCGCACCACGCTCGAAAAAATCGGCATCAAGGGGTATTTGACGACGCACCGCGGCCAAGGCTATTCGGTCTAGGGGCCGGCTATGTCGTTTGGCAAGTTCTTTAAAGATGCGCTGCTTCCCGTCGCCGTGTGGACCTGCGGCGTGCTGCTGAGCTGCTTTGTGCTGACGGTCGCCGGCGCACCCGTTTCTATCGTGGTCGTGGCGGTTGGCGTGTCCTTTATTTTCGGTATGCTCGGCATCGTGATCGAGTACGCTCGCCGTCGCCGTTTTCTGCGTCAGTTGGAGCGCGCGGCAGAGGAACTCGAGAGTCCCGCATGGGTGCAGGAGATGGTGCAATGCCCGACCTATGCCGAGGGCGAGCTTGAGTACGAGGTCTTGCGCCGGGTGGGCAAAGCTGCCTGCGACGAGGTTGCCGAAGGCCGGCGCCAGACCGATGATTATCGCGACTATATCGAAAGCTGGGTCCACGAGGCCAAGTTGCCTCTGGCGGCAGCCCATCTGATTCTTGAAAACCTGGACGGCAGCGAAGACGATCTGTCGCGCGTAGACGACCTCGGTCGCGAGCTTGCCCGCGTGGAGCGCTATATCGACCAGGCGCTGTACTATGCACGCTCGGAAGTCGTGGAGCGTGACTACCTGATTCGCCGCTGGGATCTTAAGACCCTGGTGACGGGCGCGATCAAGGCCAACGCGCGTGAGCTCATCGCGGCGCACGTGGCCCCGGTGTGCGAGAACCTCGACTTTGAGGTCTTTACCGACGAGAAGTGGCTCGAGTTTATTCTGGGCCAGCTCATTCAGAACAGCATTAAATACGCGCGTGAGGACGGCGCGAAGATCGTGTTTTCGGGAGCGTTGCTGGACGAGGGCCTGGCAAGCGAGCGCATCGAGCTTACCGTTGCCGACAACGGCTGCGGCGTGAGCGCGGCCGACCTGCCCCGCGTGTTCGAGAAGGGCTTTACCGGCGACAACGGTCGCACCACCAAGCGCGCAACGGGCATCGGCCTCTACCTGGTGGCACGTCTGTGCTCCAAGATGGGCATCGACGTCACCGCATCGTCCGAGCCCAGCGAAGGCTTCGTCGTCACGTTCGCCTTCTCAACCAACAAGTTCCAATACTTTGAGTAGTCGGGACGTCTTGCGGTGCGGACGGCTATGTTCCCGAACGTGAACTTAGCTAAAGCAATTGGCGCTATGTTCCCGAACGGGAACATAGCCATGAGGCTCAAATGAATCTCCTATAACAAAAACGCGCCGCCCCAACCGGGGCGGCACGCCATCTTTTATCAGCCAACTCGCTGAAGTACGGTGACGAAGGCGCAAGGCCGGGAGGGGTTATCTAAGCCGACATCCCGCAGCCGCGAAGCGGCGAGGACGTCGGCGTGATAACCCCGCAGGCCTTGCGCCGGCGGGAAGGAACCTACTTCACGACCAAGATGTCGCAGTCGGTATTGCGCAGCAGGAACGTCGAAATCGAACCCAGAAGCGCATACTTGATCGAGGACAGGCCGCGAGCGCCGCAGAGCACCAGGTCGGGCTTGACCACGTCGAGCATCTCGTCCTTGAGTGTCTCGCGAATGCGGCCGGCGCGAATCATGACCTCGACCTCGGGAATGTCGGGATTGGCCTTGGCCTCTTCGAGCTGCTTGGCGATGGAGTTCTTAAATGCCTCCTCTAGGCCGTTGACCAGATCGACCGGATAGGAACCGGCGCTCTCGAGCGCCGTGGAATCGATAACGTGGCCGATGATTAGCTTGGCGCCGTTGTTCGCGGCGACCTTGATGGCGCGTGCGAGCACAAAATCCTGCTGTTCAGTACCGTCGAGTGAAACAAATACCTTGGTGTAGCCCTCGTTCATGGTTTCCTCCTTGGTCTATCGCACGGGCGCGGGGCTCGTGCATCGGGCGGGCGCGGGCGCGTTGGCCGCCGGACACTTTATCTTGTTGCAGTTATACCCAAGGATTTGGGTTTGACCGCTCGCAATTCTGTGAACGGGCGAGTTTTTTGGTAAGGGTAGGCGCAGGCGCGCCGCCAACGGTTGATAATGGGACATCGCCCGCACCGTCCGCAGAACAATATCGGCGGGTGTCTAACGAGGGGGTCCCTTTGGATATCATCGAGCTTTTAAAATCTGCCTTCATGGGCCTGGTCGAGGGCATCACCGAATGGCTGCCTGTTTCGTCGACCGGTCACATGATCTTGGTGGACGAGTTCGTCAAGATGAACGTGAGCGAGACGTTCTGGAACATGTTCCTGGTCGTGATCCAACTTGGCGCCATTTTGGCCGTCTGTGTGCTGTTCTTCCATGAGCTCAATCCGTTCTCGCCCAGCAAGGGCAAGGAGGGCCGTCGCGACACCTGGGTGCTGTGGGGCAAGATTGTGCTCGGTTGCATTCCTGCGGCGGCGATCGGCCTGCCGCTCAACGACTGGATGGAGGAGCATTTCTACAATGCTCTCGTCGTGGCGCTGGCGCTCATTGTGTACGGCGTGCTGTTTATCGTGATCGAGAACTGGCGCGCAAACAAGCGCGAGGAAATGGCCGTTGCCGGTTCGTTTGGTTCGCGTGCTGTGGTGTCGGGTGGACGTCCCGCCGGTGCGCACTTTGCGGCGCCCGCCACGGCTACCGCTGAGGATGAGGACGATGACGAGAACCTGGACTTTGGCTCCATCGCCACGCTCGAGGACCTCAGTTGGAAGACTGCGCTGGGTATCGGCTGCTTCCAGGTGCTTTCGCTGGTGCCTGGTACGTCTCGCTCCGGTTCTACCATCATCGGCGGCCTGCTTTTGGGCTGCACGCGCTCGGTGGCATCCAAGTTTACGTTCTTCCTGGCTATTCCCGTTATGTTTGGCGCAAGTGCGCTCAAGCTGGTCAAGTACTTCATCAAGGGCGGCACGTTCGGCGCCAACGAGGTCGCCATCTTGGGCGTGGGCTGCGTTGTGGCCTTTGTGGTTTCGCTTATCGCCATCAAGTGGCTCATGGGCTTCGTCCGCCGTCACGACTTTAAGTGCTTCGGTGTTTACCGCATCATCCTGGGCATCGTAGTGCTCGCATACTTCTTTGTTCTGGAGCCTATGCTCGGCCTGTAACTTGGTTGACGCTGCGCGGCGGCCAGGGCGACAACTTGTCATTCAAAGAGGGCGGCATGACCAAAAGGTCTATGCCGCCCTCTTTTCATGCCAATTTGTTCGCCCTGGCCGCCGCTCGCTACCGTTGCCATGACATCGGTGGCTCCGTGATTGGTGCATTGGGGTCAGGTTTCTTTGCACCAACGTGGTGCAGACTAACTTGACCCCATTGCGCCAAATCCGCTGGGGCGTGCCTGATGGCGGCGCGCGGAGTCGTGGTGTGATTTGCGTCGGTGTCCTCGCGGCTCGGTATACTGGTACGGCTCAAACTATGGCGCTGCCCGCAGGCGCGCCGTCCGTCAGATGAGGAGTCGCCCATGACCCAGCCCCTGCCTTGGGAAAAGAACACTGCGGTACCCGTGCCGCCCGCGCCGGAACCCGTGCCGCTCGATGCGTACACCGCCCCCGCCGCGCCGGAACCCGAGCTCGTTCCGCTCGACATCTACGACGCCCCGGCTCCGGCGCCCAAACCCGCCAAGCCGCTCGTCGACATCGACAGCCTTAATCCCGCTCAGCGCGAGGCGGTCCTGACCACCGAGGGCCCGCTGCTGGTGCTCGCCGGTGCTGGCTCGGGCAAGACCCGCGTCTTGACCTTCCGCATCGCACATATGCTCGGCGACCTGGGCGTTAAGCCCTGGCAGATCCTTGCCATCACGTTTACCAACAAGGCCGCGGCCGAGATGCGTGAGCGTCTGGCGGCACTCATTCCCAGCGGCACCCGCGGCATGTGGGTGTGCACCTTCCATGCCATGTGCGTGCGTATGCTGCGCGAGGACGCCGACCTGCTGGGATACACCGGGCAGTTCACCATCTACGATGACGATGACTCAAAGCGCATGGTGCGCGACATTATGCAGGCGCTCGGCATTGAGCAAAAGCAGTTCCCCATCAACATGATCCGCAGCAAGATCAGCTCGGCCAAAAACGCCATGATCGGCCCCGAGGACATGCTCAAATCCGCCGACAGCCCCAACGACAAAAAGGCCGCGCAGGTCTACCTGGAGCTGGAACGCCGCCTGCGTGCCGCCAACGCGATGGACTTCGACGACCTGCTCGTGCGCACGCTCGAGCTGCTGCGCACCCGCCCCGAGGTGCTCGACAAGTACCAAGAGCGCTTCCGCTACATTAGCGTCGACGAGTATCAGGACACCAACCACGTCCAGTACGAGATCGCCAACCTGCTGGCCGCCAAGTACCAAAACCTCATGGTCGTGGGCGACGACGACCAGTCCATTTATAGCTGGCGTGGCGCCGACATCACCAATATCCTGGACTTTGAGAAGGACTTTAAAGACTGCAAGACCGTCAAGCTGGAGCAGAACTATCGCTCTACGGGCCATATCCTGAGCGCCGCCAACGCCGTGGTGCGTCACAACTCGCAGCGCAAGGACAAGCGCCTGTTTACGGCCGAGGGCGATGGTGAGAAGATCCAGGCCTTCCAGGCGAGCGATGAGCGCGACGAGGGCCGCTGGATTGCTGGCGAGATCGAGAAGCTGCACGCCAAGGGCACGAGTTACGACGACATCGCCGTGTTCTACCGCACCAACGCCCAGTCGCGCATTCTCGAAGATATGTTCCTGCGCGCGGGCGTGCCCTACAAGATCGTGGGCGGCACGCGATTCTTCGACCGTGCCGAGATCCGCGACGTTATGGCATATCTCAAGATGATCGTGAACCCGGCAGACGAGATGAGCGTCAAGCGCGTCATCAATACGCCGCGCCGCGGTATCGGCTCCACCTCGATCCAAAAGATTGAGCAGCTGGCGCGCGACAACCGTTGCTCGTTCTTCCAGGCCTGCGAGATCGCGTGCGCCGAGACCGGCATGTTTAGCGCCAAGGTCCGCAACGGCCTGTCGAGCTTTGTGTCGCTGGTGCGCGAAGGTCGCCGCATGGACGGCGAGCTCAAGGACGTTGTCGAGATGATCGTCGATAAAACGGGCCTTCTGCAGGCCTTCCGCGCCGAGGGAACCATGGAGTCCGAGAGCCGCGCCGAGAACATTCAGGAATTCTTGGGCGTTGCTGCCGAATTTGAAGAGACGCACGAGGATATCGAGGGTACGCTCGAGAGCTTGGAAGAGCTGCGCGCGGCTGGCGTTGCCGATGTACCGCCCGGCGCCGAGTCCGAGCCCGTCGTGGTGAGCGCGCCTGCGCCCGAACCGGGGCCGTCTGCCCCGGCATCCTCGTTTGAGGCGCTCGTTGGCGCGCGTGATGCCGCGGGTTCAAATCCGCTCGATAGCCTGGCGGCCCCGGCGCTTTCTCCGCAGGATGCCCTGGCCGCCGCCATCGCGGGCAACGCCTATGCCGCGCCAACGGAGATGCCGGCGGGCGCCGTGCATGCCGACGAGATCGAGCGCACCTACGGTCCGCTCACCTGCAAGGCGCTGCCGGCACTCATGGAGTGGCTGGCCCTGCGCTCCGACTTGGATTCCCTGGCCGGAGAGACGCATGCCATCACCATGATGACCATCCACTCCGCCAAGGGCCTGGAGTTCCCCGCGGTGTTCGTGGCCGGCATGGAGGAGGGCATCTTCCCGCACGTGCACGACTTTGGCGGCAGCGATGACCCGGGCAAGCTCGAGGAGGAGCGTCGCCTGGCCTACGTTGCCATCACGCGTGCCCGTAAGCGACTGTTCTTGACCTATGCGGCCACACGTCGCACCTACGGTTCGACCTCTGCCAACCCGCGCTCGCGCTTCCTCAACGAGATTCCGTTTGAGGATATCGAGTTTAGCGGTATCGGCTCTGCCGGTTTTGAGGGCACGGGCTGGGAGAAGCGCGGCGACCGTCACGGCACCTTTGGCTCGGGCATGGGCTCGGATATGTATGGCGGCAAGGTGTTTGGCTCGCATACGCGCTCGACCGGCGGTTCCGGTTCGCGCGGCGGATCGAGCTTTGACGACTTCTTTGGCGGCAGCAGCTACGGGACCGAGCGCCATCGTGGGGTTTCGCCCGATGCCGGCCGTGTTGCCTCGACCTTTGGCTCGGGCGCGCCGCGAGCCAAAAAGCCCTCGTCCAAGGTGTCCCCGACGGTGGAGCGCAAGGTCGATCGCGCCAGCGCATCGCAGGACTTTGCCGCGGGCGATACCGTGAGCCACAAGACCTTTGGCACGGGTACCGTGATCTCGGTCGCCGGAGACATGATCGAGGTTCAATTCGAAAAGACCGGCCAGACCAAAAAGCTTATGAAAGGTTTTGCACCGATCGTCAAGCTGTCTTGATCCCGGCGGACCTGGGCGGGCGTATGGGGCAACATCGCCTGCTCGGGCAGTCCTGCGCAAGACGGAGGCCACATTAAGTGGCCTCCTTTGCGTGCGGAACTCGCGATCGATGTTGCCCCATACGCCCGCCCAGGTCCTTGGGTAACGTTGCTTGCGAACGTTGCTTTGCTCGTTCGCTTTTTGATCTGGAGAGCCGGGTGGGCTGAATACTTAGACATGGCAAGGGGCTCCCCCGTTGATGAACGGAAGAGCCCCTTGTTGCGTTTTGATTGTCGTTACTAGCCAAAGGCTCGCCGGGACGGGGCGCGGGGTTTGGTCGATCGCGAGTTCCGCACGAGCCGGAGAGCACTTAATGTGCTCTCCGTGCGAGCAGGACTGTCCGAGCAGGCGACCAAACCCCGCGCCCCGTCCCGGCGAGCGCTCGGGGACCGGTAGCTTACAGGTGCGAGACGATCAGTTCCATCTTGCCTTCGAGGTCGATGGAGCCGACGGTGCTCGGAGCCAGCAGGTGGCTTCCCTTGTGGACGGGGTCGCCGCAGACGGTGCCTTCGCCGTCGATGATCGACAGGCACATGAAGGGCCAGCGCTGGTCGAGGGTCTTGCTGCCGTCGACGCGTACGCGATCGACGGTGTAGCAGGGGTTGGACTCGAGCTCGGTCACGCCATCCACCTCGGGTGCGGTCACCGTGCCGTCGGTCGGAGCCTGAGCATCAAAGTTTATGCAGTCGAGGCTCTGCTCAATGTGCAGGGGACGCAGTTTGCCGTCGGTGCCGGGGCGGTCGTAATCGTACAGGCGATACGTCACGTCGCACGACTGCTGCGTCTCCAAAATGAGCGTGCCGGTCTTGATGGCGTGCACGGTACCGGAATCAATCTGGAAAAAGTCGCCCTTGTGGATCGGCAGCACGTTGAGCATGTCGCCCCAGCGGCCGTCCTCGATCATCTGTGCGGCCTCGGTGCGGTCTTTAGCACGCTGGCCGACGATGATCGTGGCACCGGGTTCGCAGTCCAGTACATACCAGCACTCGGTTTTGCCCAGGCTGCCGTTCTCGTGCTTGGCAGCGTACTCGTCGTTGGGGTGAATCTGGATCGAAAGGTCGTCCTTGGCGTCCAGAATTTTAATGAGCAGCGGGAACTCCTTGCCCTTGCAGTTGCCAAAGAGCTCGCGGTGCTCGGCCCACAGCCATGACAGCGTGTGACCGGAGTACGGGCCCTCCGCAATCTGGCAGTCGCCGTTGGGGTGTGCCGAGATGGCCCAACACTCACCGATGGGACCCTCGGGAATGTCGTAACCAAATACGGTTTCGAGTTGACGGCCGCCCCAGATCTTCTCGTGGAAGATCGGCGTCAGTTTAATCAAATCGGACATGTGCATACTCCCATAAGGTTGTGCAGGTGCCGCGTAAGACAGCTCAAAACGAGCACCCACCGGATTACAAAACTAGGCCAGCGTTACGTTGTGCAGCTCAAAGCGGTCGCCTACGTTGTGCGAGATAGAATATTCAAACGCGGTGCCGCTATCCAAGAAGCCAATCTGGTTGAGTTCGAGCAGGGGAGAGCCGGGTTTGGTATCCAGGCGCTCGGCTTCTTCCTCGGTTGCCGCCACGGCGCGTATGGTGCGATGGAAGCTCGAAATCTTCAGCCCGCATTGCTCGCGGATAAAGCCGTAGACCGATCCGTACAGGTCCTTCTTTTTAAGGCCCGGGATCAGTTCGAGCGGCATATAGGTGTACTCGATAACGATGGGCTTCTCGTCGACCTGGCGCACGCGCACGATGTGATAGGCAAAGTCATCCTCGGCAATTCCCAGCTGGGCTGCGATGTCCGCTGGTGGATTAACAATCGAGAAATCGTAGACCACCGAGGTCACCTTCTCCCCGCGGTGCTCATACGAAAGCCCTGGGCACGGTCGTTTTTGCCCTGGAAAAACGCCTGGCCGGGAAGTCCCGCCGTGTCCTTAACGTAGGTACCCGATCCACGACGGCTGGTAATAAGACCTTCCTCGGTGATTTGCTCGATAGCTCGTTTGACGGTGATTTTGGAAACGCTATAGAGCTCGCAGAACTCAACGACGGTGGGAAGCTTGTCGCCCGGTTTAAGAGCACCACCTCGATACTTCGACGAATATCTGCAGCTATCGCCTCGTATTTGGGAATCAAGGAACCTCCTTTCCAACTTGATTGAGAATAAAAGAAAGTATAGTCAACGCCTAAGTATCTCTATTGAGTTATTGAAAAGTTCGAGAAAGATAAAATCAAAAGACGCCCCGCTTGTAAAATCAGAGCGTTTTAAATGATAAACATCTGAGTAGTGTCGTGTTGAGGAATGATCGGTCCGAGGGCGGGACCGAACCGATATAGCGGCCAGCGAACCGAATCTCGTACTCTGCGTTTTCCCAGATAAAACCTGCCAAAACAAACCTGTCCCTTTTTGGCAGGTTTTTGCCTTGGGAGCGGTACCATACAGGCAATGTTTAAACGAGAAAGGTGGGCTCCCATGGAACCTAAGCAGTACTACATCGGCATCGACGTCGGCGGCACCTCGGTTAAGGAGGGCCTGTTCGACGAGGACGGCAACCTGCTTGCCAAGGCCAGCGTGCCCACGCCTCCCATCGTTGACGCTGCGGGCTTTGCCGCGGTGACCGAGGCTATCGACCAGGTGGTCGCCAAAGCCCAGATTCCGCGTGCCTTTGTGGCGGGCATTGGCCTGGCCGTTCCGTGCCCCATCCCGGCATCGGGCGATGCCAAGGTCAAGGCCAACATTGCCATTAACCTGCCCGAGCTGAGGATCGCCATTCAAAAGCACTGCCCCGACGCGGTCGTTAAGTACGAGAACGATGCCAACGCCGCTGCCATGGGCGAGGCCTGGCTCGGTTCTGCCAAGGGCGTGCAGAACGTCGTGATGGTCACCATCGGTACCGGCGTGGGCGGCGGCGTAATCGTCAACGGCGACGTGGTATCGGGCGTTGTGGGTGCTGGCGGCGAGATTGGCCACATGTGCCTGAACCCGGCTGAGGAGCGCACCTGCGGCTGTGGCGGCCATGGCCATCTGGAGCAGTATTCCAGCGCCACCGGCGTGGTGAGCAACTATCTGGCTGAGTGCGAGAAGGCGGGCGTCGAGCCCATCGAGCTCACCGGCCCCTCCGATTCCAAGGACGTGTTCCAGGCCTGCCGCGAGGGTGACAAGCTCGCGTTGGCAGCTGCCGATACCATGGCCGACTACCTCGGCCGCGCCCTGGCGCTTATTGCCAACGTGGTCGACCCCGAGATGTTCCTGATCGGCGGCGGTGCGTCTGCCTCGGCCGATGTCTACCTCGACGCCGTTCGCGAGCACTTCCAGCGCTACGCGCTTTCCGCCTCGCGCGAGACGCCCATCAAGGTCGCTTCGCTCGGCAACGACGCCGGCATCATCGGTGCCGCCTACGTAGCCCTGCGCGCCGCCGGCAAATAGCTGGTGCAAGGGGGACAGGTTAGTTTGCACCAACATGGTGCAAGGGGGCAGACTTCGCCCCGGCACTTGCCCCAAATTGTGCCGCGGCCCTTCCGTCTCAGAAGGCTCGGCGCCAGCGTGCTACCATAGCTACGTCCAAGTACACATATCAAGTGGAGGATATCCATGGCAAACGTTCTTGTCTTTGGTCACCAGAACCCCGATAACGACGCCATCATGAGCGCCGTCGTCCTGTCCCAGCTGCTCAACCAGGTTGAGTATGCCGGTAACACCTATGAGGCCTGCGCCCTCGGTCAGCTTCCGGCAGAGTCCGCCAAGCTGCTCGCCGACGCCGGCATTGCCGAGCCCCGCGTGATCGATTCCGTCGAGGCCGGTCAGCTCGTCGTCCTCACCGACCACAACGAGTCTGCCCAGTCCGTCGCCGGCCTTAAGGACGCCACGGTCTTTGGTGTTGTCGACCATCATCGCATCGGCGACTTCGAGACCGCCGGCCCGCTGCACTACATCTGCCTGCCCTGGGGCTCCAGCTGCACCATCGTCACCAAGCTCGCCGGCGTGCTCGGCGTTGAGCTTTCCGGCGTCCAGGCCAAGCTGCTGCTCTCGGCCATGATGGCCGACACGCTCATGCTCAAGAGCCCCACCACCACCGATGTCGACCGCGCCGTCGCCGCCAAGCTCGGCGAGCAGGTGGGCGTCGACCCGGTCAAGTTTGGCATGGAGGTCTTCCTCACCCGTCCGTCCGGCTCCTTCACCGCTGCCGAGATGGTCGGCAACGACATCAAGATGTTCGAGCCCGCCGGCAAGAAGCTGCTCATCGGCCAGTACGAGACTGTCGACAAGAGCCGCGCGCTCGGCATGATCGACGAGATCCGCGAGGCCATGCGCGCCTACGCCGCCGAGAAGGGTGCCGACGGCATCGTCCTGTGCATCACCGACATCATGGAGGAGGGCTCGCAGGTCCTGCTCGAGGGCGAGACCGAGGCTGCTCAGAAGGGCCTGGGCATTGCCGACGAGCACGACGGCGTCTGGATGCCGGGCGTCCTCTCCCGTAAGAAGCAGGTCGCTGCCCCCATCATGGCCGCCTGCTAGGTTTAGTTGACCAAACGCCACGACCGGATCGCGGACGCCCCGCGCTCCGGTCGTTTTTTGTGCACGGCGCTGCGTCGTCTCTTGGACAGGCGTGCCCGTGCCGTTGAGCAAATAATGTTCAACCTGTGGTTCCGCTTTTCGGCCACGCCTGCGTGCTTGTCGTGCAGGGTAGGCTAGATGCAAGCGTAATACGTTAGAGCGCGGCGCCGCCACTTGGGCGGGCCGTGCTTTTTTAAGACGGGAGCCATCCCGTGAAAGGAGCCGCCCATGGCAGCAACTGAGCAGCTGTTCAACGTTCGTGAGCGCAAGCGCTTTGAACGTCACGATATCTGGGAGCGCATCGCCGAGAACGGCACGATTTCCGCCGCCGTCATGGTCTTTGCCGCCATCGCCGCCGTCATTTGCGCCAATACCGATGCCTACGAGGCCATCCATCACTTTTTGGAGACCCCGCTGTATGTGGGCCTGGGCAACCTTACGGCCGGTCTCACCGTTGAGCTTTTCGTCAACGACTTCCTCATGGCGATTTTCTTTTTGTTGGTGGGCATTGAGCTTAAGTACGAGATGACGGTCGGCGAGCTCAAGAATCCGCGTCAGGCCATGCTTCCCATGCTGGCGGCCGTGGGCGGCGTCGTCGTTCCCGCCTGCATCTACCTGATTTTTAACCATGCCGGTGCGCGCAACGGCTGGGCCATCCCCATGGCAACCGATATTGCCTTCGCACTGGGCGTGCTGTCACTTTTGGGCAATCGCGTGCCCAACGGCGTGCGCGTGTTCTTCTCGACGCTCGCCATCGCCGACGACCTCATCTCTATCGCCGCCATCGCCATCTTCTACGGTCAGAGCCCCAATCCGTTTTGGTTGGGCGCCGCCGCGCTTGTGACCTGCGCGCTCGTGTGGCTCAACAAGACGCAGCATTACCGCCTTGCCCCGTATTCGGTACTGGGTCTGCTGTTGTGGTTCTGCATGTTCAAGAGCGGCGTACACGCCACGCTTGCCGGCGTCATCCTGGCCTTTACCATCCCGGCCAAGTGCGGCGTTAAGCTCGATAGCCTCACCGATTGGTTGGGCGGGTGCCTGCCGCTGCTCGACGACCGCTACGACGACGAGGCACACATCCTGGGCCAGCATGACTTTACCGTCTCGACCACCAAGGTCGAGCGCGTCATGCACCGCGTGACCCCGCCGCTCATCCGCATGGAGCGTCTGATCTCCACGCCGGTCAACTTTGTGATCCTGCCGATTTTCGCGTTTGTCAACGCGCAGGTTCGCCTGGTGGGCGTTGATATGAGCACGTTGCTCACCGACCCGGTGACGCTCGGCGTGTACTTTGGCATGCTGCTGGGCAAGCCGATCGGCATCTTTGGCATGACGTTCGCCTTGGTCAAGCTCAAGGCCTGCGAGCTGCCGCATAACGTCAACTGGCACATGATTGCCGGTGTGGGCATTCTGGGCGGCATCGGCTTTACCATGTCGATTCTCATCAGCGGCCTTGCCTTCCCGACGGCCCAGTTTGAGGTTCTTGCTGCCAAGGCCGCCATCCTTGCCGGTTCGGTCACCGCTGCCGTGCTCGGCATGATCTACATGAGTGTTGTCTGCAAACACCCCGCGCCCAAGGGCGAGTAAGAGCGTAAAAACCGGGGCCGGATGCGCCCCCGGATACCCTCGTGTGCAAAAAACGCCGTTTGTGAGTACTGTCACAAACGGCGTTTCATTTTAGGTGTGAAAAATAATGAACACAATCATGTTATCTGTATGTTAACGAGTAATCGCTTGGCTCCAATTTGGCGACAGCTGCTGCTCGGAAAGAAAATTCAGGCGCAAAAACGCCGATTTGGGGCCTGAATCGCTGCTACTAAAAAGGTAACAGTACTCATATTTGCCCTATTTTGCCCACAGCCCCCAATGACTAGGTTTATTCCACGGTGCCGTAGACGGCGCCCCAGCCGTGGGCGGCCAAGGCGGAGTTGAGCTGGTCGCAAAGGGACTGGCGATCGTAATAGCCGGGCGGCAGCAGGTTGACGATTTCCATAAGGTCGGGTGCCAGGTCCAAGATCTCGGCCTGTACGATTAGGTCCAGGCGGTCGATGGCGTGGCGGTCGTAAAACAGTCCGTCGACCAGACGCTGCAGGTCGCCGAATTCCTCGGCCTGGAACGATCCGTACTCCATAGTGCCTCCTTGGGAGCCCCACGCCGGCATGCGCGGCGATTCGTATTTATTGCGATGGACTTAATCTATCACGGCTTCATAACGTTGCGGCGGTGGCGGTCTATACTTAGACGAACTGCAACGTACCGCTTCGCGAAAGGTCGCACCCATGCAGACGATCTACCAGAAGATGGAAACCACCGAACTAGATGCCGCCATCGAGGCACTCAAAGCCGAGGTCGCCGAGGTCAAGGCCAAGGGCCTGGCGCTCGATATGGCGCGCGGCAAGCCGTCGCCCTCCCAGGTGGACATCTCGCGCCCCATGCTCGATATCCTCAATGCCGACGCCGATCTGCACGACGGCAACGTCGACTGCTCCAATTACGGCTGCTTCGAGGGTATTCCCTCGGCACGCAAGTTGGCAGGGGAGTTCCTGGGCTGCCCCGCCGAGCAGACGCTCGTGCTGGGCTCGTCGAGCCTTTTGATCGAGCATGACATCGCCGGCATGTTCTGGCGTTGCGGCTCGTGCGGCAGCGAGTCCTGGGACGCCTACGAGGCCGCGCACGACGGCAAGAAGGTCAAGTTCCTGTGCCCTGTTCCCGGCTACGACCGCCACTTTGGCATCACCGCCGACTTGGGCATCGAGAACGTCCCCGTCGCGATGACCGACAACGGCCCCGACATGGACGAGATCGAGCGCCTCGTTGCCGCCGACGATTCCATCAAGGGTATCTGGTGCGTGCCCAAGTATTCCAACCCCACGGGCATCACTTTTAGCGAGGACACTGTGCGCCGTCTGGTCGAGATGCCCACGGCCGCGCCCGATTTCCGCATCTTCTGGGACAACGCCTACTGCGTGCACGACCTGTACGACGAGACCGACGAGCTCGCAAACATCTTTGACCTCGCTCGCGCGGCGGGCACCGAGGACCGTGTGGTGGCCTTTGCCTCGACGTCCAAGATCACCTTCCCGGGCGCCGGTATCGGCTTTATCGGTGCGAGCCCCGCGGTCATCGCCGAGTTCTCCAAGCGCCTGAAGGCAGGCCTCATCAGCGCCGACAAGCTCAACCAGCTGCGTCACGTGCGCTTCCTTCCCACCATCGAGGCGGTCAAGGAGCACATGAAAAAGCATGCCGAGTTCCTGCGTCCGCGCTTTGAGGCCGTCGAGCGCAAGCTCACCGAGGGCTTGGGTAACACGGGTTGCGCCACTTGGACTCATCCCCATGGCGGCTACTTTGTGAGTTTTGATGGCCCCGAGGGCTCGGCCCAGAAGGTCGCCGCGCTTTGCGCCGACCTGGGCGTCAAGCTCACGCCGGCCGGTGCTACCTGGCCCTATGGCAAGGACCCGCGCGACACTAACATCCGCATCGCGCCGAGCTATCCCACGGTCGAGGACCTGGAGGCCGCGCTCGATGTGCTGGTGCTGGCTGTGAAGCTCGTCGCTGCCGAGCTTGCGCGTGCCGAGCGCGCCTAACGCGCGGCTTCCCGTACTATCCGCACTTTCGATACGTAAAGGAGCGTATACATGGATTTGGGTATTTCCACCAACCCCACGCCAGAGCTCTACACCATTAAGGTAACCGGCGAGATCGATATCTCTAACGCCGATAGCCTGCGCAATGCCATCGACCTGGCGCTCGAGCAGCCCACTGAGGCCGTTGAGCTCGATTTTGCCCAGGTGAGCTACATCGATTCGACGGGCATTGGCGTGCTCGTGGGCGCCGCGCACCACGCGGTCGACCACGGCAAGCGCTTTAGCTGCACCAATGTGCAGCCCCCGGTGATGCGCGTGGTCCAGCTGTTGGGTGTCGACCAGGAGATTTCGATCACCGCTGCATAATCTTTGCCCCCAAAAGGGCGTGCCGTTTGGCATATGTTTGTGATGCGCTCGGACGTTTTGGCGTCCGGGCGCTATACTTGACCGAATGAATAGACGAGTTCCGGCCGAATGGCGCGGTGCGGGCTCGACTCACATCGAGCCTTGGAGGTATGTGTGTTTGGTATTGGAGAGGGTGAGCTCGCGATCATCGTGGTCTTCGGCTTTTTGCTGTTTGGCCCGGATAAGCTCCCGCAGATGGGCCGCACGATCGGCCGTGCCATCCGTCAGTTCCGCGAGACGCAGGAAAAGATGACGGCCGTTGTTCAGTCCGAGATTATCGATCCGGTGAGCGAGGCCGCGTCGGCCCCGGTCAAGCCCAAGAAGGCTGCTGCGACCGACGACGATTCCGATGCGGACGAGGATGCCGCCGAGACGGCAGCGCCCGCCAAGAAGGAGACCTTTGCCGAGCGTCGCGCCCGTCTTGCTGCCGAGAAGGCCGCAAGCGAGGGTGCCGCCAAGGGCGAGGATGCTGCCGAGGAGACTGAAGCCGAGGGTGCCGACGCCGGGTCTGCCGATGCCGCCGTCGAGTCCGAGCCTGCTGCAGAGCCGGAGCCCGAGCCCGAGCCGGCAGAGCCCACGACGGCTGACCTCTACGCCCGTCGTCCCCGCAAGCGCAAGGCCGTCGTCGACCAGCTCGCTCGCGAGCTCGAGGCCGAGGCCGAGGACGATGCCGCCGACGCCCCGAAGGGAGGCGACGAGTAATGCCTATCGGACCTGCGCGAATGCCGCTCTTCGATCACCTGGGAGAGCTTCGTCGCCGCCTGACCATCGTGGTCGTGTCGGTGTTTGCCGCCGCTATCGTGCTGTATTTCGCCACGCCCGTGGTGCTCGACATCTTGGAAGACCCCATCCGCTCCTTTGTGCCGGACGGTAAGTTCTACATCACCACCACGCTCGGCGGCTTTGGCCTGCGCTTCTCACTGGCCATCAAGATGGCCGTGGTCATGTGCACGCCTATGATCATCTGGCAGATTCTGGCGTTTTTCCTGCCGGCGCTTCGCCCCAACGAACGCAAGTGGGTCGTGCCCACGGTGCTCGCCTCGACGGTGCTGTTCTTCCTGGGCGCAATCTTCTGCTACTTCATCATCATTCCCGCGGGCTTTGAGTGGCTCATCGGCGAGACCTCGGCCGTCGCTACGGCGCTGCCCGATCTGGAGAACTACGTCAACATGGAGCTGCTCTTTATGATCGGCTTTGGTGTGGCGTTTGAGCTGCCGCTCATCATCTTCTACCTGTCCGTCTTCCACATCGTTTCCTACGCGGCCTTCCGCAGCGCCTGGCGCTACGTGTACGTAGGCCTGCTCGTGGGTTCGGCTGTGATCACGCCCGACGGATCGCCCGTCACCCTGGGCCTTATGTACGGCGCCCTGCTCTCGCTCTACGAGATTTCGCTCGCCATCGCCCGTGTGGTCATTACCGCGCGCGAGGGCAAGGAGGGCTTGTTTGTGAGTCGTCTGGACCTGTTCTCGGACGATGAGGACGGCGAGGAGTAAATCGGTATGCACGAGGTTGGCATTGTCAACGGCATACTCGATACAGTGATTCGCGCGGCGCGTGGGGCGGGGGCCTCGCGCGCCGTTTTGGTTACGCTGCGTATCGGGGATATGACCGAGGTCGTGCGCGAGGCGCTCGACTTTGCGTGGGAGACGTTTCGTGACGAGGACCCGCTCACGCGCGGCTGCGAGCTTGCCGTGGAGGAGGTCCATCCACAAAGCGAGTGCTTGGACTGCGGTGAGGTCTTTGAGCACGACCGTTTCCACTGCCGCTGCCCCCAGTGCGGCGGCGCCAATGTGCGCCTACTGCACGGCCGCGAGCTCGACATCGCAAGTATCGAAATCGAAACCCCCGATGATTAGCCCATCAGCCATCTGGGGACGGGGTATAAAGGGGCAGAAGTAAGGAGTGCCGAATATGGCCGAGAAAACGATTGATATCGCGTCGCCGATTCTGTCGCGCAACGAGCGCCTGGCAGATCAGCTGCGTCAGCGATTTCATGAGACAAACACCTACGTGATTAACGTGCTGTCGAGCCCCGGCTCGGGCAAGACCACCACGATCCTGGGCACCAACGAGCGCCTGCGCGACAAGGCTGGCCTGCGCTGCGCCGTCATCGAGGGCGATATTGCCTCGGATGTCGACGCCATTACCATGAAGGAAGCCGGCATGCCCGCCATCCAGATCAACACGGGCGGCCTGTGCCACCTCGAGGGCAACATGATCATGGAGGCCGTTGACGCGTTCGACCAGGCGGTGGGTCTGGAAAACATTGACGTCATCTTTATCGAAAACGTGGGTAACCTGGTCTGCCCAGTCGACTTTGACCTGGGCGAGAACCTGTCCATCATGATCCTCTCGGTGCCCGAGGGCGACGACAAACCCATCAAGTACCCGGGCATCTTCCAACACGCCGGCGCACAGCTGCTCAACAAGGTCGACGTGGCTCCGGCTTTCGATTTTGACATGGATAGGTATACTAAGACACTCGATGACCTCAATCCGCAGGCGCCGCGGTTTGCCGTGAGCGCGCGCAAGGGCGAGGGCATGGATGCCTGGTGTGATTGGCTCATCGGGCAGATTGAGCAAGCAAGGGCGTAAGTCGGCCGCCATACGGGCGGGCGTAGCCGCAGAGATACGAGATAGGAGCCTCTTTTGAAGCTCATCATCGCCGAGAAAAACGACGCCGCGCGTCAGATCGCCGAGCGGCTGTCCACGGGCAAGCCCAAAAAGGACAAGGTGTACAACACCGCCATCTACCGTTTTGAGTGGAAGGGCGAGGAGTGCGTGACCATCGGCCTTGCCGGTCACATCCTGGCACCCGATTTTTGCGACAGCGTGCTGTTCGATAAAAAACTGGGTTGGTATTCGGTCACTGAGGACGGCGAGATGCTGCCGGCCGACATGCCCGATGGCCTGGCTCGTCCGCCTTACGACACCAAGCGTAAGCCGTTCCTTGCCGATGGCATCTCCATCAAGGGCTGGAAGCTCGAGAGTCTGCCCTATCTCACCTGGGCACCAGTCATTAAGTTGCCGGCCGAGAAAGAGCTCATTCGCTCGCTCAAGAACCTGGCTAAGAAGTCCGACAGCGTCATCATCGCCACGGACTTCGATCGCGAGGGCGAGTTGATTGGTTCGGACGCCCTCAACAAGGTGCGCGAGGTGGCGCCCGACTTGCCGGTTGCCCGCGCCCAATACTCTTCGTTTACCAAGGCCGAGATCACGCAGGCCTTCGATAACCTCGTCTCGCTCGACCAGAATCTGGCCGACGCCGGCGAGAGCCGCCAGCACATCGACCTCATTTGGGGCGCGGTGCTCACGCGCTACCTGACGCTCGCCAAGTTCGGCGGCTTTGGCAACGTGCGCTCCGCCGGCCGCGTGCAGACGCCGACGCTCGCCCTGGTGGTCGAGCGCGAGCGCGAGCGCATGGCGTTTGTGCCCGAGGACTATTGGCAGATTCGCGGCATGGGTGCCGCGCAGGGCGCTGCCGAGGACGATCGCTTTAAGATCGCTCACAAGACGGCGCGCTTTACCGACAAAGATGCTGCTGAGACGGCGTACGGCCATGTCGACGGCGCTACGACGGCGACCGTCGCCGCGGTGACCAAACGCTCGCGCAAGCAGCAGCCGCCCACGCCGTTTGCGACCACCTCGCTGCAGGCTGCCGCCGCGGCCGAGGGCATTTCGCCTGCGCGCACCATGCGCATCGCCGAGTCCCTCTACATGGCGGGTCTTATCAGCTACCCGCGTGTCGACAACACCGTGTACCCTGCGACGCTCGATTTGGGCGCCGTGGTGAGCGACCTGGCAAAGATCAACCCGGCACTAGCGCCCGTATGCAAAAAGGTGCTCGCGGGCCCCATGAAGCCCACGCGCGGCAAGGTCGAGACCACCGACCACCCGCCTATCTATCCCACGGGCGAGGGCGACCCGTCCACGCTCGACGGCGGCCAGCGTAAGCTCTACGACCTCATCGCCCGTCGCTTCCTGGCAACGCTCATGGGGCCCGCGACCATCGAGAACACCAAGCTCGAACTCGATGTGAATGGCGAGCCGTTCGTGGCCTCGGGCGATGTGCTCGTGACCCCGGGTTTCCGCGAGGCGTACCCGTATGGACTCAAGCGCGACGAGCAGATGCCGCCGCTGGAGCAGGGCGATACGGTCGACGTGTTCGACATTAAGCTCGAGGCCAAGCAGACCGAGCCGCCTGCGCGCTACAGCCAGGGCAAGCTCGTGCAGGAGATGGAAAAGCGCGGCCTGGGTACCAAGTCCACGCGCGCGAGCATCATCGAGCGCCTGTATGCCGTGCGCTACCTCAAAAACGATCCCGTTGAGCCGAGCCAGCTGGGTATCGCCATCATCGACGCGCTGACGCAGTTTGCCCCGCGCATCACGAGCCCCGATATGACCAGCGAGCTCGACGGCGACATGACTCGCGTGGAGCACGGCGAGGATACCGAAGAGCATGTCGTGACGCACTCGCGCGCGCTGCTGGCTGGCGTGCTCGACGAGCTGCTCAAGCACACGCAGGAGCTGGGCGACGCCATCAGCGACGCCGTTACGGCCGATGCGCGCGTGGGCGCCTGCCCCAAGTGCGGCAAGGACCTGGTTATGAAGACGAGCGCCAAGACCCGTGGCAGCTTTATTGGCTGCATGGGCTGGCCCGACTGCGACGTGACCTATCCGGTGCCGAGCGGCGTCAAGGTCAGCCCGCTCGAGGGCGAGGCCGCCGTGTGCCCCGAGTGCGGTGCGCCGCGCATTAAGTGCCAGCCGTTCCGCCAGAAGGCTTTCGAGATCTGCGTGAATCCCACGTGCCCCACTAACTACGAGCCTGACCTTAAGGTGGGCGAGTGCAAGGTGTGTGCCGAGGCCGGACGCCATGGCGATTTGATTGCGCACAAGAGCGAGAAGAGCGGCAAGCGTTTTATCCGCTGCACCAACTACGATGACTGTGGCGTGAGCTATCCGCTGCCGGCGCGCGGCAAGCTCGAGGCGACGGGTGAGACCTGCCCCGAGTGCGGTGCCCCCATCGTGGTGGTCAACACGGCGCGCGGTCCGTGGCGTATCTGCGTAAACATGGACTGCCCGACCAAGGAGAAGAAGCCTGCCCGCGGCCGCAAGACTGCGACCAAGGCGAACACGGCGAAGAAGACGACGGCGGCCAAAAAGACGACCGCCAAAAAGACGACGGCCAAGAAATCGACAACCAAAAAGACGGCTGCCGATAAGTAACCGAGCACATATCCGAGCACATATAGACACGGCGGGGCCGGGCGCGCATTTGCATTTGCGCGCCCGGCCCCACTTCTAAGTTGCGGTGAAATAGGGACTGTTTTGCTGGCAAAAGGCCTAATTAATCCCTATTTCACCGCAAGTTTTGATCAGTTGCTGGGATTACTTCACCTCGACAGGCTTGGCGCCGGGATAACGGTCCTCAAAGTCCTGACGGTACTTGTTGCTGTTGGTTCCCGGCTCGTTGTCGCCTGCCAGCGGCGCCACGATTTCGTCCTTATGGTCCGCGGGCTTTGCGTACTTTAGGCTGATCTCCCAGGCATCGCAGATCGCGTCGATGCGGTGGTCCAGGTCGTCATACAGGGCAACGATGTCTTTCCAGGAGCTGTAGTTCTTAGAGCTCATGGGGACGTCCAGGTCCTCGACGATATCGTAGTACTGTTCGATGGTGTCTTCCGTGCGCTCGGCGACATCAGCGAGATTTTGACGGGTGGTACGGTCCTCTTCCAGATAACCGCCATTGAACGCCTCTGCGCAGGCACGGACCTGGCTATCGAGATCTTCGAGCAGGTCGTAGTATTCGCTCAGGCGACGGTAGAGGTTTTGCTCGGAGAGGGTTGCTTCGCCGTCATCATCATCGTCGTCGTCATCGTCGTAAAGGCTATTGAGGTCGCCGAGGGGCTTAAGGTCGTCGGAGTCGACATCATGGTGCAGCTTGGTAACCTCGGCAGTCGTCTGCGTGGCAGCGTTGTCGAACGGCTTGATCACAAAGAAAATGACCAGGGCGATGATGATTGCCACCAGCACAACGATAACGGCGACAAGCGCCCTGGTAGCACTCTTTTTTGCGGCGGGGGCCTGCGGTGAATCAGACGCGTACGCAGACGCCGGTTGCTGTTGGGGCGGGGTATCCGCGACGGGTATGCGCTGCGTCGTTTCGACCGCCGCGGGACCGGCGGCGGGGTCGGGGCGATAGGCGAGGGGGTCGTCCGGCTTAGCTTGCGGCGTATCGAGGGAGCCGGTTTGCTCAAACGCGGGTTGGCCATTGCTTGCGGTTGTCTGCTCAACGGGTGCACCGCACGAAGTGCAGAACTTGGCATCATCTGCAAGAAGCTTGCCGCACGAGGCACAATACCGAGACATTGCCACTCCTTTCGCCACATTTCAATGCAATACGACGATTATACCCAGCGTTCAAAATTCCCCATCATAAGTTGCGGTGAAATAGGGACTGTTTGGCGGTCTCAGGGCTTCAATCAGTCCCTATTTCACCGCAACTTTGGAAAGGCGCCTTTAGCCATTGGGGACGCGCCGAGCACTGGGGTATCATGGCTTGGTTGCTATAACTTGCATTTTCGCGCCTTGTAGGAAGGGGCTGCGCCCATGGCTTTTGAGCCCGCTCAACATAGCTTTATCACGCTCGAGGGCGTCGACGGCGCCGGCAAGTCCACGCAGGCGCGCCTGCTGGCCCGCGCGCTCGACCTCGCTGGCTATCAGGTCGTAACTCTGCGCGAGCCGGGCGGCGCCGCCATCAGCGAAAAGATCCGCGCCCTGCTGCTCGACCCCGCCAATACGGCGATGGGCGACACCTGCGAGCTGCTGCTCTACGAGGCCGCGCGTGCCCAGCTGGTGCACGAAGTCATCGCGCCTGCCCTCGCTGCCGGCAAGGTGGTCCTGTGCGACCGTTTCTACGATTCCACGACCTGCTATCAGGCGTTTGCCGATGGCCTCGACCGTCAGATGGTGCGCGATGCCAACAACCTGGCTGTCGCCGGTACGCATCCGGCGCTCACGCTCGTCTATCACATCACGCCCGAGCAGGCGGCGCTGCGCATGGCCGCCCGTGGTGCGGCAGACCGCATGGAGGCCAAGGGCATGGCGTTCCAGGAGCGCGTCTATCAGGGATTTTGTGCCATTGCTGCCGAGGAGCCAGACCGCGTAAAGCTCATCGACGCCACCGCGTCGATCGCAGACGTCTTCACGCAAACGGTCGAGCTGGTTCGCGCGCACGGTTTCGATATCCCCCAGGATGCCGTCGCCGCTGCGCTCGCCCAGGAGGCTGAGTAACATGGCCCCCGCGCAGACAAGCCTGCTGGCCAAGCTCGACACCCAACAGCGCGTGCGCGACTTTTTGACCAACGTCATCGCAAGCGGCCGCGCATCGCACGCCTACCTGTTCTTGGGCGCGCCCGGCGCCGGTAAGCTTGACGCCGCATGGGCGCTTGCCCAGGCATTCCTGTGCGAGCGGGACGGCTGTGGCTCGTGCGACAGCTGCGTGCGCGTCGCCCGCCATACGCATCCCGACGTGCACTATTACACGCCCGAAAGTGCTACGGGCTACCTCATCGCGCAGACCCGCGAGCTGCTCGACGACGTGCCCCTGGCGCCCATCCGCGCCAAGGCAAAGGTCTACATCATCGACCGTGCCGAGCAGCTGCGCGCCAACACCGCCAACGCGCTGCTCAAAACGCTCGAGGAACCGCCCGAGGGCGTCATGTTCATCCTGTTGGGCACCTCGGCCGACGTGATGCTGCCCACCATTGTGAGCCGCTGCCAGTGCGTGCCGTTTCGGCTGGTGTCGCCCACTGTGGCCGCGCAGGCCGTGAGCCGCGCGACGGGCCAGGATATCGCGCGTTGTCGCATGGCCGTCGCCGTGGCGGGAAGCCCTACGCGTGGTATCGAGTTCCTCAAGAGCGCCGAGCGCCAGGACGCCCGTCGCCAGATGGTCCGTGCCATCGACTCGCTCATCGCCGCCGACGAGGCCGATGTGCTCAGTCGCGCCAAGTCGCTCATCGTCGCCGTCAAGGCGCCGCTCGCCGAGGTCAAGTCCACGCAGGAAAAGGTGCTCGAGCAAAATGCCGACTACCTGTCGCGTGGAGCATTGAAGCAGCTTGAGGACCGCAACAAGCGCGAACTCAACGCGCGCGAGCGTTCGGGTATCATGGAAGCGCTGGCGAGCGCGCGGACGCTCATGCGCGACGTGCTGCTGACGCTTCAGGATGAGGCGGCAGACGTTGTGAACGAGGACGTGCGCGACACGATCGGGCGGCTTGCCGCGGCGACGAATGTTGCGGGTGCCACCCAGGCGCTCGAGGCGGTTGCCACCGCTGAGCGCAACATCGCCAGAAACGTTACTCCCCAGCTGGCCATCGAGGTCATGCTGTTCGATATCAGGAAGGCACTGAAATGCCGTTAGTCGTACCCGTTAAGTTTACCTACGCCTCGCGCGACCTGTGGTTCGACCCACAGGATCTGGATATCCTCGAGGCCGATTATGCCATCTGCTCCACCGAGCGCGGAACCGAGATCGGCCTGGTCACGGCCGACCCCTTCGAGGTGCCGCAAGACGAGATCGGTCAGCCGCTCAAGCCCGTGTTGCGCGTGGCGAGCGACATCGACCTGCAGCTTGCCGACGACCTGGCCATCCAGGGCGATGAGGCCATGGTCGACTTCCGCCGCCTGGTCAAGGAGCTCGACCTCGAGATGAAGCCGGTCGGCGTCGAGTACCTGTTCGGCGGCGAGAAGGCTGTGTTCTACTTTGCCGCCGAGGAGCGCGTCGATTTCCGTCAGCTCGTCAAGGACCTGTCCTCGACGCTGCACATTCGCGTCGACATGCGCCAGATCGGCGTGCGTGACGAGACCCGCCTGGTGGGTGGCTATGCCCAGTGCGGTCAGGAGCTCTGCTGCACGCGCTTTGGCGGACAGTTTGAGCCGGTTTCGATCCGCATGGCAAAAGAGCAGGACCTGCCGCTCAACTCGTCCAAAATTAGCGGCGTCTGCGGTCGCCTGATGTGCTGCCTGCGCTACGAGTTCGAGGCGTACAAGGACTTTAAGAGCCGCGCGCCCAAAAAGAAGACGCTTATCGATACGCCGCTTGGCAAGGCGCGCATCCAGGAATATGACACGCCGCGTGAGCAGCTGGTGTTGCGCCTGGAGAACGGCAAAGTCTTTAAGGTCAACCTGGCCGACATGACCTGCTCTGAGGGCTGCAAAAAGAAGGCCGCCGAGCAGGGCTGCAACTGCCGCCCCGACTGCGTGACGCGCGATGTGCTCGAGCGCATCGAGTCGCCCGAGATGCGCCTGGCGCTTATGGAGCTCGACCGCGAGAACGGCGTCGACGTGGGCGATGGCCTGTCGAGCGCCGACCGTCTGGCGGGGACGACGATGCCCAAGCGCCGCCGTCGCGATGCGGACGCCGATACTCGTGCCGGTCAGAGCCAAGGCGAGGGTCGCGGCCGCGGTAAGGGTCGCGGCAAGGCCGAGGTACCCGAGGCTGAGGAGGCTGCCGTTGGACGTCGCCGCCGCAAGCGCTCGGGTTCGGTCGATGCCGGCGAGACCGCTCCCGCAGGCAAGAACTCCTCCCGCGAGCGCGAGGCTCAGCAGCCTCAGCAGCAAAACCGCGGCGGTGGCATGAATCCCACGCGCCGTCGCCGTCGCCATTTGTCGAGCGAGGAACGCGAGGACGCCTTCCGCGCCGCAGCCGCTCGCGAAGCCGGTGCCGCCCCCAAGGGTGGTTCGGGTTCTGATACGCCTGCCGACAAGGGTGGCAAGCAGCGCAACGATGACGATCGCGCCCCGCGTCCGCGTCGTCGCCATTCCTCGGGCACGCAGCAAAAGCCCTCGGTGCCCTCCGTGGCCGATCAGGTCTCGGATGGCGAGGTCAAGGTCACGCGCCGTCGCCCCGGAGATGGCGGAGGGGCGGCCGCCAAGGCCGTGCGTGGCGCTGCTCGTGACGAACGCGAGCCGCGCGAAGATCGTGGTGGCGAGGGTTCGGCTGATCAGGGCCAGAAGCGCCGTCGCCGTCGTCGTTCCCGCAAGCCGCGTCAAGATGGTGGTGAGGGCTCGACCCAAAACTCGTCCGCACCGCAACCGCCCACCGGCGAATAGCGCCCGCAAACGGATTTAACCTTCCTGACCCCAAACGCGTCGGGGTACCATAGCACTGAATCAACAACCCTCCCTGCGACCGAGCGTAGGGAGGGTTGTGTCGTGAAGAGACATTTGAATGTGTTGGGATGCCTGCAAGGTGCTGGCATCCTACCGTTTGCGGACGAATTGTTACCGTTTGCCGAGCAGGCGGCGCACGAGGCGCTTGAGGCGTTGTCGCCCACGCGATGTGCTGGCTGCGAGCGCGCCGGCGCGCTTATTTGCCAAGACTGCCTGGCCGCGCTTGCGCTCATTGACCCACGTTATAGCTGCACCCGATGCGGAGCCCCGTTTGGAGACTTGCTGTGCACCGAGTGCTCGGTCGAGGGTGCGTCTTCGGCGATGGCCGAAGCGCTCGACCGGTGCCTGGCATGTGCCGTTTACACGCATCCGCTGCCGCGGATCATTAAAGCGTACAAAGACGCGGGCGAGCGACGTCTGGCGCCGTATCTGGCAGAGCTGCTATACGACACCGCCTTGCATGCCCAGGTCGCGGCGCCCGAACGCTTAGGCGGTGTGTTGTCCGGCGCCGATGCAGTGGTGTTTGTGCCCGCGACGGCGGCGGCGTTTCGGCGGCGCGGCTTCGATCATATGGAAGCCATCGCGCGCCCATTTTGCGAGCTGTCGGGTGTTCCTCTGCTCGACGCCCTCGTTAAGTACGGCCATGGCGACCAGCGTGAACTCGGTCGTGAAGAACGCCGTGAACGTGCCCGAGGCATGTACGAGACCGTTGAGGATGTGCGGGGCAAGCACCTGCTGCTTATCGACGACGTTATCACCACGGGTGCGACGATGGCAGCGGCTTCGGCGGAACTCAAACGCGCCGGTGCCGCGGCCGTTGATGGCCTCGCTATCGCACGCGTTTGGTAGGGGTGATTCGTGTGGCGGTAACAATCAGGCAGTGCAACAGACCGACAAAAGAGCAGCTAGCGGCTTCCGTGATCCTGACGGGCGCCTCGGCGTTGCGCATGATTCGAGCCGAGCGCCGGCAGATGGGCTACATCGGCTGGAAGGACCTCAATCCCGATGAAGAGCGCCGCGTGCTGTGTACGTCATCGCCTTCGACCGAGGATATCTATCTTCCCGACCTGGTGCGAATTGGAGCCAAAAGCGGCGAGGTGCAAGAAGATCTGTGCTTGCTGGTGGGATCTGCGGCGCAGCGCCGCCGCATGCCTGGTGTGGGCTGGTCCGTGTGCTCCGGGTTGCCTGCCGGCTCGATTCTAGAGGTGGAACCGGGGGTGTACAGCCTATCTCCCGAGGCCCTTTGTGTTGCCGTCGCCCGCGAGGTCGGCTGTATCCAGGCGTTTGCCCTGGCCCAGGAACTGTGTTCCAAGATTTCACTAAGCGATCGCGGGAAGTATCTGCCTCCCTATACCTCGCCTGTTGCGAATAGACTTGCAAAGGACAAGGACCAACCGGCAGACGTGGGCTACTTTGAAGTCGAGCCGGTGCTGACGCCCGATCGCCTGGCAGATTACCTTGCGGCATGCAAGGGGAGTGCGGCCAAACAACTGCTACGCCTGTGTCCCTACCTCTCAGAAAACCTGCGCTCACCCATGGAGTGCATCATGCTTGCCATGTTTTCGCTTCCGTTTTCCTATGGCGGATTTGCCTGCGGTCCCTTTAAGACCGACTACAAGATCGAGTTCGATGACCGCGCGCAGGCAATCTCGGGGATGCCGCATGCAGTTTGCGATGCGTATCAGGAAGCAGCCCGGTTTGACCTGGAATACAACGGCGAGCTGGGTCATTCCTCCCGGAGGGGACGTGTCCATGATGAAAAACGCAACACGGGCTTGATCACTATGGGAATCGAGGTTGCGACGGTCAACAACGAAATGCTCTGCGACATGGAAGCGATGGAAGCGCTCGCATGGCGCATTTACCAACGCATGGGTAAGCGATATCAGAATCGCGTAGAGGCGCGTCGAAAGAGGCAAGATGCTCTGCTGAATACGCTCCGAGCGTGCTTTGGGCTCAAGCCGGCGTAAAACTATGGCTTTATAGGAGGGGTCTGTTTATATGCCCTGTGCAAAAAACGGCAAATATGAGTACTGTTACTAGATTAGTGGCAGTAAAAACAAAGAAACTTGGGCCGAATATTTGGATTCATTGAAGAGATAATAAACGAATGTGGAATATCTTGGCGCCAAGCAGGCTGTGCGGAACTCAAAAAGGGCTCGCGGGGCGGAAAAACGCTGCTACTAAATTGGTGACAGTACTCATATTTGCCGTTTTTTGCACACGGCGCCCTGAGACGGGTGCCCCGGAGCTCCCCGTAGGGGAGCTCCGGGCTTCATGGGGGCACGAATGGTCCGCTCCGACCTGCAAAATCTGTGCTCACGGTGCGAATGACGCCCCTAACCTTAAACTTTAGCTTGAACTTAGCTATAATGCGCTACGTTCCTGCCAGGCTGTGGTTGCGGACGGACGAAATGTCCATCCTAGTCCAAGACAGACGCGGTCAAAGGGATCCACGTAAGCGACCGCGTGCGCGCGGCGCGATCATGGCGCGTCCTAGATGTAAGCCGCACCGTCCGTTCTACTTTCTTTGGGGCAATACCGCCTCGCGGGCGAGCGGGCCAGTCGTGAAGGTGGTTACGGCCTCCCGAGCAAACACCCCGGTGCGCAAGTGTGGGGTCAAATACCAGGTCAGCTGGTGGGAACACCCGTTATTCCGCGCAACGCACGGATTGTATACGACACAGAAGGCAGGGTAGTGGACATGGTGAGGGGCAGCTTGATGCACGCGGCTCGGTTAGGTGCTGGGACCGCGGCGGTCATTGCCGTATTGGGCTTGAGCGGATGCGCGTTCAATCCACTGTCCACGTTCACGACACCCACGATTGACCAGATCGAGCGCGAGACCGTTACCCCTACGGTGTCGGACGATGCCCTGGTCACTCCCGGCACCCTGACGGTTGCCCTCGATACCTCCGATGCCCCGCAGGCCATGCAGGGCGCCGATGGTAACCTCACGGGCTACGCGGTCGATGCTGCCCGCGCCCTTGCAAGCCGTATGGGCCTTAAGGTTGCCTTCGTCGATGCGTCTTCTGCCGATTCCGCGCTTGGCGACAAAAAGGCCGACATCTTCATTGGCGACATCAATTCCACTGATGGTGACATAAGCACGCTTGGTACTTGCCTGTACGACGCTGCGGCAGTGTTCGGAAAGACGAGCGACGGCGAGTCGCTGAGCGTTTCCGCCGAAACGCTTAACGCCGCTACCCTGGGCGTTCAGACCTCTTCGGCCTCGCAGGAAGCGCTCGCCAAGCAGAGCATCACGGCCAACCAAAAGACCTTCTCCAACATCAACGAGTGCTTTGAGGCGCTCGAGTCCGGCGAGATCGACTACGTGATTTGCGATTCCACGGCCGGCGGCTACCTTGCGCGCCTGATGAGCCAGATCTCTTACGTCGGCGCGCTCGAGACACCCTCGACGCTTGACGTCGCGGGCCTCGCGGCCAACGATGAGCTATGCCGTGCCGTGAGCGATGCCCTCGACGGTATCACGGTCGATGGCACGCTCGAGGCGGTCCACTCCGTCTGGTACGGCGCGATGCCCTATGATCTCACCACCAAGACGGTCTCGGGCGCCGACGTGCAGTCGTCCGACGCCGGATCCAGCGAGTCTGCATCCTCCGATTCGAGCAGCGAGGGTGCAACCTCCGAGGATAAGTCGTCCGGCCAGGAGGGCACTATCACCGACGACGACATTAACAAGCTCAATAGCTAGTTATTGCTAGGGGTGGTGTCTCCTATGCGCTAGGAGAGACGCCTCTTCTCGGTTTCAACACGCATTGCCGGGCTTTCCCAACAGGGGAGCCCGGCTTTTTCGTTTCCATAAAACCAGCAGGTCAAAGACGTTTTTTAGGTGCAAAACTTAAGTCGCCGTCGCCCTCCCATAGCGCACTTTGCCACAGAAAAGTGCGAGACTTCGGTATGCGGTATCAAGCAATCGTTATTCGGGTCTTTGGGAATCCGCGTGATTAAATGCACGGCAATGGGTACATAGCCAGTACAGTAAGTCCCCGAGGCAGATTGGAGCCACGTATGGATATCAAGGTTTCTGGACGCAAGACGACGGTAACCGATGCTCTGCGTGCGCATGTGGATGAGAAGATCGGCGAGGCGCTCAAGGTTTTCGATATCGAGCCCATGACGGTCGACGTCGTACTTCGCTATGAGAAGAACCCCTCGAACCCCAACCCGGCAATCGTCGAGGTTACGGTTCGCGCTCGCGGTTCGGTGATTCGCGTTGCCGAGCACGGTGCAGATATGTACGCCGCCATCGACCTCTCCGCCGATAAGGTCACCCGCCAGCTGCGCAAGTTCAAGACCAAGGTCGTGGACAACCGCCAGGGCGGTGCCAGCGCAGCGGATGTCGCACCGGTCGAGCGCGTCGAGGATCTGGCCGACCTGCTGCTGCCCGAGGAGGAGGACGACCTGCTCGTCCGTGAGAAGGTCATTGATGTCACCCCGATGACTGAGGAGCAGGCGCTGGTGCAGACCGATCTGCTCGGCCACGACTTCTACGTGTTCGAGAACGCGACGACTGGCCTCATCAATGTGGTGTATCACCGTAAGAATGGTGGATATGGCATCATCAAGCCCCGCATCGAAACACTTGACGAGTAAAATACGTTAACTTGCATGAGTTAACGGTTGGCGGCCATCCCATGCGGGTGGCCGCCTTTTTACGTAAGGAGTCGCTTTGATGGACAAGGCCGCATCCGCCGGTCATTCGGACCGTTGCCGCATCGTCGTCGATACTTGCTGCGACTTTAGCCCCGAGGTCGCCGCGAACCTCGATGTCGATATCCTGGGTTTCCCCTTCATTATCGATGGCGAGGAGCGCACGGATGACATCTGGTCGAGCATCACACCCAAGGAGTTCTACGACCGCATGCGCGCCGGCGCTCGCGTGTCTACCTCCGCCGTGTCGCTCGGTCGCTATATCGAGTTCTTTACCGAGTGCGCCAAAGAGGGCACGCCCACGGTCTACCTGTGCTTTACCTCGGCGCTGTCGTCGAGCTACAACTCCGCGTGCCAGGCGGCAGATGCCGTGCGCGCCGAGTATCCCAACTTTGAGCTCTACGTGGTCGACAACGCTCTGCCCTGCGCGACCGGTGCGCTCTTGGCGCTCGAGGCCGTGCGCCAGCGCTCAGCGGGACTGACCGCCAAGCAGCTGGTCGATTGGGCAAACGAGGCAAAGACCTACGTCCACGGCTACTTTACGCTCGAGAGCTTTGACGCGCTGGCTGCCGGCGGCCGCATTCCGCCCGCGGCGGCACAGCTCACGGCAAAGCTCGACGTCAAGCCCGAGCTCTCCTACGACCTTGCCGGCTCGCTGTCGCTGATCGGCGTCAACCGCGGCCGCAAGAAGGCGCTCAAGTCCATCCTCAAGTCGTTCCGCGAGAACTACGTGCCCGACCGCACCATGCCCATCGCCATCATGACGGCCGATGCCGAGAAGGACGGTGATTGGCTCGAGGCCGCCATCCGCAAGGAGGAAGGCTGCGCCGACGTCACCATCATCCGTAGTTCCGTCGGTCCCACCATCGGCTCGCATGTGGGCCCCGGCATGGTGGCTTGCGCGTTTTGGGGCAAGAACCGCGCCGAGAAAGCCTCGCTTTCCGACCGCATCGCACGCCGTGTGCGCGGTGAGTAGACAGGCGCTGCGGCTGCAAGTGCCCTCAAGTCACGGCCGAAACGCTGGCACCGAGTATTTAACCTGGTAACAACACCCAACCCAAAAGGAAAGGTTTCATGGCAAACAAGCTCTCCGTCGCATTTATCGGCACCGGAATCATGGGTGCCCCCATCGCCGGCCACATCCTGGATGCCGGCTATCCCGTCACGGTCAACAACCGCACCAAGTCCAAGGCCGCCGCGCTTATCGAGCGCGGCGCTGTCTGGGCCGATACGCCGGCAGATGCCGTGGCGAACGCCGACGTCGTCTTTACCATGGTGGGCTATCCCTCCGAGGTCGAGGAGCTCTACCTGGCGGGCGACGGCCTGCTCGCGTGCACTAAGCCCGGCGCGGTCTTGATCGACCTCACCACGAGCTCGCCCGAGCTTGCCCGTGACATTGCCGAGGCCGCCCAGGTTTCTGGTCGCATGGCGTTTGACTGCCCCGTCACCGGCGGCGAGTCGGGCGCTATCGCCGGTACGCTCACGGCTATCGTGGGCGCTACCGAGAACGACATCGCGCCGGTCCGCGATATCCTTTCCACCTTTGCGGCAACCATCTGCTGCTTCGACGGCGCCGGCAAGGGCCAGGCTGCCAAGCTCGCCAACCAGGTGTCGCTGGGCGCCTGCATGGTTGGCATGGCAGACGCCATGGCATTTGCCGAGCTGAGCGGCCTTGACGTGGAGAAGACCCGACAGATGATCCTGGGCGGCACCGGTAAGTCCGGCGCCATGGAGAGCCTGGCGCCCAAGGCGCTCGACGGCGACTACAAGCCCGGCTTTATGGTCGAGCACTTCATCAAGGACCTGCGTCTGGCGCTCGCCTACGCCGACGACCGCGAGCTCGCGCTGCCCGGCGCCGACGTGGCCTTTACGCTCTATGACATGCTCGACGCCATCGGTGGCGCCAAGCTGGGCACCCAGGCCATCACGGTCCTCTACAAGGAGGAGGCCGACGCCATTGCCGCCGGTCTGGACTGGTCGCAGTATCGTCCCGAAGAGCATGGCGCTCACGAGGACGGCTGCGGTTGCGGCGAGCATGGCGACGACCACGAGTGCGGTTGCGGCCACCACCATGGCGAGGACCACGAGTGCTGCGGCGGCCACGGCCATGACGACGGCCACGAGTGCTGCTGCGGCCACCATCACGGGGAGTAGCGCCCATGAGCTGGACGTTCGTGGTGCTTGCGCTGGTGCTCTTTCTCTTTGCGATCTACATCGGCTTTTTGTGCGGCCAGTGGGCGTGCGAAAAGCGCGTCATCACCAAGCGCGACTACTGGATTGCCAATTTTGCAGGTGCGGCGGCAGTCGTCTTGCTAACCTGGGTGTTTTCGCTGTTCCCGCTGGTGCAGTTTGCGCCGATCGGCTGGCTCGCCGGCTTTATCGCCGGCCTTAAGATGAGTTTTGGCGAGTCCGTCGGCCCGTGGCGCAAGCACGACGAGGTCTTTAACGTCAACAAGGCTCACCGCGCCGCCGCCGACGCGGGCGATGCCGAGGAGCGTCGCCGTGCGCGTCACAATGGCGCGGCCGACCGACAGCTCATCTCGGTCACCGATGACAGCAAGGGTGCTGGCAAGCATGCTAAGAAATAGTAAGAAGAGGTAACTATGGCAGAAAACAAGGAAGAACAGCTCACCGACGAGGAGCTGGCACAGCTTCAGCTGGCAGAGGAGAACGAGAACGCCGTCGACCGTCTGGTCCAGGAGCTCGGCTGCCCCACGCGCCGCATCCGTCAGTTTGCCGCCCGCGTGCTGCACCTGCTTGCCGAGCGCGATCCGCAGCGTGTCGTGCCCTGCGTGCCCGCGCTGATCGAGGCACTCGACCGCCCCGAGGCTCAGACCCGCTGGGAGGCCCTCGATGCCCTGGCGGCGCTTGCCACCACCTGCCCCGAGCAGCTGGGCGATGCCTTTGAGGGCGCCGAGACCGCGCTGTTCGACGAGATTTCCTCCACGCTGCGCTATGCCGCCTTCCGCCTGCTGTGCGTGTGGGGCGCCACGAGCGTCGGGCGTTCGCGCGAGGCTTGGCCCATTCTGGACGAGGCCATCCAGTGCTACCACGGCGACCTCGAGTATCGCGACATGCTCGGTTGCCTGTACGAGTTTGGCCAGGGCGAGATCGACGCCGAGGTCGCCGAGAAGCTTGCACTGCGCCTTAAGTTCGATGCCGAGAACGGCAAGGGCAGCTATCTCAAGGCCCGTTCGAGCGAGATTTGCGAAATGCTTGTTAAACGTTTTGGCCTGGATCTCTCCAAAAAGAAGAAGCGTGCTAGCGTAAAAAAATCTGACGACGCCGAAGACGAGGAGTAACAGATTATGGCGCACGATGTAGTCCTGATTCCTGGTGACGGTATCGGTCCCGAGATTACGCAGGCTATGCGCCGCGTGGTCGAGGCCACTAGTGTCCAGATCAACTGGAACGTCCAGGAGGCCGGTGCCGGCGTCATGGACGAGTTTGGCACGCCGCTGCCCCAACATGTGCTCGATGCGGTCGCCGAGACCAAGGTTGCTATCAAGGGCCCCATCACCACGCCGGTCGGCACGGGTTTCCGCAGCGTTAACGTCGCCCTGCGCAAGCATTTTGACCTGTACGCCTGCGTGCGCCCCTGCCTGTCGCAGCCGGGCGACGGCTCGCGCTTCCGCGACGTCGACCTGGTCATCGTGCGCGAGAACACCGAGGACCTCTACGCCGGCATCGAGTTCGATGAGGGCGCTGCCGAGGTCGAGGAGCTCTCGCAGCTCGTCGAGCGTTCGGGCCAAAAGACCTTCGCCGCCGATTCCGCCATCTCGATCAAGCCGATCTCCATCTGCAAGAGCCGCCGCATTGTGGAGTACGCCTTTGAGTACGCCCGCCGCTGCGGCCGCAAAAAGGTGACGGCCGTGCATAAGGCCAACATCATGAAGGCGACCGATGGCCTGTTCCTGCGCGTTGCGCGCGAGGTGGCCGCCAACTATCCCGATATCGAGTTCAACGACAAGATCGTCGACGCCACCTGCATGGGCCTGGTCCAGAACCCCAACGACTTCGATGTCCTGGTGCTGCCCAACCTGTACGGCGACATCGTGAGCGACCTGTGCGCCGGCCTGGTGGGCGGCTTAGGCATGGCCCCCGGCTCCAACATCGGTGCCGACTGCGCCATCTTCGAGGCGACGCACGGCTCCGCGCCCGATATCGCTGGCCAGGATATCGCTAACCCCACGGCCGAGATTCTGTCCGCGGCTATGATGCTCGATCACCTGGGCGAGAACGACGCGGCCAATCGCATCCGCGCCGCCGTTTCTGCCACGCTCGACGAGGGTGAGCAGGTTACCGGCGACGTTCGTCGTGCCCAGACCGGCTCCGTTGAGGGCGCTGTGGGCACGCAGGCCTTTGCCGATGCCGTTATCGCGCACCTGGCCTAAGGCATGCAGACTGCAAACGCCTAAATAGTACTTAAGTGTTTGCGTATAACCTGAGAATCAATACGCCCGGCGCTTTGTCGGGCGTATTCTATTGCGGACTATGTTTCCTAACAAGGAGTAACTGATATGGGTCTGATTCAAAAGAAGGACGAGAAGGACGAGATCGACGGCATCCAGATCATCGAGCGCGGCGAAGGCCCCGATGGTGATGAGGAGGAGAAGATCGATCTGGTCGCCGGTACGTCTGCCGAACATATTGCCGCCGGTACGACGGCCGAGGAGGAGGACGCTCGCCTGGAGGCAAAGATCGCCGCGGACGCCGCCGACGAGAACCTCATGCCCGAGGAGCAGGACGAGGACGACGATATCCTGGGTTCCGACGAAGACGACCGCGCATTCAAGCACAAGAAGACGATGATTGCCGCCTTCGTGGTTGCAGTCGTGATCGCTGCTGTGGTCGGCTTCTTTATCGGCAACGGTGGTTTTGGCGGCAAGGGCGTCGGCTCGGCGACCCTGTCCGAGGACCAGCTCGATTCGACCGTGGCGAGCTATAGCTACAACGGCAAGAAGAGCGACATCACCGCGCGTGAGGCCATCGAGAGCCAGTACAGCCTTGACACCGTCAAGGACGACGACGGCAACTACACCGCTCCGTCTGCCGACGTTATCCTGTCCTACGTGCGCAACCAGATTCTGCTGGACGCTGCCGAGGACGAGGGCATTACCGTCTCTTCCAAGGAAATGAAGCAGTATGCCGAGGATTCCATCGGCACCTCCGACTACAAGACCATGGCCACGCAGTACGGCGTGTCCAAGGACCAGGCCAAGCAGATCGTCCGCCAGTCCGCGACGCTGCAGAAGCTCTACAAGAAGAAGGTGGGCGATAGCTCCGCAAGCATGCCGACCGCCCCGACCGAGCCTGCTGACGGCAACGAGGAGACCGCGAGCAAGGACTACGCCGACTACATCATCAACCTTGCCGGCGATGAGTGGGATAGCTCAAAGGGCACTTGGAAGGATGCCGACAGCACCTATGCCAAGGCCTTTGCCGATGATGCCTTTACGGCCGATAGCGCTACCTATAAGCAGGCCATGACCGCCTACTATACTGCTTATCAGCAGTATTCCTCGCAGGCTTCGAGCGCCAGCTCCAAGTGGACCGAGTATGCTAACGGCCTCTACGCCAAGGCCAACATCAGCATCTACGGCCTGTTTGCGTAAGGTTTGCCTGAGCCGCCGAGCGCGTAGCTGAAATATCTGAATAGCCCGCTAGAACGGATGTTGTTCTAGCGGGCTATTTGCGTTTAGGCGCTGGTGGCTAAATTATGCCTATGAATCTTTAAGTCCAAAAAGATTATCGGCTTCATCGTCAGGCATATATTCCAGCACATCGCCCGGTTGGCAGTCGAGTGCCCGGCATATCGCGTCAAGAGTTGAAAAGCGCACGGCAGAAACCTTGCCCGTCTTGATGCGCGACATATTGACCTGGGAGATGCCCACGTGTTCCGCAAGCTCTTTGGATGAGATCTTGCGTTCGGCAAGCATGCGGTCGAGCCGCAGAATAATCATGGATTCCCCCTAGAGCAACTCGTCATCTTGTTTTTGCAGGATATACCCGTAGCGGAAGATGCTGGCAATCAGGCTAAAAATCAGGCCCGCAAAGAGCATGGAGAGGTCGAGATGCTGGCCGCCAAGCGCATCCGTAAAGCTACCGCCAAATCCTGAGAGTATCAGCCCTGTGACTATGGCACCAAAAAGTTTCACGGCGGCGCCGCCGATAAGGAACAAATGTCCTATTTGACGTAGTATGCGGATGCATTCGAGGTCAAAGGGCCTGCCCGCCTTTTCAATGGCGGAGAAAAACCTGTATGCGCTTAGCGCGATGGCAAGCGCGAGGCATGCCATCATGCCGCTCCCTATGGCAGTATGACCGTCGTGCGCGACAAGCATAAGAGGGGTCTGTTCGTTGGCGCCGACGAGAGCGAGAATTGGCCCTTCGCCAGCCGTAAGATCTACGGATTGGAGACAGAACCCTTGGGAGAGGCTAGGCAATATGAATAGAAGTTCGATTGCAATGACTGCGAGGAGTGCCAGAGCGAGCGCCACGATGGTGCAGATTGTGCCCCATTTGCAGTAGCGAGTGAGCTTCCTCAGTTTGGCTATTGCCTGTTCACGGTCGATGGCTTCATTCGATTTGGATACGTTCCAGCGGATCATAGCTCCTCCAACCAATGTCTTGGATGATACTTGTATCTTATATCATACTTAATGATAAACGATAAACAATTACAGAATAGAGTAAGTAATGTTTGTGAGACGAATAGCGAGAGCTATGGCTCATTTTGGATGCTGGAGTTTGGCGCGCGCGGGGATGAGGACAAATGCCAAAACTTCCCGTGATCGCACAAGTGCTTCATCGGGTTTCCCTAATTCATATGGGAAAACAGCTGCAAACGATTGCAAGTAACCGGTAAACGGTCGAAAACTACCGTTCACCGATAATCTCAAAACTGGTTCTAACTGGTATTAAGTCAAAAAGACCAATTCACATATCTTCACAATGACCTGCAATTTTTCTACACGCTATTTTTAGCCGCCCTGCGTTGTTTAGACACAGGAAAAGATCCGATCTTTTGCCAAAGCATTTCGAAACGGTTTCAAAACCGCAGGTAGAAGTGTTAACGACCGGTAAACGGTCGAAATATCACCGTGAGCGGTGCAAAAACGTTTTACCGTATGAATCAACGAAAGCGACCTCTTCTGGGGTGATATAGTGACAACAACACGTCACGTGGTTACTACCAGTTTAGAAACCACTGGTCTTCAAAGAACGCTTTCCAAGAAGCTTTAAGGGCGAGCGCCCGCTGGCTTCCGAAAATCATCGGACTCAGATTGTACACACCTTCGGAAGGGAAATTTGAATGGTTGGCTTTATTCTTACCGGTCATGGACAGTTCGCACCCGGCCTTGCAAGCGCTATCGCGATGGTTGCCGGCGACCAGCCTGCTTTTACCGTCGTTCCTTTTGAGGGCGACCAGGCCGCATCCTACGGTGAGGATCTCCGCGCCGCTATTACCGCCATGCGCGAGGAGTGCGATGGCGTGCTCGTCTTTACCGACCTGCTTGGCGGCACCCCGTTCAACCAGTCGATGATGATTGCCCAGGATGTCGACAACGTCGAGGTTCTGACTGGCACCAACCTTCCCATGGTTATTGAGCTTCTGTTCCTCCGCGGCAATGCCACGCTCGCCGAGCTTGGCGAGCAGGCCGTGACCGTTGGCCAGACGGGCGTCACCGCCCAGACGGTCGCATCCGTTGCCGGCTCCGAGGAAGAGGATATCTTCGGCGACGAGGACGGCATCTAATGGCCGATTTCGGAGCCAACGTCCTGAGCTCCTCGGTCGCCCTTTTAGGCCTGCTTGTCATCATGGGCTTGATTTACACCATCTGGTCGCAAATCAACATGAAGAAGAAGCAGAAGTACTTCAAGGAGCTGCACACCGAGCTCAAGCCGGGTCAAGTGGTTCTTTTCGCCGGCGGTATCTACGGAACCGTCAAAGGCATCGAAGGCGAGAAGGTCCAGATCAAAGTCCGATCCGGAGCCGTCGTAGATGTTTCGCGTTACGCGATTCAGGAGATCAAGTAACTGTCGTCAGCAAATAACGAAAGGAAGCTGATCAACATGGCAGAACCCAACATTCTTCTTACCCGCATCGATAACCGACTGGTTCATGGTCAGGTTGCCACCCAGTGGAACTCCACCCTGGGCTCCAACCTCATCCTCGTCGCCAACGACGACGTGGCGTCCAACACCATGCGCCAGAACCTCATGAAGATGGCCGCTCCCGCCGGCGTCGCTACGCGTTTCTTCTCTCTGCAGAAGACCATCGACGTCATTGGCAAGGCGAGCCCGCGCCAGAAGATCTTCATCGTGGCCGAAACACCGGAAGACGTGCTTACGCTCGTCAAGGGCGGTGTGCCTATAAAGAAGGTAAACATCGGCAACATGCACATGTCGGAAGGAAAGCGCCAAGTCGCCACCTCCGTCGCAGTTAACGACGAGGATGTCGCTGCGTTTAAAGAGCTGCAGGAATTGGGGGTGGAGTTGGAGATCAGGCGCGTTCCGAGCACGCCTGTTGAGGACACGAGCAAGCTCTTCTCGTAATCCTCGTGATCCACGTTGTCAGGAGTGAAACCCTGACGTTCTGTACGTGAAATCCAAAGTGCGTACATACATTTTGAAAGGAGGAGCAAGATGGAATACTCGATCATCCAGATCGCTCTGGTCTTCGTCGTCACGTTCATCGCGGCAATCGACCAGTTTGACTTCCTCGAGTCTCTCTATCAGCCCATCGTCACCGGCGCCGTCATTGGTCTTATCCTTGGCGACCTCAACACCGGTCTTCTCGTGGGTGGTACCTATCAGCTCATGACGATCGGCAACATGCCGATCGGAGGCGCTCAGCCGCCTAACGCCGTCATCGGCGGCATCATGGCAGCCATTCTCGCTATCGCCACGGGCCTCGAGCCCAACGCGGCAGTCGGCCTCGCCATTCCGTTCGCTCTGCTTGGCCAGCTTGGCGTTACCCTGGTCTTCACGCTTATGTCCCCGCTTATGTCCACGGCCGATAACATGGCTCACAACGCGGACACCAAGGGCATCGAGCGCCTGAACTACTTCGCCATGGCTCTGCTCGGCCTGATCTTCGCTGTCGTCGTCACCCTGTTCTTCATCGCTGGCGCTACCATCGGTCAGACCATCGCTTCTGCCATCCCGACTTGGCTGCAGACCGGTCTCTCCGCTGCAGGCGGCATGATGCGCTTCGTCGGCTTCGCCGTCCTGCTCAAGGTTATGATGAACCGCGATATGTGGGGCTTCTTCCTCATGGGCTTTGGCCTCGCGCTCATCACCGTTGCCAACGATTCGCTGGCAACCCCTGCTCTGCTCATCCTCGCTCTCATCGGCTTCGGCATCGCTTTCTGGGACTTCCAGCAGCAGACCGAGCTGAAGGGTGCAGCTGTTTCTGACGGAGGTGACTTCGAAGATGGCATCTAATGAGTATGTGATCCCGGAGCACTACGAGGATCTCACTCCTGCTCCGCAGCTCGACCAGAAGACCCTCAACAAGATGGCTTGGCGCTCCTGCTTCCTGCAGGCATCGTTCAACTACGAGCGCATGCAGGCCGCTGGCTGGCTTTACTCCATCATCCCCGGTCTGGAGAAGATCCACACCAACAAGAACGACCTCGCGGCTTCCATGAGCCACAACCTGGAGTTCTTCAACACCCACCCGTTCCTCGTCACCTTTGTTATGGGCATCGTGCTTTCGCTCGAGCAGAACAAGGTTGACATCCCCACGATCCGCGCCGTCCGCGTCGCCGCAATGGGCCCGCTCGGTGGTATCGGTGACGCCCTGTTCTGGCTGACGCTCGTGCCTATCACGGCCGGCATCACCTCCAACATGGCCATCAACGGCAACGCCGCTGCACCGATCATCTTCCTGGTGATCTTCAACGTCGTCCAGTTCGCTCTGCGCTTCTGGCTCATGAACTGGTCCTACAAGCTTGGCACCAGCGCTATTGACGCTCTGACCGCCAACATGCAGGCCTTCACGCGTGCCGCTTCCATCATGGGCGTCTTCGTCGTCGGTTGCCTGGTCGTCACCATGGGTGGCACCCAGATCAACCTCCAGATCCCCAACGGCACCACCCGTGGCCTCTCCGCTACTACCGTGATCGTCTCCGAGAAGGAGGCCGAGAACTTCACCGGTATGGAGGGTATCGATACCGAGACCGCTGAGGCCGGTACCATCGCCATGACCGATGAGGACGGCAACGCCCTCACCGCTTCCGATGCCGACGGCAACGCTGTCGAGTGCGGCGTCACCGATCTGGGCAACGGCATGGAGTCCGTTACCTACGGCACCGTTACCGAGGATCCGGTCAACTTCTCTGTTGCCGACACCCTCAACACCATCGTCCCGAAGCTCGTCCCGCTTATGCTTACGCTGCTGCTTTACTACATGTTCGCTAAGCACAGCTGGACCCCGACCAAGGGCATTCTCCTGCTCTTCGTCCTTGGCATCCTGGGCGCTGGCCCGCTTGGTCTCTGGCCGAGCATCTGGTAAGGCTCTAGCTTGAGGGGTGTGTCCCTACGCGGCTCACACCCCGACCCCTTAAGCCATGTGTATGTTAAAAGCCGCGTGCTCGAAAGAGCGCGCGGCTTTTGTTTTCTTGTTGATTCGGGTGTGGCAGACAGATAATGCTAAACACCCTAGGTAGTTAGCCGAATTCGAGCAAAAGGGAGGATAGGATGGCGATCGGAGCGCGTAAGCAACCGCTGTACGATCAGCTGGTCGATATTCTGACCGAAAAGATTGACCATGAATATCGCGCCGGTGACATGATTCCTTCCGAGCGCGAACTTTCGGAGCGCTATGGTCTCTCGCGCACTACGGTACGCCTGGCTCTGCAGGAACTGGAGCGTTTAGGACTGGTGGTTCGGCAGCACGGTCGCGGTACCTTTGTGACCGACCGTTCGGCAAAAGCAACCAATCTTATGCAGTCCTACAGCTTTACCGAGCAGATGCGCGCGATGGGTCGAGAACCCGAGACCACGATTCTCGAGTTTTGCGAGATGGAGGCCGATAAGAATCTGGCCGAGCATATGGGATTGCGCATCGGTGATCGCATTTTTAAGCTCAAGCGCCTTCGTTCTGCCGACAACATGCCCATGATGGTCGAACGCAGCTATCTACCGGTTCGTCAATTTCTGTCCCTAAAGCGACCGCTGCTGGAGCGTAAGCCGCTTTACGATGTGATTGAGCAGGACTTTCAGCAAAAGATTCGCGTGGCCGAAGAGGAGTTCTATGCGAGCATAGCCCGTCCCACCGATGCCCACCTTTTGGGAATTGTCGAGGGCTCGCCTGTGCTCGATTTGGTCAGGACTACGTATAACGAGTCAAACGAGGTAGTGGAGTACACACTCTCGGTTGCTCGTGCCGATCAGTTTAAATACAAGGTTTACCACCAGCGCAGTAACTAGTGCTCGCATCGTTTCCATATGGTGATTCTTTGCATTTAACTGGTTACTACCAGATAACCAACCGAAGTGTATAATTGCACGTCAGAGGTTTACTTCTAGAGAGAGGTATTAGAAATGTTCGAGAAGAGTGTCGAGGAGCTCACCGAGCTCGGCGCCCAGATCACCACGGCCGAAATTGCTCAGCAGCCCGAGCTTTGGCGTGATACGCTCAACATCTATCGCGAGAACAAGGAGGCCATCGAGGCCTTCCTGGCCGAGGCTCGCGCTATGGGCGAGGGTCGTCTGTCCGTTGTCTTCACCGGTGCCGGTACGTCCGACTACGTTGGCGATACCTGCGCCCCGTACCTGCGTCACGCTGGTAACACTGATCTCTACGACTTTAAGCCCATCGCCACGACCGACATCGTGAGCGCCCCGCGCGATTTCCTGCGCGCCGAGGACCCCACGCTTGTGGTTTCCTTTGCCCGCTCTGGTAACAGCCCCGAGAGCCTTGCCGCCGTTGCCGTTGCCAAGGAGCTCGTCCACAACGTCAAGTTCCTCAACATCACCTGCGCTCCCGAGGGCAAGCTCGCTGTCGAGTCTGCCGATGATCCCAACGCGCTGACGCTGCTCATTCCGCGCGCCAACGACAAGGGCTTCGCCATGACCGGTTCTTATTCCTGCATGACCCTGCTCTCCACCCTTATTTTCGACACTGCCTCTGACGAGCAGAAGGCCGAGTGGGTCGAGACGATTGCCAAGATGGGCGAGGAGGTCATCTCCCGTGAGCCCGAGATCGCCGATTACCTGGCTGGCGACTTCAACCGCGTGACCTACTTGGGTTCTGGCTCCTTCGGTGGCCTTGCCCAGGAGAGCCAGCTCAAGATCCTCGAGCTCGCTCACGGTCTGGTTGCTACTTCCTACGACACCTCCATGGGCTATCGTCACGGACCCAAGTCCTTCGTCGACGATAAGACGCTCGTCTTCGTGTTCGTCAACAACGACGCCTACACCCGTCAGTACGACATCGACATCCTCAACGAGATCGGTGGCGACGAGATCGCTCAGCACACCATCGCCGTTCAGCAGGAAGGTGCCACTGTCTATGAGGGTGAGTCCTTCACCTTTAAGGGCTACGAGGCGCTTCCCGAGGGCTACCTCGCTCTGCCGTTCGTGATGTTTGCCCAGGCTATCAGCCTGCTCAACTCCGTGCGCGTGGGCAACACGCCCGATACGCCGAGCCCCACCGGCACGGTCAACCGCGTGGTTAAGGGCGTGACGATTCACCCCTTCACTGCTTAATCGCGTCCCCCTGTAAGGGCGCCCGTCCGCTCATAACGGCGGGCGGGCGCTTTTTGTTTTACGTGAGCTGGGTATAAGCATCACCACAGTCAACTGCTTTAGAAGCAAGGAGTGCATATGAGCACGTACGCAATTAAGGCTGACAAGTTCTTCTTGCCGGCGGGCCCGCAACTGGGCGGCTATCTTATGGTCGAGGATGGCGTCTTTGGCGCCTGGCAGGCCGACGAGCCCTCTTGCGAGATTAAGGACTACACGGGATCGTGGATCGCACCGGGTATGGTCGATACTCACATCCATGGCTTCTACAACCACTCAACTACCGATAACGATCCCGAGGGCATCGATATCAGCTCGACCGAGCTCGCCCGTCGCGGTACCACCAGCTGGCTGCCCACGACGTTCACCGATGGCGTCGAGCAGATCAAGGACGCCTGCGCCGCCATCGCCCAGGCCGATGAGGGCCGTGGCCCCGACTTCTGCGGTGCTCGCATTCAGGGCATCTACCTGGAGGGCCCCTTCTTTACCATGAAGCACGTGGGCGCGCAGAACCCCGCTTATCTGATTGATCCTTCCGAGGAGGTCTTCGACCAGTGGCAGGAGGCTGCGGGTGGTCGCATCGTTAAGAGCGCTATGGCCGCTGAGCGCGATGGCGCTGCCACCTATGCTGCCGCCCTCAGCGCGAAGGGCGTGGTGACCAGCATCGGTCACTCCGACGCCACCTATGATGAGTGCATCGCCGCCATCAACGCCGGTGCCAGCTGCTTTACGCATACCTATAACGGCCAGCGCGGGCTGCATCACCGTGAGCCCGGTGTCGTGGGTGCTGCCATGTCCACGCCCGAGACCTACGCTGAGATCATCTGTGACGGCAAGCACGTAAACCCAGCCGCCATCAAGGCGCTGCTGCAGGCAAAGGGCTGGCAGCACACGGTACTCATCACCGACTGCCTGGGCTGCGGCGGCATGCCCGAGGGCAGCTACACCAGCGGCGGCATGGACGTCATCATGAAGGACAACCTGTGCTGGCTCGCCGACGGCAAGAGCATTGCCGGCTCGGTGCTCACGCTTGCCCAGGGCGTCAAGAACATCGTCGACTGGGGCATCGCCAGCGCCGATATCGCCATTCGCATGGCAACCGAGGTACCGGCACGCTCCGCGCACATCGAGGATAAGTGCGGCAGCATCATGCCGGGTCGCGACGCCGACTTTGTCGTGTTCGACCATGAGCTCACCCTCGTCGAGACGTATGTTGGCGGCCAGAGCGTCGGCAACGCCTTTACCGAGTAGCGATAGAAAAAGACGGCGGGCCCGAATCTGCTCGGACCCGCCGTATGGGTTAAACGCTCAAAAGCACCTTCACAGTTACAGCTTGTTAGCGATCTTCTTTGCCGTGCGCTTAACGCCGGCCACCAGGCCTCCTGCAGGATGCTCCTTCTCGTAGGCTAGGCGCTTCTCGCGCTTGGCGTACTCCTCGACGATGATGTCGCCATACTCGTCTTCGATCTTGTCGAAGAAGTCGACGGCGCCCTTAATTTCCTCAGCGGTCGGGTGTCCCTTTTGGACACCGCCGGCGAGCTTGAACGGTCCCCACGTATCAAAGCCGGGGCAGCCGTAGACACCCATAAAGATGGCCTGCCTCATGCGGCAGATGCCATCGATATCCTTGCCGTACCACTTGTTTTTGCCACCGTAGGTCATAAGGCCAAACACTTTGTCCTGCGGTTGCAGCACGTTAGTGAGCACGCGTGCCATGTCCTTGTCGATCTCGGAGTAATAGATACCCGTGGCGACACCGATCAGATGATATTCGTGCAGGTTGGGATACTCGTTTTTGCCGAGCGTCTTTACATCGAGGGTATCGATCTCGGGGTGTGCTTCGACGATAGCGTCCACGAGCTTTTTCGTATTGCCGTGATGGCGCGAGGCGTAGAGGATGATGGTTCGCATAAGAAGGCCTTTCAGCTGTAATTGCATCAATGTCTGTATGGTACCCCGTTGCATGGCTGGGATACCGGACGCATCGATGAACGTGCGGGTTTGTCCTTTGGTCAGGGCCGAGACGGGTTCTTGCGAGCAAAAAAAGCAGTTGTTCGAAAGGATGGGCAATGGAATACGCTCTCTCCAACGATTCGATTTCTATTAAGGTGTCCACGGCTGGTGGTTCGTTTACCTCGATTGAGGCCGGAGGTCGAGAGTACTTGTGGCAGGGTGATCCTGCAGTGTGGTCCGGCCAGGCGCCGGTCTGCTTTCCGATTTGCGGAGGCCTGCGCGATGGTAGCGCCATGACGTTTGCCGGGCATCACGTGAAGCTCGCCCGCCACGGCTTTGCGCGCAAGCAGGAGTGGAAACTGTTGAGCCAGAGCGAGAACGAGCTGGCGATGTGCCTGGCATCCGAGGATAACGCCGCGCTGCTGAGCGATTATCCGTACCCGTTTAAGCTTGTCGCTCGTTATACGCTTGAGGGGGATGCCGTGCGCGTCTCCTATGAGGTGACCAACGAGGGAACCGAGGACATGCCGTTCTTTATTGGCGGTCATCCCGGCTTTAGGTGCCCGCTCGATGAGGGCGAGGCCTATACGGACTACGAGTTGCGCTTTGAGAAGGACGAGGCTGCGGAGCTCTGCACCGCCGTCCCCTCGACTGGCTTGATTGACGTGACCAATCGCTCCAAGAACCCCATGGTGGGAAAGACGCTGCCTCTGTCACATGAGCTCTTCGATTTTGCGGAGACCATCTTTGACGTGCTCGAGAGCCGTCAGGTCACGCTTTCCAAAAAGGGCGAGGACAAGGGCGTCCGCCTGAGCTTTGAGGGCTTCCCATATCTCATTGTGTGGAGCAAGCCCGAGGGCGATTTTGTGGCGGTTGAGCCCTGGGGCGGCCTTTCGACCTGCTCCGATGAGGACGACGTGCTTGAGCATAAGCGCGGCTGCCTTGTCGCCAAGCCCAAGGAGACCGTCGTTCGCTCGTTCACGATTGAGATTCTGTAATTCCGTTTTGTCGACTCGTATCGCGAGGCACAAGGAGCCTGCGAGATAAGGAGCTAAAAATGATCCTCACCGTTACGATGAACCCGTCTGTCGATACGCGCTATCAGCTCGATGAGCTCATTATCGACGACGTTAACCGTGTGACGCCCGAAAAGACCGCTGGCGGCAAGGGCCTCAACGTGGCCCGTGTGCTGGGTCAGCTGGGCGACGACGTTGTGGCAACAGGTCTGCTCGGCGGCCACATGGGCGCCTACATGGCTGAGCTCATGGACGCCAACGGTATTAAAAACGACTTTGTGCCCATCAAGGGCGAGACTCGCATTTGCCTCAACATCCTCCACGCCGGCAACCAGACTGAGCTGCTCGAGAGTGGCCCGACAATTGCCCCCGAGGAGCTCGATGCCTTTACCGCCAAGTTTACCGAGCTTGCGGGCAAGGCCGACGTCGTCACCATTTCGGGTTCGCTGCCCCGCGGCGTCGAGGCAGACTACTATGCCAAGATCACGGGCATTGCCGAGAACGCCGGAGCCAAGGTGCTGCTCGATACCTCGGGTGCTTCGCTCGAGGCTGCGCTCAAGTCCGAGGTTAAGCCCGAGCTGGTCAAGCCTAACCTGACCGAGATCAACGGCCTTCTGGGTACGAGCTTTACCACCGACGATGTGGACGAGCTCCGCGCCGCGCTCGCTTCTGACGCCCGCTTCTCCGATATCCCCTGGGTCGTCGTGTCCATGGGCGCTGCCGGCTCTGTTGGCTTCCACAATGGCCGTGCGTTCCGCGCAAAGACGCCCGATATCCCTGCCGTTAACGCCACGGGCTCTGGTGACTCCACTATCGCAGGCTTCGCGCATGCCATCGCTGCTGGCGCAGACGACGAGACGGTGCTGCGTACCGCCAACACTTGCGGCAAGCTCAACGCCATGGATCCCATGACTGGCCACTTGGTTATGGATCGTTGGGACGAGGTCTACAACGGCGTTGTCGTGACCGAGCTGTAAGGGCTTGGGCGTCGGCCCCGGCATCGATTGCTAGCTCATGTCGACGACAAGTGCGATAGCATTATGTCGGGGCGCGACGCCGACGTTGTCGTGTTCAATCCCGACCTTACCCTGGTCGAGACGTATGTGGGTGGCAACAGCGTCGGTAATGCGTTTACCGAGTAGCTGCCAAAGAAACGATCCGAAAGGGGATTTAGATGATTTACGGTGCATTGGGCGATATCGAGGAGTACCGCGGAATGCTCAAGGGCCTCGACGTGCTGATCGACTGGCTCGAGGAGAACGACCCGGCGGAGCTCGAGGTCGGCAGCCATCCGATTCTGGGTGACAAGGTCTTTGCGAACGTCATGGCTCCCACGACGCGTCCCGAGGCCGAGGCTCACTATGAGACGCATCAGCGCTATCACGACCTGCAAATCGACGTCGAGGGCCGCGAGGCCTTTAAGGTTGCCACGGGTAGCCTGACGCTGGTCCAGGAGTTTGACGAGAAGGATGACTACGATCTGGTCGATTCCGACGCCTCGATTGCCGGCGACCTTGCTGACGACAAGTTTGCACTGTTCGTTGCCGGCGAGCCTCACATGCCCACGCTCGAGTTCCCGGGCGATGACGCACAGCCGGTCAAGAAGATCTGTTTTAAGCTGCTTGCAGATGCTTACTGGGAGGAGTAGCGCGCTGCTCGGCTGAGTTGTTCGTGTGCTGGCGTGATTTCCCTAGGGGAATCACGCTGCGACCCCGCCAACCGTGTTTTCCCTAGGGGAATCACGGTTGGCGGGGCTTTTTGTTGAGTAGGGGAGTTTCCGGCGGCGTTGTGCCTGGATTGGCGGATGTGCGCCCGAAATCGGCAACAAAAAAGCCGCCCAAAGGCGGCTATCTTGTGTAATGGAGCCAGCGACCGGGCTCGAACCGGTGACCCCCGCTTTACGAGAGCGGTGCTCTACCAACTGAGCTACGCTGGCGGCCATGTGATGACGCAACTGAGGCGTCAACGGCTGTCTATGATACGGGACATCGCACATCCGCGCAAGTGTTCTGACGGCTTTTCTCACTTTAAATGCACTAATATTGGAGACGTGATGTCTTGCTCTTACGGGTCTCAAGCAGAATGGGGCAGTGATGATTCAACCCAAGATTCTTCTCACGCGCATCGATGATCGGTTTATTTACGGGCAAGACGTTGAGCTGTGGAATGAGGCGGTTGGTTCCAACCTCGTCCTGATCGTTAACGACGAGATTGCGGCGGATTCGCGCAAGTGGGCGCCTATGAGGGTCGCGGTGCCCGAGGGCGTGTGGACACGGTTTTTCTCGGTGCAAAGGGCCATCGACATCATTCATACCGCAACGCCGCGCCAATTGATTCTGATCATGGTGGCCTCACCCGCCGATGCACTCGCGCTGGTTAAGGGTGGCGTGCCGATCACCAAGATCAGCATTGGCCATATGCAGGCAGGGGAGGGCAAGCACCCCATAACGCCCGCAGTCGCCGTAGACGGCGAAGATGTCGCCGCCTTCAAAGAGCTGCAAAAGCTCGGCATAGAACTAGAAATCCGCTATCTCCCCAGCTCCAATCCCGACCCCATCGGCAATCTGTTCAACTGATCCCTTGGGGACGGAGAAAAACGAATCATTTTGCCCTTGTGAGGGACGCGTGCGATGCTGCCTGTCAAAAACAATGCCCATTTACTACGTTTGATCGGCTATCGCCGAGCATGTCGAATTTGAGAAAAACAAAACTGCAGGTAGACGGCTCGAGAGTTTAACAAAAACCGGTGCATGGTCGAGCATCCCAGGCTAAACGTAGTAAATGGGCATAGTTTTGATATGTCACTCATACAGTCACAGCGAAAATGAGTCCAAAAGATGAAAAAGCGCCCGTCGGCGGTGGTGCCGGCGGGCGCTGCTGTGCGATATGTTGCGTTGTGGGCTTAGTGCCTCATAAAGTGGTATTCGATCACATTGCTGTAGGGGTGACCCGGGCCCACAATGCCCTGCGGGAACAACGGCTGGTGCGGCGTGTCGGGGTACATTTCGGCCTCGAGAGCAAAGCCGGCGCCCCAGCCATAGTTAGCATCGTCCTTGGCGTGCTCGTCGCCCAGCCAGTTGCCGGTGTAGAGCTGCACGCCCGGGGCAGTGGTGTAGTAGTCCAGCTCGCGGCCGGTCCACATCTCCTCGACGTGCATCGCGCGGCGGAGATTGCGGCCGTACTGATAGCCATCGATGCACAGACAGTGATCGTAGCCACGGGCCTGCTTAATCTGCGGGTCGTCGGCCTCCATGCCGGGAGCGACGGGGCGCAGCTCGCGAAAGTCAAACGGTGTTCCCTCGACCGGAGCGATCTCGCCGGTGGGGATATTCTGCTCGTTGATGGGCAGGTAGTGGGCAGCGTTGGCAACAAAGAAGTGCTCGCAGTCCATGCCGGCGTTATGGCCGGCAAGGTTAAAGTATGTGTGGTTGGTCATGGACACGTACGTGGCGCGGTCGCTCTCGCAGCCATATTCGATGCGAAAGACGCCGGTGCGCGTCACGGTAAACACGGCCGTAAAGGTGCGGTTGCCGGGAAGGCCCAGTTCGCCATCCTCAAGCGAGGTGGTCATGCGCACGGCGTTATGGGCCTCGTCGAGCTCAACATCCCACACGCGCTTGTGCAGGCCGTGCTCAAGATCGCTGTGCAGGTTGTTGACGCCTTCGTTGGCCGGCATATGCCAGTCCGTACCGGCGATGGTGATCGTGGCACGCGCAGTGCGGTTGGCCACGGGGCCGATGGTCGCGCCAAAGCAGGCGGGGTTGTCAAAGTAATCCTCGAGCTTATCGAAGCCCAGCACCACATCGCGCACGTTGCCAGGGATGTCGGGTACGTCGATGCCCAACACGGTAGCGCCATAGTCCATAATGCGAACGCAGATCTCAGGCCCGTTGAGGGTGTAGCGATGAACGGGGGTACCGCACGGCGCGGTGCCGAAAAGCTCGGAAGTGATCATTTGGTTCCTAACATCGAGGTATTTCGGACAAACTGTAGCGCGAACAGGCGAGATTATCACTACACCCCACTAAAGCAGGGGGTATTTTTCTCAAAAAAGTGATGATTGGAGCTGTGCGGGCGTTCATTTCTGACGCGCGCGAGTCTGATACAATTTGTTCGTTATTGTTTGAATTGACGTGAGCGTGGAACAGCGAGGACTCATCGTGATTAAAGCGGAGCGACAGGATAAGGTTCGGCAGCTGCTCGAGGAACAGGGAACGGTCTCGGTCAAGGAGATTTCGGATGCGTTAGGTGTCTCGGATATGACGATCCGCCGTGACCTTGACGAGCTTGCGAGCCTGGGCGAGATCGAGCGCGTGCACGGCGGAGCCCGCAGTGCGCAGAGCCGTCCACACGCTATGCTGCGCCATGAGTATTCGCACAGCGAAAAGCGCACGAAGCATGCCGAGGAAAAGTTGCGGATTGCGCGCCGTTCTGTGGAGCTTATCGAGGAAGGCTCGACCATCTTTTTGGGCACGGGCACCACGGTTGAGCAGATGGCCTCGATGCTGCCGGCGTTTCGCCTGCGCATTGTGACCAATTCGCTTTCGGTGTTTAACCTGCTCGAGGCGCGCGAAGACTGCGAACTGTGCCTGGTGGGCGGCGTGTACCGCCGCCGCACTGCCGCCTTTGTGGGCCCCACGGCCGAGGACACCTTGCGCGCACTGGGGATCGACGCAGCCTTTATCGGCGCAAACGGCATTTTGGACGGCGACGTGTCTACGTCTAACATGGAAGAGGGCCGCATCCAGCAGCTCGCCTTTAGCAAGGCCGACTCGCGCTATCTGATCGCCGATTCCAGCAAGATCGGCAAGCGCGACTTCTACACCTTCTGCCGCCTGGACAGTTTGGATGCCGTGGTGTGCGAGCCGGGCATCGCCGCCGAGGATCGTGCCGCCATCGAGGAACACACGCGGGTCATCTGCTAACTAGCGAAGCAGGCGATATTTCTGCCCCCTGCCGGTGCCTTCAACTGTCGCCAGGCCTGTCTCAACGAGTTTTTTGAGGATGCGGAGTAGCTTCGAACGACTAAAGGTGACTTTAGCCGCAAGCTCGCTTGTCGATTGAGGGTGTACTCCACTCAGCAGTCCGAATACGGTAAGTTCGTCGCCTTCGAGCCCGGGGTTATCCATGAGTAGGGGAAGCGTGACCACAATAGCGTTATCCGATACTTGAAAACGAGGCTTTTTGATGCTGTCTTTATAGGTGTCTCGAATTCGCATAATGCCCGTTCCGAATGCTTCGATAAGGCCTAGGCGCAAAAAGACTTCGGCAAGAATACGATTGCGTCTTACGGACAGCATGTCGGACAGGTATTCATCGACAGTCATGCTTGCCGGCAAACCGCCGGGCGAGGCGACTTCCACGCGGTCGTCGAACATCGAGATGCGAATGTGCGCGGGTACATCCCAAGTCCTGTGAACGACTGCATTGGTAATGGCCTCGCGGAATGCTTCGAGCGGAATGAGCTCCTTGCGGATCCGCTCCATTCCCTTGATCTCTTCGTAACAGTACTGAGTTTCAAATAGTTCAAGAGCGCCGTCAATCTCCGTTAAAACCGATGCATGCGCAAGAGTCTTGCGCTGCTTAATGAGGTTGATAGTTTCACCAAACACTGCGATGTCGATACCCGGGAAGCCATTCTCGTCCGCGAGCAGTTCTGCCGCGTTGTTGTAGGTTCCGGTTTCATCGAGCAGGCCAAGGGTTTTGAGGGTATCGGTTGTGAATGACTGAAGCGAAAGTTTTGCTGTTAGGCGATTCTCTAAAACGGTAAAAGATAAATCTTGTTTGTTTGCCGGGAGCTGCTCAAAGGAGAGATTTTGACCCTCGAGCACAAGACGCGAAAGGCCTAGGGTATCAACTGGTATGGTCGCGGTGTCATTGCGCTTGTATGCCTTCGAGCGGTATAGGTAAGGCTTCGATCTGCCGGGAAAGACCGTAAGCTCCGCGGTTGCATCGGGCTCGTTGATTTTTAGGGAGTAATCAGGCTGGGGGATGATCGAATCGTTAATCTTGTTTTCGATATCCAGGCAGGTCTGCTTGGGATCATCGAGGCCAACGGCTTCTCCGTCGTCGTTAACTCCAAACAGGACACGCCCGCCCGTACTATTTGCATAAGCGGAGACAGTTTTAAGGAACGAATTGGTGACGCATTCCTTGAATTCAAGATCTTTGGATTCTTGCATCGTGTTGCTCCGTTTCGCTTCAATTTGACGTGAAAAATGACACGTAAAATTTTACACGTCATTTTGCGCGTCAATAATATGACACGTAAAAATTTGCGTGTCATTATGCGCGTCAAAGTGACGCGAAATGACGCGCAAACGCGAATGCATTGGCATTCTGAACAATAACGGAGTTTGTAAGCCTGGGGCTTGATTGGGCTAACGCATGGAATTATCCGTATTCTCGAACACGCTTTCGGTATCATTTTGGCATTAAAAGATACCGAAGTGTGTTCGTGATGCCGATAATAATTAAGAAAGAGGAGCGCTTCGTAGCTGCCTGGAAAGTGAGGATTTGACCATCTGATTGTCTCGATCTGTAACAACTAGGCGATCAAATGCTCGTTAGATGTTACAGATTTAGATTTTCTGCCTGGCCGATTCCGTTTGTCTCAATCTGTAACAACTGGGACCGAAAAGCTCGGCTAGATGTTACAGATCGAGATTGAGCGGATTGACATGCGCGTTCGTCTCAATCTGTAACAGGTAGATGGTCAAAAGTGGGCTAGGTGTTACAGATTTAGATTATTCGGACCGGCCTGCGCGTTCGTCTCAATCTGTAACAATTAGGACCGAAAATCCCAGCTGGATGTTACAGATCGAGACAAACGATCCGCGCGGCTCGGCAAAAAATAAAAAGGCCGCATGCGAACCCGTGGAGGGATTCGTATGCGGCCGACAGGGGGTATGCGGCAAAAGTTAGGCCATAAGCAGGCCGGTCTCCGAGACGTTCTTGTACCAGTACGCGCTCGCCTTGGGATAGCGCTTCTGAGTCTCAAAGTCGATGTAGAACAGGCCATAGCGCTTGTTGTAGCCGTTGGTCCAGGAGAACTGGTCCTGCAGCGACCACACAAAGTAGCCGTCGACGTTCACGCCGCCGTCGATTGCCTTGAGGATCCACGCGAGATGCTGACGCATGTAGTCGATGCGAGGGGCGTCGTCGATAAAGCCGTCCTCGAAGTCGTCCTTATAGCCCATGCCGTTCTCGGTGATGTAAATCTTCTTGTAGTTGGGATAATCGTTCTTAATGCGCAGCAGCAGGTCGTAGAGGCCCTCGGGATAGATGATCCAGTCCCAATCGGTGGTGGGTACGCCTTCGCGCACGCACGACTCGCCCACGCCCTTGAGGAACCAGCGCGAGGAGCCCTTGTCGCCGGTGCCATTGTGGTTGATGTCGTTTTCGCCCTCGGCGGCACGCAGGAACTGGCACTTGTAGGTGTTGACGCCCAGGCAATCGTTGTAGGGGAGCGCGGCGGTCAGCGCGGCGATGTCCTCGTCGCGAACGTCGAGCTCGCCGCCGGCGATATGGGCCAGCTTGGTCGCAGCCTCCATGGTGTCGGCTGCATAGTGGCCGCGGAAGGTGGCGTCGAGCACCCAGCGGTTGTTGATGACGTCGGCCATGCGGGCCGCCTCGCAGTCGGCAGCGCTGTTGGGGTCGAGGGGATACTTGGGCTCCAGGTTCTGGACAATGCCGATCTCGCCCTCAAAGCCGCCCTCATGGAAGGCGACGACGGCCTTGGCGTGGGCCACCATCATGTTGTGCATGAGCTGGAAAGCCTTGTCCAGGCGATACTTCTCGCCGTGCGGCCAGTTGCCGACGATAAAGCTGCCCTCGGCGGTCGCGGGAATCTCGTTAAAGGTAAACCAGTGCTTGACCTCGGTGAACTCGGCAAAGCAGAACTTGGCATACTCGACAAAGGCGTCGATCGTCGTGCGCGTCAGGAAGCCCTCGCCGCCGTTCTGGTAAAAGGCCTCGGGCGTATCGAAGTGATCGAGCGTGACATAGGGGATAACGCCAGCTTTGTTGCAGGTGGCGAAAAGCTCGTGATAGAAAGCGACGCCCTCGGGGTTAATCTCGCCGGTGCCATTGGGGAAGATGCGGCTCCAAGCGATGGAGACACGGATACCGTTGATGCCGAAGCGCTGGCACAGGTCGATATCGACCGGGTACTTGTTGTAGAAATCGCTTGCGGGATCGGGGGAGAAGCGACCCTGAGCTGCCAGGAAATCGTCCCAGGGCACTTTGCCCTTGCCGTGCGTGCGGGTCTCGCCCTCAACCTGGTAAGCGGCGGTGGCGCCGCCAAACACAAAGCCGTCGGGGAACTGCATGGGGTTGGTCATGAGTCATCCTTTCTGTGGGATTCGAATAGGGAGAGGTGCCCGAACTGGGGATCCGGGCACCAACAGAGGGAGGAACCTAGTCGAGGTTCTCGCGGAGCCACTTGATGGCGCCAGCGGGGTCACGAGTAAGGTCGATATATTCCTTACCGCGCGGGGCGAGCAGCTTAATGCCCAGGCGATCGGTGTCGGCCTTCATGTCGTTGTAGTAGCTACGGACCTGCGGGGCGAGCACGATGACGTCGTACTGATCCATGATGGCGGTGTGCTGGCCATAGGCGCCTGCGGAGGAAGCGATGTTCTCTCCGGTCTGCGCGGCACCTTCCTTGATGGCGTTGGCAAGCATGGCAGAGGTGCCGGCGCCGGCGCACAGGACGAGGACTTTCAGGCCGTCGACATCCTTCTTAGCGGATGCATCGGCAGCGGGCTCGGGCTGATCGGCGACAGGCTCGCTGTCGGCGGCGGCAGCGGTCGTCTCGACGGAAGCGGTCGTCTGCTCGACAGCGGGCGCAGAGGTGCTGGCGGCGATGGTGGCAGCACCATCGGACTCGAGACCCAGCTCGGCGGCGCGCTCGGCCTCCTGGTCGCAGAGCAGCTTATCGTATGCCTTCAAGAACGGCAGGTAGATGATGGCGTCCAGCAAGATGATGATTGCGACAAATACCAGGGCGATAAGCTGGAAGTTTGTGGTGATGAAGATGCCGATGGGGGCAGGGGTAGCCCAAGGCACCACGAAGGAGAAGCCGTTCATGCCCACGTTGTCGATAAAGAACTTGGCAACGCTTACGTTGACGCAGCCGGCGGCAACAAAGGGGATGAGCATGTAGGGGTTAAGGATCATCGGCGCGCCAAAGAGCAGCGGTTCGTTGACGGCGAAGGCAACAGGAACAATCGAGGCCTTACCGACGGCTTTGAGCTGCTTGGACTTCATAAAGAGAATCAGCAGAAGCGGCACGATGAAGGTGGCGCCGGTGCCGCCGAACTCACCCACGAGCGACATGTTAAAGGTGAGGGAGTGGGCGGGGTGGCCACCGGCCAGCAGAACCTGCAGGTTCTCGGCCTGGTTGGCAAGACGGATGGGGTCGATGCCCGGCTGGACGATCGAGGGACCGTGGACGCCGATGAACCAGAAGAACGCGGTGGCTGCCTGGATAAGGATAAGGCCAGGATAGGTTTCTGCAGCGGTAAAGAGCGGGGAGAGCAGTTTGATGAGCAGCTCGGAGAACGGAACGCCCATGAGGTTGCGCACGACGACATCGATGATGCCGCAGATGATGACAGCGCCGCCAAAGGGGATGATGTCGCGGAAGTTCTGAGCGATGGCGCCCGGGACCTCCTTGGGCAGCTTAATGGTCAGATCGCGCGAGACGCAGAACTTATAGACCCACACGGTAATGAACGCGGCGATATAGGCCGAGAACAGACCGCGCGTACCCATGCTGGTGCAATCGAAGACCGAAAGCTCGGAGCCGTCGAACTTGGTGGTGAACTGCGTAACAGCGAGCAGCAGCATGCTGCACTGGGCGGCCACCATGGTGGAGCCGTCGTTGAGCACCTTGCCGGCGGGCATGCGACGGTTCATGGAAGCCGTAAAGTTCTTGGCGGTGGTGCCGGCAACCATGATGCCCATGACGCCCATGGTGAAGTTGTACAGCTTGTTGCACCAGTCGATGAGCGGCTGGGGCAACGTGATTCCAACTACGCCGGGAAGGGTGGCGATCAGCAGAAAGATCGAAGAGGTAAGGACGATGGGCATGCACCCAAGGAATCCGTCTTTGATGGCCTGGAGGTAGATGTTTCTCGAGATCTTCTCGAAGAACGGTTGATGCTTTTCGAGCATCTTTACGATGGCGTCCATAGAGCTCCTTTGCTACTTGATGCGCGATGCATGTGGATGGAGCTGGTCGTCGATGGATGGTCAGGACTGCCCGGAAACCTTCCTGCTTAAGGAAGGCATTGCGAAATGACAACGTTGTCATTTCGTTAATGACAACGTAAGACATTTTTGGAAGAGCAACAAGGATATACGGGTGAGCGGTCGATATTGTCCGGTAAACGGTTGATTTGTCAGTCAGGCAGGTGGTGTATGCTAGAACGCAAAAAACAAGCGATAGAGAATCGAGTGGAGAAGCAGTGACAACGATGGACAAGAAAAACGTCTCGATGAACGACGTGGCGATTGCCGCGGGTGTTTCTCTCAAGACGGTTTCGCGTGTGATCAACGAGCCCGATAGTGTGCGAGAGTCGACACGCGATAAGGTCCATTCGGCAATGGAGGCGCTCGGATTTCGAACCAACTTTGCCGCTCGTTCGCTCAAGTTGGGCCGTTACGGGTGCATCGGCGTTGTGCTGTTTCACTTGTCAGGCGGTGCCGTGGACATGATTGACGGTATCGCCGATGCCGCCGAAGAGCGAGGCTTTGCGCTCACGATGATTAAGAAGTGCGGAGGTGAGAAGATGACTCTTGCCGATGCGGCGCGCAGAATGTCGCAGCTGCCTGTTGATGGCATGATCTTCAACCTGCGTCAGATGGTCGATGACTTTGATACCTTTGAGGCGCCGAAAGACCTCAAGACGGTGATTATTACGCCGATGGAGCATCCTACCTGCTCCACCGTCAGTGACGACCAAGAGGGCGGCGCGCGCATGGCGTGCGAGTACTTCTTGAATCACGGGCACAAGAACGTGTACTTCGTCTCTGGTAAGAAAGAGTCGCTGTCGAGTCAGTGCCGTATGAAAGGTTGGCGTGCGGCACTCGAGGCGCGTGGCATTGAGCCGCCCGAGCCTCTGCAAGGCGATTGGAATGCGGATAGTGGCTATGCCGCGGGCCTTGTGCTTGCCGATAAGCCCGATCGCACGGCGGTCCTCGCTGCTAACGACTGCATGGCAAACGGCGTGATGATGGCTCTACGTGACAAGGGTCTGAGTGTGCCCGACGACGTGTCCGTGATCGGCTTCGACGATGAGCTCTACAAGACGATTCCCAACTCGATTCTGACGTCGGTGAAGTTCCGCCACCGCGAGCTGGGCGTCCGTGCGCTTAATGAGGTCGTCGCAGGTCTGGAAGCCCCGAGCTCCAGAAGTCGTACGCTTGTCTCGGGTGTGCTGGTCGAGCGTTCCAGCGTAAAGGACCTGCGGGCGTAGACGTGCTCGGCCTGTTCGTCTAAATCTGTAACAGCTAGGACCCAAAAACTCGGCTAGATGTTATAGATTTAGACAATTCGGTCCGGCTTATTCCGTTTGTCTCGATCTGTAACAGTTAGGAGTGAAATGACCAGCCAGGTGTTACAGATCTAGATTGATTGGATTGACCCATCTGTTTGTCTCGATCTGTAACATCTAAGCGGTCAAAAGCGGTCTACATGTTACAGATTGAGATTTTTGGCTTGGCCTGTGCGTTCACCTCGATCCGTAACAGCTGGGACCCAAAAACTCGGCTAGATGTTACAGATTGAGATGAACAGGAGGACGGGTGCGGTCTAAACAAAATGGCCCGCGCATCACACATCGATGCACGGGCCATTTATTGTCTGCAAGCGGCAGGTGGTGTCAGCGTCTTATGCCTCGAGGTTTTCCTCGATCCAGGCGACGGCACCCTTGGGATCCTTAGTGAGGTCGATGTACTGTTTGCCCTTGGGCGACAGCAGCGTGATGCCCAGGCGGTCGGTGTCGGCCTTCATCTCGTTGTAATAGGTGCGAACCTGCGGAGCCAGGACGATGACGTTGTACTGGTCCATGATGGCGTAGTGGCTGCCGTAGGCACCGGCGTTGGCGGTAATGTCGATGCCCAGCTCGTCGGCGCCTTCCTTAAGCGCGTTGGCGAGCAGTGCAGAGGTGCCGGCGCCAGCGCACAGAACCAGAACCCTCAGATCCTTGCCCTTAAGGGCGGACGGAGCTGCGGAGGCCTCAGTGGCAGAAGCGGTCTCGACAACAGGAGCCTCAACGGCGGGGGCGGCAGCGGTCTTGACGGCCTTGGTCTCCTCGGCCTCTTCTTCGGCCAGGGTCTCGGCCTCCTGCTTGCACAGGACGTTGTCGTAGGCCTTGCAGAACGGGTAGTAGATCAAGAAGTCAACGACCAGCAGGACGACAACCAGGACCAGAGAGATCGGCTGGAAGTTGGTGTCGATGAAGGTGCCGATCGGTCCGGGGAGTGCCCACGGCATGGCATAGATAAAGCCGTTCATGCCCAAAAAGTCGATGAAGAACTTACCAATGAGGACGTTGGCCACGGGGGCAAACAGGAACGGGATCAGGAAGTACGGGTTGAGGATGATGGGCGCGGCGAACAGCAGCGGCTCGTTGACGGCGAACATCACGGGCACGACAGAGGCTTTGCCGACGGCCTTGAGCTGCTTGGAGCGCATAAAGAGCAGGAAGATAATCGGGACAATGAACGTGGCGCCGGTGCCGCCGAGTTCGCCGATGTAGTTACCGAAGTTTTCGGTCAGGGCGAGGGCGGGGTGACCGCCGGCCTGCAGCGTGGCGAGGTTGGTAGTGATGTTGCCAAACAGCGCGGCGTTGAGGGCAGGCTTAACGACCGAGGGGCCGTGGATGCCCATGAACCAGAACAGAGGGATCATGAACCAGATGAGGGCGAGGCCGGCGTAGGAATCGGCAGCGGCGAACAGCGGGCTCACCAGCGTGGAGATGACGTTGGCAAACGGGACGGCCAAGCAGGTGCGGCAGATAACGTCGATGACGGCGACAAACAGGATGGAGAAGCTGAAGGCGAAGATGTCGCGGAAGTTCTGGGCGATGGCGCCGGGGACTTCTTTGGGCAGCTTGATGGTGATGTCTCGCTTAATGCAGAAGGCATAGATGTTGACCGTGGCAAATGCGGCGACAAAGGAGCTCAGCAGGCCCTTGGTGCCCATGTTGTCGGTAAAGAACACCGAGACATCGGCGCCGTCGATCTTGGCACTCGTCTGGGTAACGGCCAAGATGAGCATAGCGCACATGGCGGCGACCATGGTGCTCGTGGCGTTGATGGCCTTGCCGGCAGGCATGCGGCGGTTCTTGGAGCCGGTCAGCGCGCTTGCGGTGGTGCCGGCGACCATGATGCCCACGACGCCCATCGTGAAGTTGTAAACCTTGTTGCAGAAGTTCACGACGTCGACGTTCCACCAGTCGGGCAGCGTAAAGCCGCCGACCGTGGCGACAACGCCCGGCAGGGTCGAAATAAGCAGGAAGACAGAAGAAGACAGGATGATGGGCATTGCTGCCAAAAAGCCGTCTTTAATGGCCTGAAGGTAGATGTTCTTAGAGACCTTGTCGAAGTACGGCTGACCTTTCTCCAAGAACTTAACGATCGATTCCATAGTTCACGCTCCTCTTTGCATGAAATCTTAATGGCATGGACGTTGAAAACCTATATGGTCTCCCGCTTGCTAAAAGCCCGGGTGCAGGCGGGGCCGGTCCCAGGGGGAGAGAGGGGGGGCGGCTGGGTTTGTATCGCATAGGGCCGCTCCCTTCTCGGGGGAAAGCGAGGCGATGCGCTACTGCGCGTCCGCCATAGTGTCGGCGAGCTCCTTGTACCAGAGTGCCGACTGCTTGATGTAGCGTTTTTGCGTGTCGAAGTCGATGTAGAACAGGCCGTAGCGCTTGTTATAGCCATTGGCCCACGAGAACTGGTCCTGCAGGCTCCAGATAAAGTAGCCCTGGACGTCGACGCCCTCGGCGCGCGCCTGGAGCACCTTCTCCATGTGCTGGTCGACAAAGTCGATGCGCTCGGGATCGGCGACGATGCCGTTTGCGTCGGGCTCGGGGTCCTTGTGGCCCAGGCCGTTTTCGGTGATATAGATGACGGGGAGGTTGGGATAGGTGGCGCTGATGTGCTTGAGCGTGTCGTAGAGGCCTTGCGGGTAGATGAGCCAATCCCAGTCGGTGGTGGGGATACCCGGCATATCGACCTGCTGCCCGACGCCCTTAAACTTAAAGCACGAGGTGCCCTTGTCTCCGGTGCCGTTAAAGCTGTTGGTTGACTCGCCATCGTAGGCGGCGATAAACGCCGACTGATAGTAGTTGAGGCCGAACATATCGTTGCGGGGCGCCGCCTTGGCGAGCTCCTCCATGTCGCTGTCCTCAACCGTAAGTGTGGCGTTGTTGGCACGCAGAATCTCGTTGATGAGTGAGAGGGTGCGCGCGGAGTAGTGACCCAGGAAGGCGCCGTCCATGATGAAGTCGGTGTAGAAGGCGTTGTACAGGTCGGCGGCGTGCTGGTCGGCGGGCGAGTCGGTGGCAGGATATGCCGGCGTCAGGACGTTGACCATGCCAATGCGTCCGCCCAGGTGCTCGGTCTCGTCAAGATCCTTATACAGGTTGACGGCGCGGGCGTGGGCAACGAGCTCGTTGTGCTGGCTCTGGATGCCGCTCGTCACATCAAAGTGATGGTTGGGCGGGAAGTTGCCTTGGATGTATTGGGAGTGCGAGAGGCTGATGAGCTCGTTGATGGTGAACCAATTCTTGACCTCGCGGAACTCGCGGAAGCAGAACTCGGCATAGCGCACATAGGCGTCGACGGTCTTGCGGTTGAGCCAGTCGCCCTGGTTGAACAGGGCGGCGGGGGAGTCAAAGTGATGCAGGGACACATAGGGCTCGACGCCATACTTTTTGCAGCAGGCGAACAGCTCGTGGTAGTGCTTAACGCCCTCGGCGAGGGGTTCGGCATCGTCGCCGTTGGGGAAGATGCGGGTCCAGGCGATGGACACACGAATGGCGTTGAGTCCATGCTCGGCAGAAAGGCGGATATCCTCCTCGTAGCGGTTGTAGAAATCACTGGCCGGGTCGGGCAAAAAGCGACCCTGGGCGACAAGGTAATCGTCCCACATGGTCTTACCCTTGCCTGCCACCTTCGTGGAACCTTCCGTTTGGTACGCGGCGGTTGCGGCGCCCCAAACAAAGCCCTTCGGCAGCTGCTGTACGCGGTTTAGCAAAGACATATGCATACACCCTCTCGTCTCGCTGTTCGATATTGTGCGTTTGCGCTCAGGAGGCTCCCTGGTTAGCGTTCAGCGGTGAAAAAGCCCGATAAACACTATCTTAAAATGATTAGAACCAAAATGAGCACGTGAACATTTGACAATGAGCACGTTAACATCCGGCTGGGATGTATAGAAACAAAACAACTTCAAACAGCCGCGAACGGTTGTATTTGTTCGGTAAGCGGTTTTGATTGACAGAAGTTTTCATGTTGTGGTATATGGCTCGGGTATCATGAGCACGTTATCAATGTATGTACGATGCGCCATGGGCGCGGGGAATAGTTGGGAAGCAGGTTAGCGTGGAAGGCATGGATCAGCAGACAAGGAATGGTCGTTCGGCGAGCGCGGCAGAGGTTGCGGCGCTCGCTGGCGTGAGCCGCCAGACTGTGTCTCGCGTGGTCAACGGTATGCCCAACGTGACGGAAAAGACGCGCAAGCGTGTGCTGGCCGCCATGGAAGAGCTGGGCTTTCGTCCCAATTTTGCTGGAGCGGCGTTGCGCGGCGGGTCGTATCGTTCTATTGGCCTGTGCATGTACAACATCACACGTGTCGGTAACCTGGCGACGCTCGAGGGTATCATGCAAGCGGCGCGCGAGCACGATTTTGCCGTCACTATGATCGAGATGGGCGGCGACAAGCCCTATGCACTTGCCGATGCCTCGCGCCGCATGGTCGAGCGACCCGTCGACGGCATGATTCTCAACATGAACCGCATGGCTCCCGATTTTGAGGAGTTTGTTCCCCAGCCGGGAGTGCGAACGGTCATCCTGTCCATGTATGCGCATCCGCGCTGCACGACGATCGACTCCGACCAGTATGGTTCGTGCGAGCTGTTGACCAATTATCTGCTGGAACATGGTCACTCGAATATGCGGTTTGTGGCGGGTCCGGAAAACTCGATTTCCTCGCGTTTTCGTGAGGCCGGTTGGCGCGATACGCTGGGTCGTGCTCATGTCGATGCCGCTCCGATGCTGCGCGGCGATTGGAGTGCGGACAGTGGGTACGCCATGGGCGAGCGGATTGCGGCCGAGGTGCTTGCCGGCGGGTCGCAGGCGCCGACTGCCGTGCTTGCGGCAAATGACCAGATGGCGCTGGGCGTTATCGCCGCGCTCGAGAACGCGGGCCTGTCCGTGCCCGACGACGTGAGCGTGGTTGGTATCGACGACGCACTCGAGGGACTTGTTCCTCACAATCGGCTGACGACGCTGCGATTTGATTTGCGCGGTGTCGGTAAGCTTGCGTTTGAGGCGGCGATTGGAGAGAGCTCGTCTATCGAGGCGATTCATGTGCCGAGCACGCTGGTCGAACGCTCGACTGTTAGGGACATACGGGGTTAGGTCCTACTCCGTTTGTCTCGATTTGTAACAGGTAGACGGTCAAAAGCGGGCTACGTGTTACAGATTTAGATTCTTCGGAAAGAGCAATCCTGTTCGTCTCAATCTGCAACAGCTAGGACCCAAAAACTCGGCTAGATGTTACAGATTGAGACAAACAGACCCCGAACCGCCCCCGGCTGAGAAATGGGGACAGGTTATGTGGGCGGTGCAATTCCGCCAACCGCTTGTCGCAAGCCGCTAGTCCAGACGACGGGTCTGCGCTACGTGCTTATACCAGTATGCGCTTGCCTTGGGCGTTCGCTTCTGGGTTTCAAAGTCAACGTAGAAGAAGCCGTAACGCTTGTTGTAGCCATTGGTCCAGGAGAACTGATCCTGCAGGCTCCACAGGAAGTAGCCGCCCACGTTGACGCCCACCTCCATGGCCTTGAGCAGCCAGCGTAGGTGCTGCTCGATGTAGTCGATGCGCGGCTGGTCGTCCACAAAACCGTCCTTGTAGGGGTCCTTGTAGCCCATGCCGTTCTCGGTGATGAAGATCTGCTTGTAGTTGGGGTAGCGCTGCTTAATGTAGACGAGCAGATCGAACAGACCCTCGGGATAGATAATCCAGTCCCAGTCAGTGGTGGGGATGCCGGGCTTGTTCACGTGCTCGCCAATGCCCTTGACGCGCCAGCGGCCGGTGCCCTTCTCGCCCGTACCGTTGTGGTGCAGGTCGTTCTCGCCATCGTAAGCCTTCAAGAAACGGCACTGGTAGTTGTTAACGCCCAGGTAGTCGTTGTAGAGGGCGGCCTCGCGCATGATTTCCAGATCCTCGTCTAGGATCTCGATGGTACCGCCCGAGACGGCGGCCAGGCGGTTGGCGCACTCGAGGGTGTCGGGCGCGTAGTCGCCGCGGAAGGTGGCGTCGAGCAAGAACTGGTTTTGCAGCACGTGCTCGTTGTTGGCGGCTTTGATGTCGGCGGGGTCGTTCTCGTTGAGAGGATACTTAAACTCCAGCGACTGAATGACGCCGATCTTGCCCTTAAAACCGCCGTTGTGGAAGGCCAGTACTGCCTTGGCGTGGGCGAGCATCATGTTGTGCTCGCACTGGAAGGCCTCGGCCAGATGCGCCTTGACGCCACCGGGGAAGGTGCCCTCGATGTAGGTGTTGGAGGCGTCGGCCCAGATCTCGTTAAAGGTGAACCAGTAGGTCACCTGGTCGGCGTACTCCTTAAAGCAGAAGGTGGCAAAGTCCACAAAGGCGTCGATGGTCTCGCGGTTGAGGAAGTCGCCCTTCTCAAAGAGAGTCAGCGGCGTGTCAAAGTGGTGCAGCGTGACGAACGGCTCAACGTGGTGCTTGTGGCACTCGGCGAAGAGGTCATGGTAGAACTGAACGCCCTCGGGGTTAATCTCGCCGGTACCGTTGGGGAAGATGCGGCTCCAGGCGATGGAGAGGCGAATGCCGTTGATGCCAAACTCCTCGCACAGCTCCAAATCGACGGGGTACTGGTTGTAGAAGTCCGAAGCGGGATCGGGGGAGAAACGGCCCTGGGCCTCCAGGAAGTCGTCCCAGGCAACCTTGCCCTTACCGTGAGTGCGGGTCTCACCCTCTACCTGGTAGGCAGCGGTGGCGCCGCCAAAGACAAAGTCCTCGGGAAACTGCGCAGGCGGGTTGGTGACGCTAGCAGGGTTAACGGACATGATGATCCAATCGTCTAAATCGAAGGGCCAGCCGGCTGTGGATGGTCGGCTGGCCCTAAGCGTTACTTACTTCGAAAGCTGCTCACTCACGAAGGCGAGAGACTTGTCGCCGTTCTGGGAGAGCTCGATGTACTGCTTGCCACGGCAGGCGACGCACTTGTTGCCCACGCGCTCGCAGTCCTTCTGCAGGTCGGCCAGGTAGCTGGCGGCCTGCGGGGCCAGGACGACCAGGTCAAAGTCGGGGAGCATGTCGACGTGGTTGCCATATGCCTCGGCAGCGGTTTCAAGATTGATGCCACGCTCTTTGGCAGCCTTGGCCAGTGCGTTGGCGAGCAGGCCCGAGGTTCCGCCGCCCTGGCAGAGCACGAGCACGCGCTTGCCGTTGAGGTCGCTGGCGGTCGTTGCCTCGGCAGCGGGTGCTGCGGAAGCGGCGGGGGCGTCGGCCTTTACGGCCTCGGCAGCAGCGCCGGCGGCAACGCTCTTGGCGTCAGCCTTGCCCTGGAAGGCATCGTTGAGCTTGGCGGCCTTCTCGGCGTTCTTGGCGGCGAGCTCCTCCTGGGAGATCTCGGCCTCCTCGGCGCACTTCTGGGCGTCATAGGCACGGAAGAACGGGTAGTACAGAACGAAGTCGACGACCAGGATAAGGGCGAGCATCACAAAAGCGAGCGGCTGGAAGCCCAGGCCCATGATGGTGCCGATGGGGCCGGGGACGGTCCAAGGCAGGGTGTACATAAAGCCGTTCATGCCCAAGAAGTCGATAAAGATCTTGAGGATCCAGATGTTGGCGATCGGGGCAAAGACAAACGGGACAAAGAAGACGGGGTTGAGCACGATGGGCGCGGCGAACAGCAGCGGCTCGTTGACGGCAAAGCAGACGGGGACGATGGCGGCCTTACCGACGGCGCGCATCTCCTGAGACTTGGCCAGGAAGCAGAACATAAAGACCAGGACGAGCGTGGCGCCGGTGCCGCCCATGCAGACGACGAAGTACTGGGCACCCTGAGTCAGGACAGCGGAAGCGTGCTGGCCGGCCTGGAACGCAGCCAGGTTGTCGGTCATGTTGGCAACGAGGGCGGCGGCGATGGCGGGCTCGACGATCGAGGGGCCGTGGACGCCGACGAACCAGAACAGGCTCATGGCGCCGTAGATCACAGCGAGGCCGATGTAGCCGTCGGCAGCGGTGAACAGGGGCTGGAACACCTGGATGACGCCCTGGGCAAAGCAGAAGCCAAAAGCAGCGCGGAAGACGATGTCAAAGACCCAAAAGACGGTGATGCAGACGGAGAAGGGGATGATGTCCTTAAAGGTCTGCGAGATGTTGGGCGGAACCTGCTCGGGCATCTTGACGGTGATGTTGCGCTTAATGAAGAACTTGTAGATGATGCCGGTCACAAACGCAGCGATGAAGGCGGTCAGCAGGCCCTTGGAGCCAAGGTAGGTGGTGTTGAAGCCGCTGGCGGCGTCCGTGGCGATGGTGTCGCTCGAAAGCAGCAGGAAGCCGATGATGGCCGCGCACATGCAGGAGATAAAGTTGATCTGGTTGTTCTTGGGCAGATCGCGGTTCTGAGCGTCGGCGAAGTGCTTGGCCGTGGTGGCGGCACAGGCGATGGCCAGGATGCCCATGGAGTAGTTGTAGCACTTCCACAGGGCGTTGTTGATGTCATCGGGCCAGTAGAAACCCCAGATATTGGGAACCGAGGCTACCAGGCAGAAGATGGACGAGAAGATGATGATGGGGATGACGGAGATAAAACCGTCGCGGATCGCCTTGAGGTACTTGTTGCGGGCGATCGCGTTGAAAAAGGGCTGCCCCTTTTCGATGATGGCGATGAGTTGCTCCATGCAAAGCTCCTAAGAGTCGGTGGGTTGGCAACGATGGTAGCTTTTGACGTTTGGTTGCCAAAATGTTGACGTTGCCATTTTGCGACACAAAATAAGACGCGAACCGATGGCCCCTGTGCCTGTGGACCGTCGATTCCTTGCGCGTAAACGTTTGAGCCGCCCGGTGGCTCTGTGTTTGCACAATGGCAACGTTAACATTTGGGCGACAAAAGCCGTTCGGGGAAGCAAAAATGTCGGTGAACGGTAGGTTTTGGGTGGTGAGCGTATGGTGGGGGAGGCGTTGGATATACTTGAAGGCGTTAAAAATGACTGCGCAAGGTGCCACCAATGGCATCGTTGACATAGAAAGATCGACCTATGGCCGCTGTTAAAAAATCGGTATCCGTCAAAGACGTAGCGCGCCTCGCGGGCGTCTCGGAGCAGACGGTCTCGCGCACCGTGCACGATTCGCCCAGCGTGCGCCCCGAGACCAAGGAACGCGTGCGTGCCGCCATGCGCGAGCTGGGGTATCGCCCCAATTTTGCCGGTCGATCGCTGCGCCGCGGTAAGTTTAAGACCGTCGGCGTCGCCATGTTCAACATTACCGGCACCGGCAATCTCGACCGTATGGAGGGCTTTGCCGCCGCGGCCGATAAGCACGGCTATGCCATCACCCTCACTAAAGTAGACGGGCATCCGTATACCCTCGAGAGCGCATCGTCGCGCATGAGCGCACTGCCAGTGGACGGTATGGTTGTGATCATGAATCGCATGCCGGCAGACTTTGGCACTTTTGAGCCGCTGCCCGGCATGCAGACGGTGCTCGTTACGATGTTGGAGCACCCGCTCTGTTCAACGGTCGATAACGACCAGTTCGATTGCTCGCGCCAGGTGGTCGAGTACTTGCTGGAGCGGGGGCACAAGACCGTGCACTTTATCTCGTGTCCCGAGCGCTCGCTTTCGGGCATGCGGCGCGAGGAAGGCTGGCGCGAGACATTGCGCGCGCATGGCATTGAGCCACCGCGACTTATCCGTGGCGATTGGACGGCGCAGAGCGGATATGCCGCAGGTCAGGCCCTGGCGGATGATCCGACCTGTACGGCCATTTATGCTTCCAACGACGCCATGGCCTACGGCTGCATTCGCGGGCTCGAGTCGCGCGGAAAGCGCGTGCCCGAGGACGTGAGTGTGGTGGGTGTTGATGACAGCCTGGGCGATATCGTGCCCGACCGTCGCCTGACCACGGTGCGCTTTGACAACAAGCGCGTCGGCATGTGGGCGGTCGACAAGATTGCCGGCGCCGAGGGCGTTGCGCCCGGTGTGGAGCACATGCTGTTTCCGGGCGTGCTCGTCGAGGGCGATACGGTGCGCGATGTACGCTAGGGCGCAGGTCTGTTTGGGTTGCCGCTAATTGTGTTCGATATTGTTCAGATTGGTTTAAAAACCGTTCACGGGCGAAAAGCGACCGTTCATAGCTCGAAATTACGTTTTACGCTGTTCTTTTTTGTTTGAATGTTATTGTTTCTGTCATACACAACGCAGCGCGTATGCCCGGACGCGATGCTCTCCATTGGTTCATATGTGAAAGGAACGCAATATGGCAACCAAAGAAGAAATCTCGATGGTTGGATTCGAGATTGTCGCATATGCAGGTGACGCCCAGACCGATCTGCTTGCAGCGCTCGATGCTGCTCGCGAGGGTGACTTTGAGAAGGCCGAACAGCTGCACAAGGATGCCAGCGATGCGCTCATCGGTGCCCACGACACGCAGACCAAGCTGCTTTCGCAGGAGGCCGGCGGTGGCGAGATGGAGATGACCTTCATCATGGCTCACGCTCAGGACACTCTCATGACCACTATGATTCTGGAGAAGCAGGCCCGCTTTACCATCGATGCTTACAAGCGCATCGCCGAGCTCGAGGCCAAGCTCGCCTAACGAGTCCGCACAATCAAGTCCCCTTCCAAAAGCTCTGCCGCTACCCGCGGCAGAGCTTTTTCTGTCCTCCTCCAAGTTGCGGTGAAATGGGGACTGAATAGGGGCCGGCGGGCGCAAAACAATCCCTATTCCACCGCAACTCATCCCGAAACAGTCATTGGGGACGTTCTTAAACGACTAGTCGTTGGGGGCAGTCTTGGAGCTTCTGCACGCCCTCCCGTTCGGTTTTTCGATGGGTGGGTATACTTCCATCCGCAATGCAGGCCGGAATGAGGAGGTGTCCAAATGCCGGACAACGGATTGATTCAAAAGACAGATGCGCACGAGATGGCTCATGGGCGTCCTGTCCAGATAACCGAGCATACGACGGTAACCGAGCTGCAGCCCAGCCTGTCCGATGTCGTGTGCGCAAACAAAAAGCTGCAGATTGGCTTTATCGTTGCGCTCGTGGTACTGGCGCTGCTGTCGGGCTTTGTAGCTCGTCCGCATTTCGCCGATACCAAGACTTGGGACTCCACCATCGAGGTCATCGATCAAAAGAAGGGCAACGTTTTGGCGCTCACGACCTCGTGCGTCGCCCTATCTGCGGGTATAACTGCGCTGCCGGGCGATACGGGAACGCCAGTTGCCGAGCAGCTCGCGCAGCTTTCGGGAAACTTGGGTATCGTGCTTGCCGTGCTCTACCTCGAAAAATATCTGCTGACCATTTTATGGTCGGTCGGGCTGGGCATCCTGATTCCGTTCTCGCTCGTACTCTTCGCGGTGTCGCTTGGCATTCACGGACGCTGGAGCACGAGCGCGGTCATTCGCCGCGTGGCAACGCGTGTGCTGGTGGTCGCCATAATTGGCATGGCGTTGGTGCCTGCAAGCGTTTGGGTGTCGCAGAAGGTCGACGAAACGTATCGCGTTAGCATCGAGGCGGCCGAGCAAAAGGCGGCCGACGCTGCGAGTGCGGCAGATAGCGATAGCTCCAAAACAAGCAAGAAAAAGACCGAGTCCGCAGAGTCCAAGAGCGTGCTCGAGCAGCTTGCCGACGGTGCCTCGGGCCTCGTCACGTCGGTGACCAGCGGCGCCAAGCAGATGACCGATGAGATCGTGCAGCAGGTGACCGACCTCATCGAAGGCGTCATCGTGATGATCGTGACCTCGTGCGTTATCCCGCTGCTGGTGCTCGTGGCGTTCCTATGGCTAGGACACGTGCTGCTGGGGATTGATATTTCCGGCCCGGCGAACTATTTGACGGGCCGCTTTCTGAGTGCTCCGTCCAAGCACGCCAAGAAGGGCAGGCAGTCTGAGTAGGCGGCAAAGCGTTCTTTGGAAGATCAACTGTAAGAAGGGCGGCCGAGACACGTTCTCGGCCGCCCTTTTGTTTGTTGAATACGCGGTCGCTACGTCCGCGCCGGGTCCAGACGGTCGGCAATCATCCGTGAACGGTATTTGTTCAAAAAAGAACAAAGATAAACAAATAATTCTTGCAGTTACTGTTCGAATGTGTTCAAATAAACATGAACAGTGAAGAACCGCACATTCAGATGCCCGGACCTGAACGCGATTCAACACTTCCAAACAGAAACTACGCACCTGCGTATCTCTCAAGGAGGATGTCATGAGGGTTGTAATCGCTTCCGATGCCGACGGTATGTCGATGAAGGAGTCCATCAAGGAGATGCTCATCGCCGACGGTCACGAGGTCGTCGACTATTCCGAGACCCCTGCCGCGGACTTTGTCGATTCCGCGACCGCCGTTGCCAAGGACCTGCTGGAGCACAAGGATTCCCAGGGCTTTGCATTCGATAAGTACGGCGTCGGCTCCTATATGGCCGCCGTCAAGATCAAGGGCATGGTCGTCGCCAACATTTCCGACGAGCGTTCCGCTTACATGACCCGCGAGCACAACGGCTCGCGCATGGTCACCATGGGCCCGGGCGTTGTGGGCACCGAGGTCGCCAAGAAGATCGCCCGCGAGTTCCTGCGCGCCCAGTACGCCGGCGGCCGTCACCAGATCCGTGTCGACATGCTCAACAAGATGGCCTAACGAGAGCCACCGAGAACTCGAACTTCTACCTCAACTTGTGAATTCAGACGAAAGGACGTTCTGATGAAGAAGACCATCGCAATCGGTTGCGACCATATCGTTACGGACGAGAAGATCTATCTGGCCGACCGCCTGGAGCAGGCTGGCTACAAGGTGCTCGACTGCGGCACCTACAGCCACACCCGTACGCACTATCCCATCTACGGTAAGGCCGTGGGCGAGGCTGTTGCCAGCGGCAAGGCCGACTTTGGCGTGGCCCTGTGCGGCACCGGCATCGGCATCACCAACGCCGTCAACAAGGTTCCCGGCGCCCGCTGCGCCCTGGTCCGCGACATGACCTCTGCCCTGTATGCCCGTCGCGAGCTCAACGCCAACATCGTGGGCTTTGGTGGCAAGATCACCGGCGAGTTCCTGATGGCCGATATCATGCTTGCCTTCCTGGAGGAGCCCTACGAGAAGACTCCCGAGCACGACGCCCTGATCGCCAAGATCGACGCCTGCAATAAGGCCGACGCCGAGGCTCAGGCTGACCCGCACTTCTTTGACGAGTTCCTCGAGAAGTGGGACCGCGGCGAGTACCACGACTAGTGGGGTTACGCGGTTTTTCCAAACCGCGTAACCGGCCGACGCTGCGAAGCCATCTGGCGGGCAATCTGCCGTTCAGCTTCGGCGGCATGACCAGAAGGTCAATGCCGCCTCGCTTCACGGCACCTTGCCTCGCCAGCTGACTTCTCGCTGACGTTGGGGGTACCTGTGGGGTTACCGCTGTTGTTGCGAAGCTTTCTGGTTCAGTAAGCTGCTCCGATAACACGTTTGCTTGCTGAGCTTGTGGGCTTCGTTTTGGCGGGACCCGGTATTCTGCAGCTTTTCAATTGACGGCTCGCGTTTCTGTGAGGGGGCGCGGGCCGGTTTTCTATCAGCCCTATTGACTTGGCGGGCTGTCGTAAGAAAGGGAAGGCTCCTATGGAGTTTGTTCTTGATAACGGTTCTATCCGCGTAGCACTGAGCACGGCGGGCGGGTCGTTCACTTCTATTGCGGCCAACGGCCGTGAGTACCTGTGGCAGGGTGATCCGGCGGTCTGGTCGGGGCAGGCACCTATTTGCTTCCCGATCTGCGGTGGCCTTCGTGACGGTCACGCAATGACCATGGGCGGCCGCGAGGTTAAGCTCGCCCGCCACGGCTTTGCGCGCAAACAGGAGTGGAAGCTCGAGGAGCAGAGCGACAACATGGTTGCGCTGAGCCTAAGCTCTGCCGACCATGCCGAGTTGCTCGAGCAGTACCCGTATCCGTTTAAGATCGTTGCTCGTTACACGATCGATGCGGCAAAGGTGGCCGTTTCGTACGAGGTGACCAATGAGGGCACCGAGGACATGCCATTCTTTGTGGGCGGTCACCCTGGCTTTAAGTGCCCGCTCGACGAGGGCGAGTCCTACGACGATTATGAGCTCCGTTTTGAGCAGCGTGAGGCGGCAGAGCTCTGCACCGCCGTTCCCTCGACGGGCCTGATCGATGTTGAGCATCGCAGCAAGAACCCGATGGTTGGCCACGACCTGCCGCTTACCCACGAGCTCTTCGACTTTGCCGAGACCATCTTTGATGTGCTCGAGAGTCGCGTGGTCACGCTGACCAAGAAGACCGAGGACAAGGGCGTGCGCCTGACATTCCCCGATATGCCGTACCTGATTGTGTGGAGCAAGCCCGAGGGCGACTTTGTGGCCGTTGAGCCGTGGGGCGGTCTGTCCACCTGCTCCGATGAGGACGATGTCCTGGAGCACAAACGTGGCTGCCTGGTGGCCAAGCCGGGGGAGACCGTCACTCGCGGCTTTGAGATCGAGATTCTTTAACGAGCTATCGTATGTTTGGGGACGCACACGTCGTGCCCCGGAAACAGGAGTTCAACATGATTCTGACCGTTACCATGAACCCGTCGATTGATACGCGCTATCAGCTCGACAAGCTGATCATCGACGACGTGAACCGCGTGATGCCCGAAAAGACCGCTGGCGGTAAGGGCCTCAACGTGAGCCGTGTGCTGTTGCAGCTGGGCGACGATGTGCTCGCAACCGGTCTGCTCGGCGGCCACATGGGCGCCTATATGGCCGAGCTTATGGATGCCGATGGCGTTAAGAACGACTTTGTGCCCATCGCCGGCGAGACGCGCATTTGTCTGAATATCCTGCACGAGGGCAATCAGACCGAGCTGCTCGAGAGCGGCCCGCAGATTGCCCCTGCCGAGCTCGAGGCCTTCACGGCCAAGTTCGCCGAGCTTGCTGCGCAGGTGGACGTCGTGACGCTTTCGGGTTCGCTGCCGCGCGGCGTCGATGCCGGTTACTACGCCGAGCTGGTTAAAATCGCCGAGGAGGCGGGCGCCAAGGTGCTGCTCGATACCTCGGGCGCTTCGCTGGAGGCCGCGCTGGCATCCGACGCCAAGCCCGAGCTCGTGAAGCCCAATCTGACCGAGATCAACGGCTTGCTAGGTACGTCCTTTACGACTGATGACGTCGATGCTCTGCGTGAGGCGCTTGCCGCCGACGGCCGCTTTGCCGGTATTCCCTGGGTTGTTGTCTCGATGGGCGCTGCCGGTTCGGTGGGCTTCCATGAGGGCCGTGCGTTCCGTGCCAAGACGCCCGCAATTGCCGCTGTCAACGCGACAGGTTCCGGCGACTCGACGATCGCCGGCTTTGCGCACGCCATCGCTGCTGGTGCCGACGATGTCACGGTGCTCAAGACCGCCAATACCTGCGGCAAGCTCAACGCCATGGATCCCAAGACCGGCCACCTGGTCATGGATCGCTGGGACGAGGTCTACAACAGCGTTGAAGTAACGGAGCTTTAGGGTTACGGCGTCGAGTTACGGCGTTTTACCAAACGCCGTAACCTGCCGACGCTGCGCGGGCCGCATTTGGACAATCTGACGTTCAACTTCAAGGGCGCGACCAGAAGGTCAGCGCCCTTTCGTTTCGCGTCACCTTGTCTCAAATGCGGCCCGCTCGCTGTCGTTTCCAAGACATCGGCGTTGCCTTGCTTCGGGAATGCGGCAGATAGGGACGTTCCTTTTAATATGAGCAGGACATTGTCAAGAGGCAAAATCGGGCCT
>CAUEPS010000009.1 GCA_959019775.1 uncultured Collinsella sp.
GCCAGACCGGAGGGCCCCCGCGGGCGGGAATCTGGGCGTACACATTTCCTACACAAATAAGAATGGGACCCTCTCTGTGAGAGCCTAGAAAGAACAGGGCCGCGGCCCCCTATTAGAGCGGCCTTTCGGTTTTCCAACGGTTAAGCTTCGGCCGCATTAATGGCTGTATACCCATTAGAAATGGGACATAGCAGCGTTAACGAGTTCAAAAACGATTAGTCCAATAAGAGCCGCTGCGGCAAACTTGATGGCATTCGCAAGCTGTGGATGCTCATAAGCCCAGCCCGTCCTCGTCTCTTCGCTGTCCGCCTTCTTTCCGTCCAAGAAGTCGGATATCTCTTGATACGTCACCAAATCATTCTTCTTCTTGATATGTTCCGCTGCAAGCGCGCAGCACATTGCGCCAGCACCAAAGACGCCTGCCAACACCATCGTCGGAACGCACTGGACCATCCCCCACCCGTGGTTTTGTTGCCACATGAGCCAGGCCATAGAGACGGTAAACGCAAGAAGCCCAGCCAACATCCCCGCACCCAAGCGATAGAGCGTGCCCCTATCGCGTTCAACCCTTTCTCTAATTATTGAAATGTCGCCTTTAACAAGCTCGTCAATCGTTACATCCAGTTGTTCAGACAGCAGTAGGAGACTCTGGATGTCGGGGTACGTTTTACCGCGCTCCCAATTACTGATGGTCTGACGTGTTACAAAAATGCGCCTTGCAAGATCCTCCTGGGACAAACCAGCATCGAGTCGATACTGTTTAAGGTGTTTTGGCAGCTGCATGGCGTTCCCTTCGAATGCATCTCAACTCTTATTGGGCGGCTACACAACAGAAGCCGGCAAGCAAAGCGTAATCCCAAAAACAAACCCATACGGATGGCTGCGCGCAGATTAGAGTGTCAAAAATCTTTGACACATACGCTACCTGCTCTTTCTTGCAACTCGGACGCTATCGAATTGATCGGTTTGGCTACGTCCCAAATCGATCACATCCCTAATCAATCAAAAAGGGGCGCTTCCGGATTGGAAGCGCCCCTTTAAGATGCAAGAAGCAATTAAGCCTCGAGAGCCTTCTTGGCAATGGCAGCCAGCTCGTTGAAGGACTCGATGTCCTCGTAAGCCATCTGAGCCAGAACCTTGCGGTCGAGCTCGATGCCGGCAACCTTCAGGCCGTGCATGAACTGAGAGTAAGAGATGTCGTTCAGGCGAGCAGCAGCGTTGATACGAGTGATCCAGAGAGAACGAATCTCGCGCTTCTTGTTGCGGCGATCACGATACTGATACTGCAGGGAGTGCTGGACCTGCTCTTTAGCATGCTTGTAAGTACGCGAAGCGGCACCGTAGTAACCCTTCGCACGGTGCATAACGGTACGGCGCTTCTTCTTGGCGGCAACAGCGCGCTTAATACGTGCCATGTTCTATCAACTCCTAGACGGTAAAACGAAAAACGGGAACGCGAACTTAGGCGAGACGCGACTTGATGACCTTGCGGTCGGCAGCGGCGATCTCGGTCTCCTGACGGAAGCCACGCTTACGCTTGGTGGACTTCTTGCTCAGGATGTGGCTCTTGAAAGCCTTGGCGCGCATAAGCTTGCCGGTACCAGTCTTGCGGAAACGCTTCTTGGTGCCGCTGTGGGACTTCATCTTAGGCATGAAATACTCCTTAATCGGTTACAGAACACTAGTTACTTGGTATCGCTTGCTGCTTTATCCTCATCGAAGGCGCCCTTAATCGGGGCGAGCAGCATAAGCATGTTACGGCCTTCCATCTTAGGCTTGGACTCGACCGTAGCGTAAGGCTTGAGGTCCTCGGCGAGACGCTCGAGAACGTTAAGACCCTGCTCCGGGTGAGCCATCTCACGGCCGCGGAACATGATGGTGATCTTAACGCGTGCGCCCTTCTTGAGGAAACGCAGAACGTGGCCCTTCTTGGTCTCGTAGTCGCCAACGTCGATCTTGGGTCGGAACTTCATTTCCTTGACCTCGACCTTGGACTGGTTCTTACGAGCGGCCTTAGCCTTCATGGCCTGCTGGTACTTGAACTTACCGTAGTCCATGACCTTGCAGACCGGCGGCTCCGCGTTGGGAGCGATCTCGACCAGGTCGAGACCCTGATCGTCAGCAACGCGCTGGGCATCGCGGATGGCGAACAGGCCGAGCTGAGAGCCATCGACGCCAATCAAACGGCACGAAGATGCGGTGATCTCGTCGTTGATGCGTGTGTCATCAGACTTAGCTATTTTCCCTACCTCCATTCATAAAAAAATAACCCGGCACTTTTCAGCAACCAGGTCGTACAAATAGACATCCTCGGTATGAGGAAGGGAATCTAGGTTGTATGACCAGTCAGCTGCTCATTGGCGCCAAAAGGTGGGAACCCTCGGGTTCCTCTTTAGGGCATTGCGGGAACAACGCCTTGCAAATAATAACACGTACCGCGCGTTATCACATTACGTACACGAAAAAGGGGGCCTTGACCCCCTTGAAGCGCAGGTGCATGTATGGTGCCCGAGGCGAGGCTCGAAGGGCCTTCGCTTCGCGAAGCCCCGGGCTTCGGGCGCATGGCGCCCTCGCCACGCTCCGCTACAAACAGGCCGCAGGCCTGTTTGCTTAACGCTTTGCGCGCTCACGCGAGTTCGGCACGAAAAAGGGGGCCGCAACCCCCTTGAACGCTCACTTGCATGTATGGTGCCCGAGGCGAGACTCGAACTCGCACGTTGTTGCCAACGGTGGATTTTGAGTCCACTGCGTCTGCCAATTCCGCCACTCGGGCACGTAATGCGTGAGTTAGTTTATCACAGCTTTCTGTTGATTAGTCCGAAAATGGAACTTCAAGCATTTCGATAAGTTCGACCGTGCGGAGCATCTCCCGCTGACGACATCCACGTCCGTCAACCGAGGCCTCGCCCATCTGGTTATCGTAGGGGTCCTCGCGCATGCCGTCATAGGCAGGTTCAAACCCCGCCTGGAACCGACAGTTTGCCACCATACGCCACGGGTCGAGATTGCCAAAGTAGTGACGACGACGCCACTCCTCCCCCATCCTGCGCGCCGAGGAGCCAAACGATACGTCGGCGTTAAGCCAACCGGTCTGTGGCGTATAGAACTCAGCCCAATCGTGCGGCCCCACCGAATCAGGCGCAACATACAGGCCGCTCTGCCAACGGGCAGGCACGCCCGCGATGCGGCACATGGTGATAAACGTGAGCGCCATAACGCCGCAATCGCCGCGGAGCGAGTGTGCACAGTCATCGGCAATAGATCCCAAAAGCAGGTACGGTGGCTGATAGCGATAGTCGATATGCTGTGTCAGGTAATCGTAGATAGCACGAGCGCGATCGAGCTGATCTTCGAGGCCATCAACGACATGCTCGGTCAGCTGTTGCAGATACGGCGTGAATGCAATGTGCGGACGGTCCTCGGAAATATCTTCGGGCAACGGCGCGTCCATACACGGATGCGACGGAAGCGCACCCCCATAAATATCGCGATAAGCGGCATTGATTTGATAGCGATAGGTCACCGAGAATGAGAGATCGGTCGAGGAGACCCACGAGGCAGTACGCGCCGAGGCGCTCGCAGGAGCAATGGCCCCCTCCGGCGTCATATCAAGTATCTCGACCTGGGACTGCTGGCGGCAGGCGGCGGCAACGGGAAGCCACGCGCGAACGGTCTCCCCCTCCAAAGCACCGGGAATAGACACGCATGCCTTAAGCGTAATGGTGCGAGACAGCCCGCCCTGCGACTCCATCTCCTCGAGCATCTGGTTGCGCAGTGCAATTCCATCCGCAGAATCGGGACGCAGACCCGGAACCTCCTTGGGATACACACGCAAAGAATCAAGGAAGTTGTCAAGAACGAACAGCTCGCCATCGATAAAGCGCCAGTCAATACGCTTGCGATCAATCAGGTCGTCAAACTGCTCTTCGGTAAACTCTGGCCACTCCTCGCGAATCATCGCAATGGCTTGATCACGCGACACCGAAAAATGAAGCGGCGTCTCGAGCATGCGATACCGCTCGGCACGAACACAAGCAGCCAGCGAAGGCTCAGGGTTCTGCTCCAAAAGGCGATCGCAGGCAGCAACAGCCTGCGTCAAATACCCGGCATCCTTAAGACGAAGAATCTCGGGCGGCAGTCCAATATCGAGATGACGAAAATCATCACAGCAAACATCAACAGAGCAACCAACAGGACCCTCGTCAATAACCTTCCCATCCGAAGGCAGCACATCAATAACAGCCATACCAAAACTCCAAGTCACTAGAACGCTTGAAGCCCATTGTAGCGACATAAAAAAGAAAGCCCCAATAAAGGAGCCATCAACACCGATAAACGGTGCCTATAAAAATGAATTCAGCCCAGTAACCCTGTAGCGAGTTAACAAAGGAGGCCCCGTTTCCCCGGAGCTGATTCCATCGCGCGACTTCTGGCGAAGCCAGTAGCCATCTTAATTCAGCCTCGTAACCCTGCGCCGTTAAACAAAGGAAGCCCCGTCCCCCGGAACTGTTTCCTTGGCGCGACTTCTGGCGAAGCCAGGTGAGCGCAAAGGAAACAGTGTAGGGGGACGGGGCTTCCGGTGGGAAGTTTAGCGACGCTTACGCCTTGTTGACGGAGCCAAACTCCTCCATGAGCTCCTTGGTGCGGGCAACGATGTTGTCGCGACCAGGCTTGAGGAGCTTGCGGGGGTCAAAGCCCTTGCCCTGCTGATCCTTGCCAGCCTCGATGTACTCGCGGACGCCCTTGGCGAAGACGAGCTGCAGGTCGGTGTTGACGTTGATCTTGGAGATGCCCAGGGAGATGGCCTTCTTGATCTGATCCTCGGGGATGCCGGTACCACCGTGCAGGACGAGGGGCAGGTCGCCGGTCTGAGCCTTGATCTCGCCCAGACGCTCGAAGGAAAGGCCAGCCCAGTCGGCGGGATATACGCCGTGGATGTTGCCGATGCCGCAGGCGAGGAAGTCGACGCCCAGGTCAGCAATCTGCTTGCACTCGGCAGGATCAGCGAGCTCGCCGTTGGAGGTCACGCCGTCCTCGGTGCCGCCGATGCCGCCGACCTCGGCCTCGATGGACATGCCCTTGGAGTGGGCAAGCTCAACGAGCTCCTTGGTGCGGTCGAGGTTAAGCTGGAAGGTCTCCTCGTGAGAGCCGTCATACATGATGGACGTGAAGCCGGCCTCGATGCACTTGAAGCAGTCCTCGTAAGAACCGTGATCGAGGTGAAGGGCGACGGGAACGGTAACGCCCGTGGCCTCGACGGCAGCCTTGACCATGTCGGCGCAGACCTTGAAACCGCCCATCCACTTAGCGGCACCAGCGGTGCACTGAAGGATCAGCGGAGACTTGGCCTCCTCGGCGGCCTGGAGAATAGCCAGGGTCCACTCGAGGTTGTTGGTGTTGAAGGCACCGAGAGCGTACTTGCCGGCCTCGGCCTTCTTGAGCATGTCTGCTGCGTTGACGAGCATAAAAGAAACCTCCTGTAAGGTTGCTCCGATAACGCCTGAGATTTTACCACGGCGCACCCGAGCATAAACGTTCGTTTGTTCACGAATATCGTCCAAACAGACTTTTTTTGACCGTTTGCCCTACGGAATCGACCCGTTGGGGAAAAATAGCTTGACGTTTGAACGCTTCTCGTGCTTCATAATCTGACTATAAAGCTACACCTGCATGAAAGGGTTCTGCATGAGTTCGCGTGCCATGGTGGTCGAATCGCCATGGCCGGTTAGGCAAACGGTATCGGGCGGGAGAAGCCGGGCGAGCTTGGAGAGCGAGCGCAGAATCGCCGTCTCGTCGCCACCGGCAAGATCGGTGCGGCCGTGGCTACCCGGGAACAGTGTGTCGCCAACAAAGGCGATGCTTCCCTGCTCGGTGGCGGCGAACAAGACAATGCCACCCGGCGTATGCCCTGGTGCCTCGATCACCTGCAGACAGATATCGCCCACCTCGATTGTATCGCCCTCGGCAAGCAAGCGCGTCGGCTCACCCGGGTCGGGCGTCTCGATGCCCCACATAGCTCGCTGTTCCTCGATATTCGCATGCGGCACCGCCACATCCTTAGCGCACAGCTCATACTGGCAGCCCTCGCCAACGATGGTTCGCACGCCGGCAACCCCGCCAACATGATCGGCATGGCCATGAGTGCATACGGCGCCAAGCACGCGTACGCCAGGATGCTCGGCTCGAATATGCTCCACCAAGCGCTCGCCTTCCCACGCAGGATCGATAATCACGCACTCATTGTCCGAAATAGCAGCATAGCTATTGGTCTGAATGGGACCGTTTACGAGCGTCTCGATCTTGACCGATCCCTTGGGAGTTAAATCCAAGGACACAGCACCCATGCCCCTCTCCTCTCTATAGAACTCGAGGCATCAAACGACGCCTCGAGTGTAGCGAATATCGATAATGTGGCGCGTTCGTCGCGACTAAACGCGGCGCTTAAGCTGGGCTCCACCCTCGCCGGGCATCAGGCGGCGCGCGTCGTAGACCGAGTCAACGCTACTGATAGAGGCCAGCAGCGGATCCAGCCCACTCGCATCCGAGATCTCGACCATAAAGCGCAGGGTTGCGATACCCTCGCGGTTGGTCGACGTGGCGGCAGAAAGGATATTGCCGCCCGCATCGCCAATGGCAATGGTGACATCCTTGAGCAGGCCCATGCGGTCCAGGCACTCGACCACGATCTCGACCTGGAAGAGGGTGTCGGCAGCGCCGTCCCACTCCACATCGATCATGCGCTCGGGATGCTCCATAAGACCCTTGACGTTGGGGCAGTTGGCGCGATGCACCGAAACGCCACGGCCGCGCGTGATGAAGCCGACGATGTCGTCGCCCGTCACCGGATTGCAGCAATGCGCCAGACGGACCAGCAGGCCGCTGTTGCTCTCACCCTTGACGATAATGCCGTTGCTGGCGCTCTTGCCGCGCTTTTGCGGCTTGCGGTTGGAGCCGCGGGCCGGCTGCTTGACGACCTCGGCGATAGCCTCGGCCTTGGTGAGCTGTTCTTCGGGCTTGGGGTCCAAGATTTGCTCGACCTTGTTACCCACAGCGCGCGGGGCAACCTTGCCGGCGCCGACGGCGGCAAACAGGTCCTCGAGCTGCTTGTAGTTAAACTGCTCCGCCACGGCATTGAGCGCACGCGTGGATCGCGGCGTAGAGATGCCATACCCGCGCTTACGTAGATCCTTAGCCAGTATATCGCGGCCGGCCGCAGCGTCATCGTCTTTGGTCGCGGCGGCGAAGTAACGGCGAATCTTTGACTTGGCCGAAGGCGTCTTGACGATCTTGAGCCAATCGCGCGACGGTTTGGAGCTCTTGTTAGTCAGAATCTCGACACGGTCGCCCGTCTTGATCTCGTGCGTGAGCGGGGCCACCGCACCGTTGATCTTGGCGCCGACGCAGTGATTACCGACCTCGGTATGAACGGCGTAGGCAAAGTCGAGCGGTGTGGAGCCGGCACGAAGCGCCATGACCTCGCCCTTGGGCGTAAAGACAAATATTTCCTGGTCAAACAAGTCGACCTTCAGCGAGTGCAGGTATTCCTTGGCATCGGTGATCTCGTCAGACGCCGCCCAGTCGAGCGAGTGCTTGAGCCAGTTAATCTGATCGTCCAGACGCTGCGCATCGTTGGTCTTGGAGGCAGACGATCCGCCCGACTTCTTGTACAGCCAGTGGGCGGCGATGCCGTACTCTGCCTGCTCGTGCATCTCGTAGGTTCGAATCTGAATCTCGAGCGGACGGGCCGTAGGGCCGATAACCGTCGTATGGAGCGACTGGTAGTTATTGACCTTGGGCATGGCGATATAGTCTTTAAAGCGACCGGGCATGGGGTGCCACAGCGTATGCACCGCGCCGAGCGTGGAGTAGCAATCGCGCACCGAATGGGTAATAACACGCAGTGCCACCAGGTCGTAGATCTCGGAGAATTCCTTGCCCTTGCGCTTCATCTTTTGGTAGATGGACCAATAGTGCTTGGAACGGCCGTTGATTTGGAAGCCCTCCAGACCAATGCGGTTGAGCTCGTCGGTGAGCGTCTTGATGGTCTCGGCCAGATAGCGCTCGCGGACCTCGCGCGACTCCGCCACCATGCGCGCGATACGCTGGTAGGCATCGGGCTCAAGGTAGAAGAAGGACAGGTCCTCGAGCTCCCATTTAATGGAGCTCATGCCCAGACGGTCGGCCAGGGGCGCATACACGTCCATGGTCTCGCGAGCCTTAAACAGGCGACGGTCCTCACGCAGGGCTGCAAGGGTGCGCATGTTGTGCAGACGGTCGGCAAGCTTAACGATGATGACGCGGATGTCCTTGGACATGGCGAGAAACATCTTGCGCAGCGTGAGGGCCTGTTTCTCGTCCATGCTGTCGACTTCGATGTTGGTGAGCTTGGTCACGCCATCGACGAGCTCGGCCACCGTATCGCCAAACAAGCCGGAAACATCGGCAAGCGAGGTCTCGGTATCCTCGACGGTATCGTGCAGCAGCGCGGCGCACACCACATCGCAGTCCATCTTGAGGTCGGCCAAAATGATGGCAACCTCGACGGGATGGTTGATGTACATCTCACCCGAGCGGCGCTTTTGGTTGCAGTGCTTCTCGGCAGCAAAGCAATAGGCCTGCTCCACCTTAGAAAAGTCGTCCTCATTCATATATTTGAGGCACAGGCGCTCCAGCTTGTCGTAGCTGTCCGCCATAATCTCGGGCGGCAGCTCATCGGCATGCTTATAGTGCTCCATCTCCGAGAACGGCTGGAGGGTGGAATCATGGGCGGTACGGGCTGCGGCATCCATCGAGGTCCCCTTCCCCTAGGCCCGCGGTACGATCGGGCGGTTAACTTTGGCTAGCATATCAGAAGCGCACGAATCGAGCGCCCAACTCCGGAAAGCCGAGAACTCCATGCGCGAGCGCAAGCCCTCCAAATAGCGAATTGACCTGCTCAGTTGCACACGGCCGGGGTTTTCGGCCATCGCGATGCGACGGGTGTCGTCAAACCCCGAAACGCGACAGAAACCGAGCTCTTCGAAGATTCCCAAGCCGCTTGCCACCGAACGCTCGTCGACCGGGGTGCGGGCATCGATGGCAAGGCACATCTGCGCGATGTCGATATCGCTCGCGCTAAAGGAATCGTCCCCCGTCTTGCCGCGGTTGGAGCGCCACATGGTCTGCAGCGCGCGATAGAGCGTGACGAGCTCGTCGCGCTCGGGCGCATAGCAGTCGAGTAGGCGCTCGTTAATGCGGGCGTCGCGCGACGAATAGAGCAGATGGATCACGGCGGGCTGGCCATCGCGACCGGCGCGGCCGCTCATCTGGTTAAACTCAATGCCGCCAAACGGCATGTGATAGAGCACGACATGGCGGATATCGGGCAGGTTGACGCCCTCGCCAAAGGCAGATGTCGAGACGATGCAGCTGAGGCTGCCGTCTCGGAATGCTTCCTCCACGCGGCGGCGATCGGAACGCGCAAGCCCCGCGTTATAGAACGCGATATGGGTTGCGCAATCGGGCACACGCTTGCGCAACGTCTTGGCGAGCGCCACGGACTGGTCGCGCGAATTGACGTAGATGACGGTCTTTTCCCCCGTCGCCACAATCGACACCAAACGGTTCTCGCGACTTGCAAGATCACGGTCGTCCTCGAGCTGCAGGTTCTCGCGCACCGTCTCGTCGACCACCGTGCGAGTGATCGGCAGCATGCGGGCAAGCTCGGCCACGACCGGAGCCGTCGCGGTGGCCGTCGCCGCCATAACGACCGGGTCGCCCAGGGCTTTGAGGATATCGGGTATGTCGAGATAGGCGCTGCGGTCGCCGCCCTTGGCAAGGCCGGCGTGGTGCGCCTCATCGATAACGACAAAGCCGATGCGGCCCGAACGCGCGAAGCGGTCACGGTGGATAGATAGGAACTCGGGCGTCGTGAGCACGATACCGGTGCGGCCCGAAGCTAGGCCGGCGAACACGTCATCGCGTGCGGCCTCCACGGTCTCGCCGGTCAGCACGCCAACGCCAATGCCAAGCGCCGCCATCGTCGACGAGAGGTGATAGGCCTGGTCGGCAACGAGTGCACGCAGCGGATAGACAAAGATGCTCGCACGTCCGCGAAGCACCGCCTCACGCGCGGCATGCACATGGAAGATAAGAGACTTGCCGCGGCCCGTTCCCATAACCGCCAAGACACTCTGGTGATCGGCCAAGGCGTCGAGCGCCTCAACCTGCGCGCGGTGCGGCTGGTTCGATCCGATAAAGCTATGGATAAGCGAGCGCGTGAGCTCGGTATAGGAAAGCTGGGCGAGCGTCTCGCGCTTACGCGACTCCAGGCGCAGGCCAGAATCCGCCGGCTGCACGCCGCGACGAAGCTCGCACGCCGGATCGTCAAAGCCTCGCGCCGTGGTATCGCGCACCAAGACATCTTTGACCATGAGCTTGGGCTTCACACGCCCCTGCCAATGCTCGGCCACGGCCTCGAACACCACGTCGACGGCGCTATCGCAGTTGATGAGCTTATCGATTTGCGGCACGCGGAACATGATGGCCGGAACGCTCGCAGCGCCATCCGTAGCCACGAAGCGCATGTGCTCGCCCGTCTTGCCCACCACGGCGCGATCGCACATCGTCACGCCCTCGGCGGCCAGCAGCGGCACCTTATTGCCCTGGCCAAACGGCTCAAGACGGGAAATCTGCTCTATAGTCTCGATATTCAGCTCGGAAAGGTCGACGGTGGCGGCAACCTCGTCGGTGTCCTCAAAGTCCTCGGCGGGAAGCTCGGACAACACGGCGGAAAGGCGACGACGAAACTCATCGAGCTTGGACGCCTCGATGGTCACGCCCACCGCACCGGCGTGTCCGCCGCGACGAATCAGCAGGTCGGAACAGCGCTCGACGGCGTCGAACAGGTTGACCTTGCCCACCGAGCGACCCGAACCGCGAGCGATACCGTCTTCGATCGAGAACAGCAGCGCCGGCACGTGATAACGGTTGGTCAGGCGGCTCGCTACGATACCCTTGACGCCCTCGTGCCAGCCCTCGCCACCCACGACGATTGCGCGACCGCCATCATAAGTATCCTCGACCTTTGCCATGGCATCGCGCGTAAGCTCCGCCTCGATCTCACGGCGCTGGCGGTTAATCTCCTCGAGCTCGGCGGCCAGTGCGCTCGCCTCGATGGGATCGCGGGCAAGCAGCAAGTCGAGCGCCAGCTTGGGATCGGCCATGCGGCCGGCAGCGTTTAAGCGGGGAATGAGCGAGAATGACAGGCCGTCGGCCGTAATGGTAGAAAGGTCGGCCTTGGCAAGTGCGGCAAGCGCAATATAGCCGGGACGGGCCGTCACGCGCATCTGCTGGATGCCCTCGGCGACCAGTGCGCGATTCTCGGGCGTGAGCGGCATCATGTCGGACACGGTGCCCAGCGCCGCGACCTCTATCAGCGAACGCCAATACGACGGCTTGCCCAAACGCTCGCCCAGGACCTGCACCAGTTTGAGTGCCACGCCGGCACCGGCAAGCTCGCGCGAGGGACCCTCGTCCTCGAGCTTAGGGTCGGTCAGGGGCACGCCCTGCGGCACCTGGTCGGACGGCTCGTGATGGTCCGTGACCACCAAATCGATCCCCAGGCTCTCCAGATAGGAGACCTCTTCCTTGGCGGCAATGCCGTTATCGACGGTCACAATCAGGTTGGGTTGGGCGAGCTCGTTGACGCGGTCGAGTGCCGCACGCGACAGGCCGTATCCTTCGTCAAAGCGATGCGGGATAAACGGTGTGACATTGGCGCCAAACGTCCGCAGCGCCTCGGTCAACAGGCAAGTCGACGTAATGCCGTCAACGTCAAAATCGCCAAAGACCGCGATGTGCTCGTGGTTGCGAATAGCGCGCTCGACGCGGTCGGCAACGACCGACATGCCCGGGATAATGAGTGGGTCGGCCCAGTCGCGATCGAGCGAAGGCGTCAAAAACAGCTGGCCTTCCTCGATGGATGTAATGCCGTGCGCAACCATAATGCGCGCCACCAGCCCGGGTATGCCCAGGCCAGCCGAAAGCTCCTTTTCAAGCTCGGGATTTTGCTGAGCGACCGCCCAGCGATGCGTCGTCTTAAGCGATGACATAGGCGCCCACCACCGATAGGGGCAGGTCGCCGCGATACCTCTCACGGTTCATAGCGATGAGTCCTCTGTGTATGCCCGCTTCGGCAGGCAGATCTGTTGAACGAATTTATTATACCGTGCAGCACGGACGCAAATCGCCGCAGTACGCCGCGGTTTCGGTAAACGATGCCGGTAATAGCCTCGAAATAATCAAACGTTTCTGACGCACGGACTCATGCGAGCGTCTAGCATATCCATTCAAAACGGATTCATGAGCAAAGGGGGTCGCAAGCGCATATGAAGCAATGGGTTGGACTGAGCAAATTTCTCGCGGGACACATGCAGATCATCGTTCCGATTTGCGTGGCGCTCGGCGTGCTCTTTCCCCAGCAGATCGGCGTGCTAAAGCCCATCGTTCCCACCTTGTTTGCCTTTATGACGTTTCAGGGTGCGCTCAGCAACACCTTTCACCAGGTGACTGAGGTGTTCCGCCGTCCCCTGCATCTGATTTTGGCGCTGTTGGTCTCGGCGGTGCTTATTCCCATAGCAGCCTATGCCATGGGGTCGTTGTTCTTTGGTTCCAACCCCAACCTGGTCTGCGGCATCGTTCTCGAATACAGTGTGCCCGTGGCAGTCACCGCCTTTATGTGGATCAGCATGTTCGGCGGCAATGGCCCGCTCGCGCTCACCATTATCCTGACGTCCTCGGTTATCTCGCCTGTGACGATTCCTCTTACGCTCAAGCTCCTGCTGGGCGCCACCGTCTCGATCGACGTACCGAGCATGATGCAGAATATGGCCTTTATGATCGCCATACCCGCCGTGCTCGGTATCGTCATTAACGAACTCACGCGCGGCTGGGGTCATGAGAAACTCTCCCCCGCGCTTTCGCCCGCCTGCAAGTTCATGATGATGGGCGTCATCGCGTCCAACTCCACCGCCATGAGCGAGTACGTGCTGCACATGAATGTTGAGCGCTTGGAAGTCGCCCTCTTTATCCTGGTGTTCGCCATCAGTGGCTTTATCATCGGCATCCTGGTCGCACGTGCCCTGCATCTGCCGTATAACGAGACGACCACCATGTGCTTTACCTGCGGCATGCGTAACATCTCTTCGGGCGCCGTCATCGCTACGCAGTACTTTCCGGGCGAAGTCGTGTTTCCCGTCATGTGCGGAACGCTGTTTCAGCAGATACTCGCCTCGCTTATCGGGCATCTCTTTGAGCGTCTGACCGGCGAGGAGCGCGCCGCCCAGCGCAAGCGGGTCGAGGCCGGCCGCGACGCCATGGCACGCTAGACTGTCCGCATTACGCGGGTGTTAGTCTTGCTATACGAGCGTTTCCAGATGCGCACGCAGGCGCTCAGCATCGATATCGAGCGTTGTCTCGGCATTGACCTGGGCCAGACGATAGCCCACAAAGTAGGGCGATACCACCCAACGTGGCAGCGCCTTGGCAATGGTCCGGCCGTCTATGTGGTAGAAGAACAAGTTGTACGACTCCGCGCGACCACCGTGGTGCTCGTTTAGGATATAGCGCAGAGCTACCTGGATCGCATCGGCAAAGAGATCAGCCTCGGCTTGGTCTCGTGCGTCATCGCTGGCGGCGATTCCCTGCGGGGCTGAAACGTTGATCTCAAAGAACCCCATGATCGGTTCGGTTGAGATGTTGACCGCGATTCTCCCCTGTTGCCAGACATTGATGCCTTCGAAGTTGGCGGGGGCTAGTGCCGCATAGCCGTCTTCCTGCTCCAAACCCACAATCTGCATGTGCGGATGAACGAGACTACCGCCCGAGAGCGGACCCTTGTTCTTGTACATGAGCACACTGCGGTACTGTTGGGAATCGATCATCTGCTGCCAACAGCCCAGGGCAAACCGCATCACATGATGCAGCTCGTCCGGCGCAGACGTCACTAGATCTGCGTCGTGGTCGGCCGACTCGATCAGCACGGTTTGACGGGTGGCGCGCAGGGTCTTGAACTTGTTATCGAGCCAAATGCAATCGCCATCACGGCGAATGATGTCGGTGAGCCCTTCTGTATCGCAAAAGGGGCACGCGGTGCCGGGACGGCGGTTGTCGTCGGGCTTACCGTTCGCCTGCTGAACGTCAAATACCAGCGCCACGGGTTATATCTCCAGCGGCACGATCTTGGTGCCATGGAGCTCGGAGACGCCTAGCGTCGCCGCGACCGCGTCGCGATTTGCCGTAGTGATGCCGCCGCCGGGAAGGATGGTCAAACGATCGCCCGCATACTCGATTAAACGAGCCAGGTGATCGAAATTATCCTCGATCGACGTACCGTCCGCGCCGCCATGCGTGAGGATGCGCGTAACGCCGCAGTCGGCAAGTGTATCAATCGCATCGAGCTGAGCCTCGGGCGAGAGCTGGTCAAATGCCATGTGGAAGGTGATGTCAAGGGACTCGCGCTTGCACTCCTCGGTCGCGCAGCCCGTAGCCATAACGAGAGCGCCGAGGGTGAGCTCGTCGAGCGCCCAGCCGCCGGCACAGGGCTTGCAGCAGCCAAAGACCAGGCCGTCAACGCCGGCGCTCACAGCAAGGCCCAGGTCCATCTCCATCATGCGCAGCTCGTCCTGGTTGTAATGAAAGTCGCCACCACGCGGGCGAATCATGCACATCACTCGCGCGTCATGCTCGTGAGCGTAGCTGACTGTAGCGCTAATAACGCCGGCGGAAGGCGTGGTGCCACCGACGGCGAGGTTGTCACACAGCTCAATGCGCCCCGCACCGGCCTCGATGGCCGCCGGCACTCGCTCAAAGTTCTCGGCACAAAACTCGTACAGCATAGATAGGCCCCCAAAGACAGCAGATGTTTTCCGACGGGCATTGTCACACATCCCCATGAAGTTGTGGTGGAATAGAGACTGTTTTGGCCTCTGGAGCCCGTATTCAGTCCCTATTTCACCGCAACTCAAATGATCCCTCGGGGACGGAGGAAAACGAATCATTACGGCTGGCCGAAAAATGTTGCCGATGCCGAATGTTGCGCAACATGATTCGCGAATCTTAGGCAACCATGGCAGTATCGACATTCGTATCCAGAGGAAAGGATTGCCATGTTTAAGAGCATCCAAAAGAGCGGAAGGATCGCAGCAGTCGCCATCGGCCTGATCGCGGCCTTGTCTCCGCTCGCAGCCCCTCCAGCAGCATTAGCCGGCGGCAGCGTACCGACGCCTGAGCTTAAGAAGTCGTATAGTTTTAAGACCAGCAACGATATCAGTCTTTCGGACTTCCGCACCAGCGGTCATACGCAATTCGGTTATCTATTTGATTGTGATGGCTATTTCAATGATAGGAGCGTTGCTCTTATTAATTTAGAAGATGGCAGCACAAGCCCCGTTAACATTCCGGATGAGTACTATGATTCTGCATGTCTTTCAGAAAACGATGAACTCTACTGGGTAGATAATGGCAATTTAGTCGTATTCTCACCGAACACCAAAACACGGACAGTTCATCCCATCAATCCAACCAAATATGCTCATACCGAAGTAATCATCTCCGAAAACTGCAAAAGAGCAGCTGTGGAATGCTATGACTCTGATTATGCACCTAAACAGGTCATGTTCTATGACCTCAACTCCGATGAACTAATTCAGTCTTATCAGTCAAATAAAGACGACTCTTCGTACTACTTCTCAAAAGATATGAGCCGTCTATATGCCTTACAGGACAATACTAAGGACGGCGTCGTTGCACTTAGGGTTTTCAACTGTGATACAGGGTCAACAGAATTAAAGACCGTCAACGTAAAAAAAGATGATAGGTCTTCGGATGTCAACTGCATTACCCTCAGTTCTAGCTCGGACGACATCTATCTTCAGAGCGATATCGCGTTAATCAAAGCAGACCGCGGCGGGAATATGCGCATTCTACTCAATGATGACGACCTCGCCCCTGGCGGACTGTATTCATCAACATCGACGGAGTTCTATTCCGTCTACACAAAGAATGGTTCGAACGATCTTTTCGAAGAAGATGATGGTGATTACTACTTAAATGAACAGGATGCAAACCTTGGCATTCTCGATTTACGAAGCGATGACATCATCAGCACAACCGCCTACCCTTTCGGCTATGGAATCCTCGACGGCATCTCGCATGACGGAAACATCTTGCTGGGATATTGCGTCGACAATGACAAGTTGGGAAATTTCTTAGTAGATGCCAAATCTGGATCAAAAGTCAAATTCGGTTCCTCGGACAATTGTCTTTCATTCATGAATGGCGACCGAGAAATACTGGCGACTTATCAGAGCGATTACATGCTTCATGTGAACATCTACAAGTCCAATATCCCCCATTCGCTGCCCGAGGATGTTCTCTACTTTGTCCAGACTCACCTGCCGTTTGTTATTGGCGGTGGCGTGGCGATCATCCTCATCATCGGTGGCGCGATCGTTATCCTTTGCGTCCGCAAGAAGCGCACGAAGACCACGAACGGCGCAGTAGCCGCAGCGCCCAAGCCTCAGCGCAAGCAGCGTCGTCGTCAGAAGCGCGCCCAGCAGAACGCCGTAGCGCCCACAGCACCGGCTATGCAAGCAGCTCCGGCCGAGCCTGCCCGCTTCTGCCGCCACTGCGGAACCCCGCTCGTACCCGAAGCCCAGTTCTGCCCCACATGCGGACAAAAGGTAGACTAGCGAACAAAACCCAATAGACCCCAACCACCAAGGCCCCGTTCCGGCACATTCCAGAACGGGGCCCTATTTTGAAGCAGGGGGGGGTGGCGACCTAGTCGTTGGGGACGTTCTTAAACGACTAGTCATTCAAGAACGTCCCCAACGACTACCTGAAGTTGCGGTGGAATAGGGACTGTTTTGGCGTCTGGAACCCCCAATTAGTCCCTATTTCACCGCAACTTAAAAAAGGGGCGCTGACCGGGATAGTCAGCGCCCCTTTGTTGAATGGATTAACCACCAAGATAGGCTTTGCGGACGTTGTCGTCGTGCAGGAGCTCTTGACCCGTGCCGGTCATGGTGATCTTGCCGGTCTCGAGCACGTAGCCGCGCGTAGCAATCGAGAGCGCCATCTGCGCGTTCTGCTCGACCAGGAGCACCGTGGTGCCGGCCTTGTGCAGGTCCTCGACAATCTGGAAGATCTGCTCAATCAGAATCGGCGCCAGGCCCATGGAAGGCTCGTCGAGCATGAGCAGCTTGGGGTTGCTCATAAGAGCGCGGCCCATAACGAGCATCTGCTGCTCGCCGCCCGAAAGGGTGCCGGCGACCTGGCGACGGCGCTCCTTAAGGCGCGGGAACTGCTCGTAGACACGCTCAAGGCCCGGAGCGACCGTGGACTTGGGCTGTGTATAGGCGCCCATCTCCAGGTTCTCCTCGACCGTCATCTGCAAAAAGGCGCGACGGCCCTCGGGGACCTGAGCCAGGCCCTTACCAACCAGCTTATCGGCGGGCGTATGGGTAATGTCCTCGCCCATAAACTTGATGGAGCCGGTCTTGGAGCGCAGCAGGCCCGAGACGGTCTTGAGCGTTGTGGACTTACCAGCACCGTTCGCACCGATCAGAGCAACGATCTCGCCCTCGTTGACGTTAAAGGAGATGTCCTTGATGGCGTGGATGGCGCCGTACCAGACGTTGATGTTGTAGACGGAAAGCATCGGCTCTGCCATTTAGTTCTCCCCCTTATCCTGCTTGCCCAGATATGCCTCGATAACGGCGTCGTTGTTCTGGATTTCCTCGGCCGTGCCCTTGGCGATGACCTTGCCAAAGTTGAGCACGCAGATGCCCTCGCAGATGTTCATAACGAGCGACATATCATGCTCGATAAGCATGATGGCAATGCCGAAGGTGTCGCGAATCTTAACGATGTTCTCCATGAGTTCCGCGGTCTCGGACGGGTTCATGCCGGCGGCAGGCTCGTCGAGCAGCAGCAGTTTGGGGTTGGTGGCAAGCGCGCGAACGATCTCCAGACGACGCTGGGCGCCGTAAGGCAGCGAGCCAGCCTGCTCGTTTGCCAGATGCTCCATATCAAAGATGGACAGCAGCTCCATGGCGCGCTCGTGAGCAGCCTTCTCGTGCTTCCAATACGTCGGCAGGCGCAGCACGCCCTCAAAACCGGAATAGCGCTCCTGGTTGTGCAGACCGACCTTGACGTTGTCCTCCACCGTCATGGTGTTGAACAGGCGAATGTTCTGGAATGTACGGGCAATACCCATGCGGTTGACCTGATAGACCGACTTGCCCGAGGTATCCTCTCCGTCGAGCAGGATGGTGCCGTGCGTGGGCTGATACACCTTGGTGAGCAGGTTGAAGACCGTGGTCTTACCGGCACCGTTGGGGCCGATCAGACCGGCGATCTCGGTCTTGCCGATAGTCAGGCTAAAGTCGTCGACTGCCTTAAGGCCACCGAACTCAATGCCCAGGTGGATGCACTCGAGTGCAGGGCGCTCGCCCAGGTCACGATCGGGAACGATGGCGCCAGAAGGATACGGGACCATCTTGCCCTTCTTGAACTCAAATTTACTGGGCATCGGCTGCCACCTCCTTCTTGGAAGCAAAGCGATCCTTAATGCGTGCGAAGAACGCCTTGAGCTGCGGATTGTTGGTAAAGATCATGACCAGGATCAGCACGATAGCGTAAATGAGCATACGGTAGTCCGAGAACTGACGGAGCAGCTCGGGAAGCACCGTGAGCAGCGCCGCCGCGATGACGGAGCCGCGCATATTGCCCAGACCGCCCAGGACCACGAACACCAGAATGAGGATGGACGTGTTGAAGTCGAACTTGGTGGCGGAGAGCTGCGAGAAGTTACCGCCGAAGAGGGCTCCGGCAGCACCGGCGAGGGCAGCGGAAACCACGAAGGCGATCATGCGGTACTCGGTGACGGAGATGCCTACGGACTCGGCTGCAATCTTGTTATCGCGCACGGCCATAATGGCACGGCCGGTACGGCTGCGAACCAGGTTGAGCACGATCACGAGTGCGACCATGACCAGGATGGCACCGGCGAGGAAGGTCGAGTACGTCGACACGCCCGAGGCGCCCTGGGCGCCCTTGATGATGGCGGTGCCGTCCTCGAGCAGGTGCAGGTCGTCGATCGTAGAGTTGCCCGTGATGTTAAAGATCACGTGCAGGCCGCGCGAGTCGACACCCACGATAAGGCAAGTGACGATCTCTTTGATGATCTCGCCAAAGGCCAGCGTCACGATAGCCAGGTAATCGCCGCTCAGGCGAAGGACCGGGATGCCGATCAAGAAGCCCAGGATGGCGGCAGCGATGGCGCCGACCACGATGCTGATGATAAGGCGCACCGGATCGGAAGGAATAGCGCTCTCGAGGGCGACCGCGGTGACGATACCCGTGTAGGCACCGATACTCATAAAGCCCGCATGGCCCAGCGACAAGTCGCCCGCGATGCCGACGACGAGGTTGAGGGAAATGGCCATGACGATGTAGGCCGTAATGGGAACCAACTGACCGGCGATCATGCGCGGGATCATGTGGCTGGACTGCATAAAGAACACGATGGCAAATGCCACGATGCACATGGCGTACGTGACAAAGTCGTGACGCGTCTGCTTGTCTTTAAGAAACTTCATAACGCTCACCTACACCTTCTCGGGGACGTACTTGCCCAAGAGGCCGGCAGGCTTGACGAGCAGGACGATGATCAAAACAGCAAAGACGATGGAGTTGGCAAGGCTCGTGGAAATGTAGGCCTGTGCCATCGCCTCGATGATGCCGATGAGAATGCCGCCGACAAAGGCGCCGGGGATGGAGCCGATGCCACCGAAGACGGCGGCGTCGAAGGCCTTGATGCCAGGCATGGCGCCCGTCGTGGGCTGCAGCACCGGCGAGTAGGAGCACAGCAGCACGCCGGCGATGGCGGCAAGGGCAGAGCCGATGGCGAACGTCATCGAGATGGTGCGGTTGACGTTGATGCCCATGAGCTGAGCGGCAGCCTTGTCCTCGGACACGGCGCGCATAGCTTTGCCCATCTTGGTCTTGCCTGTAAAGAACATCAGGCCGGCCATGATAACCAGGCAGGCGACGATGGTGACGAGCGAGACGGCGCTTACGTTGAACTTGGCCAAGAACTCCGGCACCTGGAAGGTGACGAGCGAAGTGAAGTTCTTGGGCGTGGCGCCCCACAGAAGCTGCGCGGCGTTCTGCAGGAAGTAAGACACGCCGATAGCCGTGATCAGAACGGCCAGCGGGCCCGCCTGGCGCAGTGGCTTGTATGCCAGACCCTCGATGAGAACACCGAGAACGGTACAGACCACACAAGAGAGAACTACAGATGCCCAGCCCGGGAGGCCGAGATACGACGTGGCGCAGAACGAGACATAGGCACCGACCATGATAACGTCGCCGTGAGCGAAGTTCAGCATCTTGGCGATACCGTAGACCATGGTGTAGCCCAACGCGATGATGGCGTAGACGCTGCCCATGGACAGGCCGTTGACCAGGTATTGGATAAAGACCGTCATGTTCCACATCCCCCTTTCGAATAGGTTTCCAGTTAATGTATGAAACAGGGACGTTACATCGTCCCTAGATACCAAGCAAGCAGGGAAGGCCAAAACCTCCCCTGCTTGGGATCAAAACCGCTCTATGTAAGGCGGCCTATTAGGCCTGTACGTACTTGCCGTCGGTGATGACGTACGCCGTGGGCTCCTTCTGGACCTGGCCCTTATCGTTCCAGGTGAGCTTGCCGGTCAGACCGTCAACGGTAATCTTGAGCATAGCCTTGGACAGCTTCTCGGCGACCTCGGTCGGATCGGCGTCGACACCAAGACCGGCCTCCTTGACGGCCTCGGCCACCGCGTGCACGCCGTCGTAGGCGTCGGCGGCAAACTGGTCGGGGGTATCGCCGTACTTATCCTTATAGGCATTGACGAAGTCGGCGTTCTTCTCGTCATCGGCGGAGAACGGGGTCATGAGCAGCAGACCCTCGGCCAGAGAGGTGTCGAAGCCCTCAACGCCCAGGATGCCGTCCATGCCGTCGCAGCCCATCATCTTGACGTCGTAGCCCATGTCCTTGGCGTTCTTGAGCAAAACGGACGCCGGCGTGTAGTAGATCGGCGCAAAGATCATGGTGGCGCCGGCCTGCTTGGCCTTGGTCAGCTGGTTGGTAAAGCTCGTGGCGGAGTCGTCCTTAAAGGTCTCCTCGTCGACAATCTCGAGCTTGGACTCAGCGGCCTGGGCCTTAAAGGAATCTGCGATACCCGAAGAATAGGCGTCGCCGGAGTTATAGAACAGCACGAACTTCTCGTCCGCATACTTCTGCGCCAGGAACTTGGCAGCGTTGACACCCTGGTTGGGGTCGGTGAAGCAAACCTGGAAGACGCAATCCTTGCCGTCGGTGACGTCCTCGGAGGACGCGGACGGGGTGATCATGAACGTCTTGGGGTCGTTACCACACTCTGCGGCAACGGCAACCGACGCACCCGTGGTGGTCGGACCGACGAGGGCCTGCATGCCCCAGTCGAGCAGGGTGTTGAAGGCGTTGACGGCCTTCTCGCCATCGGCCTGGTCATCCTCGGCCTTGCTGGCAAGCGGCAGCTCCTTGGTCGAGAAATCCTTGCAGCCGAGCTCGACACCCTGGGTAACGGACTTGCCGTAGGACGCGTTGGCGCCGGTCAGCGGGCCGATGGTGCCGATCTTAAACGAAGCGTCGCTCGAAGCGGAACCGCTGTCGCCGCCGTTGGAGGAGCAGCCAGCTAGAATGGACATCGCCCCCAGACCTGCTGCGCTCGCGATAACGCTCCTGCGATTCATAACAGGGTTCAATGACTTACCGGTGAGGCTCGACATGCGGCTCTCCTCTCAAATCTCGTCGGGTTTCGGTTGCCCGACAGGCCATCCTTCGCCGTGTTCGGCGTTCGCAAAATAGTAGACGCTTTAGTTGAGAAAAGTGGCGATTATTTCAACTTTTCTTTTGCTTTGTCCATTTATCCATATTTATGCGTATTTCTATCGGTTTATGCAGTTTAGCCACTTTATTATGTGAAAGTAATGTTTCTGTTCTGTTACAAGCGTCCTTGCCCTGCATAAAACGGCCCCACCGGTCTCGTTATATGCACTTAGGCGGCGATGTACTTGCCGTCCTGGATCACATAAGCCGTAGCGGGCTTTTCGACCTGGCCCTCGTCATTCCACGCCGACGAGCGCCTGCATGCCCCAGTCGCACAGGGCAAACCTTATGGCGCAAACGTTGACAGTTTGTTACGGAAGCTCGTTTGTAGCGAGCGTGTTTCCAATGTTTCCGCAGCGTTTCGGGGGTGCTGTTTTGTGCGACTCCTGTTGCCTGGCGAGCACGCGCCCTCGGTTCACGCTAGAATGCACTCAACCTTTAAGCGGTTAATCCATCCATGAGATGCACGAAGGAGCTATCTATGAGCGAACCCCTGCGCACCGTGAACGTCGGTCTGATCGGTCTGGGAACCGTCGGCGGCGGCGTGGCCCGTCTGATCAAGAGCCACCACGATGAGTACCTGGCAGCCTACGGCATCGACCTTAAGCTGACCCGCGCCTGCGCGCTTGCCTGGGAGCAGGCCGAGGCGGCAGGCATTGAGCGCGAGGCCTTTACGAGTGACTGGCACGACGTCGTCACCGACCCCGCCGTCGACATCGTCGTCGAGCTGATCGGCGGCGAGCATCCCGCAACCGAGATCTTCACCACTGCCTTTGAGCACGGCAAGCACGTCGTCTCTGCCAACAAGGCCCTGCTGGGCCGTCATGTCGAGACGCTCGCCGAGAAGGCGCGCGCGTGCGGCGTGCAGATTAAGTGCGAGGCCAGCTGCGGCGGTGGCATCCCCATCGTGAGCACGCTCGAGCACGACCTGGTGGGCAACAAGATCCTGACCATCGCCGGCATTCTCAACGGCACCACCAACTACATCCTGTCGCGCATGGACGCCGAGGGCGCCGATTACGCCGACGTGCTCGCCGACGCCCAGGCCAAGGGCTACGCCGAGGCCGACCCGTCCGCCGACGTCGACGGCTTCGACGCCGCCAGCAAGACGGCCATCCTCGCCTCCATCGGCTTTGGCACCCGCGTGACCACCGATGATGTGTACCAGCAGGGTATCCGTACCATCGGCGCCGAGGACATCGCCCAGGCCCGCGAGCTCGGCTACACCATTAAGCTGCTCGGCATCGCCCGCAACACCGACGCCGGCGTCGACGTCCGCGTGCATCCCACGCTGATCCCCGCCGACCACATGCTTGCCAAGGTCAACGGCGCCATGAACGCTGTCTACGTGGTAGGCGACGCCGTGGGCGAGACCATGTTCTACGGTGCCGGCGCAGGCTCCTTCCCCACCGCGAGCGCCGTCGTTGGCGATATCCTATCGCTCTCCGAGCAGATCAGCCGCGGTGTGGCTCCGCTGCCCGAAATTGAGCCCTATGGCCACAACCTCGCCTTTAAGCCCATGGACGAGCTCCAGACCAAGTACTATGTGCGCCTGAAGGTCGCCGATCGCGTGGGTGCCCTGTCCGAGACGGTCGACATCTTTGCCAGGCACAACATCTCGATCTCGCTCATCAACCAGGTCGAGGACGGCAAGTCGGGCGTCAGCGATGCCTGCTCGGTCATCTTCCTGACGCACCGCGCGCTCGAGAAGGACGTCCAGGCTGCCGCCGCCGAGCTTGCCAGCGTCGACTGCGTGGCCGAGGTCGCCAACGTCCTGCGCATCGAGGACGTCGAGGCCTGGACCGAAGGCGTCATGGCCAACTAGCCCAACACCCGCTTATCAATACGCACCTCGGGGGCTCCCGTCCTATGTGGGACGGGAGCCCTTTTCTATCCGGCTTCCAAGCACAGCGGCAAAGCGGCATTTGCACGACCCGTTCATCGGTAGCGCGGGTTACCGTTCACCGATATGCGAACGCAGCCGATTCCGGCTCCCGTTACGCTGTGCTGCGTATGTCCGCCCAAAACGAGAGGAAAGCCCATGCTGCTCGAGGGTAAGAAAGCAATCATCACCGGAGGCACACGCGGAATCGGCTATGCGATCGCCTGCCGCTTTATCGAGGAAGGCGCCGCCGTCACCGTCTTTGGCTCGCGCCAGGAGACTGCCGACGCGGCCGTTGAGAAGCTGACAGCCGCCTATCCCGACGCCAAGGTCTGGGGTCGTTCCTGCGATCTCACCTCGCTCGAAGCCGTAACCGAGGCGTTTACCCAGGCTGCCACCGATATGGGCGGCTTGGATACAGTCGTCAACAATGCCGGCATCTCCCAGCGCTCGCCCCTTTTGGATTATACGGCCGAGGAGTTCGCAAAGGTCATGGATCTCAATGTCGTCGCCGTCTTTAACGGTCACCAGGCGGCCGCCAAGATCATGACCGAGGCCGGCCACGGCGGCACCATCACTACCACGAGCTCGATGGTCGCCAAGTACGGCCAGCCCTCCGGCGTCGGTTACCCCACGTCCAAGTTTGCCGTCAACGGCATGGTCCAGTCGCTCTCGCGCGAGCTCGCCCCCATGGGCATCCGCGTCAACGCCGTTGCCCCTGGCGTGACTAAGACCGACATGGTCGCCAACCTACCCGAAGAGGTCATCAAGCCCATCGTCGCCACTATTCCGCTCGGCCGCATGGGCGAGCCCGAGGATGTCGCCAACGCCTTCGTTTTCCTAGCGAGCGACATGGCCTCCTATGTCACGGGCGCCGTGCTCCCCGTCGACGGAGCCGCCCGCTCCTAAAGGTCGCAAGCCACGACTTCGAACCTCAACGAGGCCCAACGCAAAAGGCGCGCTGCCTGCATCAACCGCAGGCGGCGCGCCTTCTATTATTTGGACGGAACCCGTATCCCGGCATTCCTTACTACTTACCGTCGTCGTCCTGGGCTTCATCGTGCGCGTAGAGCTCCAGCATGCGGCGGCGGTATTCGTGCACGGCGAGCTTGGCGCGCTCCAGGCGGCGGCGCTCACGCGGAGTCAGCTTGGACGGGTCGATCTCGTCGCCATAGGTCTTCTCGGCCAGCAAATGAGCGGCGTCCACGATGCGGGCATCGATGTGGCCACTCGCCGCCTCGGCGGAAAGACGCTCGGCAATCGTATCGAGCGTAGGCAGGCCCTCGAATACGCGACCATGGCCATGCGAGGTCAGCAGCTCGTGCTCTCGTGCGAGCAGACTCGCCAAATCGTGATGGGCGCGCAGAATGTCGAGCGCATCGGATGGATGCTCGGCAACCTCTGCCACGGCAGCGACCGGTGCAGCGTCGACCACGCGGTAGAAGAGCTGCGCGAGCAATGGCATCAAGAACACCGTGATGGCACCGGCGGCAACCATGACCGACGCAATATCTTGCGACAGCGCGCCCGCGTTGACGGCAACGCTCGTCACGGCAACGATGATCGGCAGCGCCGTGGTGCAGTAGAGCGCCACGGTAATGCGGCCATACGCCGACACATCGCGCGTCGCAGGACAAATACCCATAGAGATGAGGATGGGCACGGCGCGAATAATCAGCAACGCCACGATAAAGCCCGCGAGCAAGCCTGGACGCGACGCCACGGCCGTCAGGTCGATCTTTGCGCCCGATACGGTAAAGAACACCGGAATCAAAAAGCCGTAGGCCAGGCCGTCGAGCTTGGTCTCGAGCGTATGGTTGCCCTCGGGGATGATATAGCGCAGGACAAAGCCGGCGGCAAAAGAACCCAACACGATGTCGAGATCAAAGACGGCCGAGAACGCCACGAGCGTGACCAAGATGAGCACCGTCAGGCGCACGAAGGTCTGCGACGTGGTATCGGCGCGTTCCTCGACAAACGCAAAGAAGCGGCTGCCGACGCGCTTGGAGCGGCTTGGGACCACGGCCAGCAACACGCAGACCACCGCAAACAAGCCAAGGATTACAAGCGTCTGGATGCCGGTGCGGGCAGACAGCAGCACCGACATGGCGAGCACGGGGCCGAGCTCACCCCAGGTGCCATACGCAAGAATCGAGTCGCCCACGCGCGTGCCGGTGAGCGAGCGCTCACGCATGATGGGCACGAGCGTGCCGAGCGCCGTCGAAGTGAGAGCAAGCGTCACAGCGATACCGTCGAAATGGCTGACCGAGAACCACGGAGTAAAGCGCACGGCAAGCCAGGCGATACCAAACGTGACGACCCACGTCGCCAAGCCGTAGCGCCCCTCGACGCCCGTGATGCTCTTGGGGTCGATCTCAAAGCCGGCGAGCAGGAACAAAAAGGCCAGACCGAGCTCGGACACAAGCGAGACCTCGGCATCTACATGGATAATGTCGAGCATATGGGGTCCCAGCACCGCGCCGAACACGAGCAAAAAGACCGTTTCGGGAATGGGTTTTCCGGGAATCGCCGAGGCGATGAAGGGGCTTGCAAAGGCCACGAGCGCGATGATGGCGAGTGAAACGAATGCCATGTGATGCCTTTCTCTTGTTTGCGTTTCACTGTAGCACCCTCGCCGTCCTCAACGCGCCGCGAGCTGTCGTATCATAGTGAGGTTTACAAACATGCGGCTCAAGGCGACCGCGGGGCAGACCCCGCAAACCGACCGCTGCCGCATACCGTACCGTACGCCCAACCGATCAGGAAGGCAGGAACCAATGGTCTCTCGTATCTACGTGGAGAAGAAACCCGGGTTCGACGTCGAGGCTCAGCAGCTCAAGGGCGAGCTGACCGAGATTCTCGGCATCAAGGGCATCGAGGCCCTGAGGATCATCAACCGCTACGACGTCGAGGGCATCGACGAGGAGCTTTTCCGCTCCTGCGTGCCGACCGTCTTTAGCGAGCCCCAGGTCGATGTGACCTACGACGAGCTCCCCGCAAGCGATGGCGCCGTCTTTGCCGTCGAATTCCTGCCTGGCCAGTTTGACCAGCGCGCCGACTCCGCCAGCGAGTGCGTGCAGCTCATCAGCCAGGGCGAGCGCCCCGCCGTGCGCTCCGCCAAGGTCTATATGATCTCGGGCGCTCTGGACGAAGCCGCCATCGAGGCCATCAAGCACTACGTGGTGAACCCCGTCGAAGCACGCATCGCCTCGCTCGACCTGCCCGAGACGCTGTACATGGAGACCCCCGAGCCGCAGCCCGTCGAGGTGCTCGACGGCTTCCGCGAGCTCGATGAGGCCGGCCTCGCCGCCTTTATTTCCGAGCGCGGTCTTGCCATGGACGAGGCGGACATCGCCTTCTGCCAGCAGTACTTCCGCGATGAGGATCGCGACCCCACCATCACCGAGATCCGCGTGATCGACACCTACTGGTCCGATCACTGCCGCCACACCACCTTCGGCACCGTCCTGGACGACGCGACGATCGACGACGCCGTGGTACAGCAGGCCTTCGACCGCTACATGGAGATGCGCCACGAGCTCGGTCGCGACGCCAAGCCCGTCTGCCTCATGGACATGGGCACCATCGGCGCCAAGTACCTCAAGAAGACCGGCGTCATGACCGATGTCGACGAGTCCGAGGAGATCAACGCCTGCACCGTCAAGGTCAAGGTCGATGTCGACGGCGAGGACCAGGACTGGCTGTTCCTGTTTAAGAACGAGACCCACAACCACCCGACCGAGATCGAACCCTTCGGCGGTGCCGCCACCTGCGTGGGCGGCGCTATCCGTGACCCGCTCTCGGGCCGCAGCTACGTGTACCAGGCCATGCGTGTCACCGGCGCCGGCGACCCCACCGTACCCGTGTCCGAGACGCTCGAGGGCAAACTGCCGCAGCGCAAGCTCGTAACCACCGCTGCCGCCGGCTACTCCAGCTACGGCAACCAGATCGGCCTTGCCACCGGCCAGGTCAACGAGCTCTATCACCCCGGCTACGTGGCCAAGCGCATGGAGGTCGGCGCCGTCGTGGGCGCCACCCCGGCAAACCACGTGCGTCGCGAGTGCCCCGCCCCCACCGACAAGATCATCCTGCTGGGCGGCCGCACCGGCCGTGACGGCATCGGCGGTGCCACCGGCTCCTCCAAGACCCAGAACACCGAGTCCATCGAGACCTCGGGCGCCGAGGTCCAGAAGGGCAACGCCCCGGTCGAGCGCAAGCTGCAGCGCCTCTTCCGCCGCGGCGACGCCTGCCGCCTGATCAAGCGCTGCAACGACTTTGGCGCCGGCGGCGTCTCGGTCGCCGTGGGCGAGCTTGCCGACGGCCTGTATGTCGACCTTGATACCGTGACCAAGAAGTACGACGGCCTGGACGGCACCGAGCTCGCCATCTCCGAGTCCCAGGAGCGTATGGCCTGCGCCGTCGCCGACGGTGACGTCGAGGAGTTCATGGGCTACGCCGCCGAGGAGAACCTCGAGGCGACCGTTATCGCCGAGGTTACCGCCGAGCCGCGCATGCGCATGGCCTGGAACGGTGTCGCCATCGTCGACCTGTCCCGCGAGTTCCTCAACTCCAACGGCGCGCCCAAGCACCAGGCCGCCCACGTGTGCGCCCGCAGCGTGTGGCAGCCCAGCTGGGCCGGCACCACGCTTGCCGAGCGCATGACCTCGCTTGTCACCGACCTCAACGTTGCCTCCAACAAGGGCCTTTCCGAGCGCTTCGACTCCACCATCGGTGCCGCGACCGTGCTTATGCCTTTTGGTGGCAAGACGCAGCTCACTCCGAGCTCTGCCATGGTCGCCAAGTTCCCCGTGGACGGCGAGACCACCACGGCAAGCGCCATGGCATGGGGCTTCAACCCCTACCTGATGGAAGCCGACCAGTTTGCTGGCGCCTACCTGTCCGTGGTCGAGTCCATTGCCAAGCTCGTGGCCGCCGGCTTTGAGCACAAGCGCGCCTACCTCTCCTTCCAGGAGTACTTCGAGCGCCTGCGCACCGAGGCAGAGCGCTGGGGCAAGCCCATGGCCGCCGTCCTGGGCGCCCTTATGGCCCAGGTCGACCTGGGTGCCGGCGCCATCGGCGGCAAGGACTCCATGAGCGGCTCGTTTGAGGACGAGGCCGGCGAGCTCAACGTTCCGCCGACTCTGATCAGCTTCGCTGTGGCCGTGGGCAAGGCCGCCCGTGCCGTCTCGCCCGAGTTCAAGGGCTTGACGCACCGCGTCGTCCGCATCGCCCCCGCCACCTACGGCGAGGACTACCGCCCCGACGCCCAGCAGCTGCTCGCCGCGTTTGACGCCGTCGAGGCGCTCACCGCCGCCGGCGACGCCCTGGCCGTCTCCACGCCCGGCTACGGCTGCGGCGCCGAGAGCCTCTTTAAGATGTGCGTCGGCAACCAGATCGGCATCGAGCTTGCCGAGGACGTGGACGTGGAGAGCCTCTTCACCCCGCTCTACGGCAGCTTTATCGTCGAGCTCGCCGAGGACGCCGAGCTACCCGAGGTCGCCGACGGCGTTGTCGTCGAGCCCCTGGGCACCACCGTCGAGGGCTATGTCATCGACACCGGCTCCGAGGTCATCGAGCTCGCCGAGCTCCAGGAAGCCTGGGAGAGCGGCATCGAGGGCGTCTTCGCCTACCGCAGCGCCGGCGAGACCCCCGAGGTCGAGACCATCGACTTCCGCGCCAAGGACATCCACGTATACGGCGGCGCCAAGATCGCCCGTCCGCGCGTGATCATCCCCGTGTTCCCCGGCAACAACTGCGAGTACGACAGCGCCCGCGCCTTCCGTGCCGCCGGTGCCGAGGCCGACACCTTCGTGATCAACAACCTCACGCCCGAGGCCGTCGCCGAGAGCACCCACGAGCTTGCCCGCCGCATCCGTGCAAGCCAGATCGTCATGATCCCCGGCGGCTTCTCGGGCGGCGACGAGCCCGACGGCTCCGCCAAGTTCATCACGGCGTTCTTCCGCGCTCCCGAGGTCACCGAGGCAGTCCGCGACCTGCTCCAGGCCCGCGACGGCCTGATGCTGGGCATCTGCAACGGCTTCCAGGCCCTGGTCAAGCTCGGCCTGGTTCCCTACGGCGACATCGTCGACGCCACGCCCGATGCGCCCACGCTGACGTTCAACACCATCGGTCGCCATCAGAGCCGCCTGGTGCGCACCCGTATCTCGTCCAACCTGTCCCCGTGGCTGTCGCAGTGCAGCCTGGACGACCCCTACACCGTCGCCATCAGCCACGGCGAGGGCCGCTTTGTCGCCAACGACGAGGCACTCGCCCAGCTGATCGCCAACGGCCAGGTCGCCACGCAGTACGTGGGCGAGGACGGCAAGCCCAGCATGGATCTTTCCGTCAACCCCAACGGCTCCGCACTCGCCATCGAGGGCATCACGAGCCCCGACGGCCGCGTCCTGGGCAAGATGGGCCATGCCGAGCGTCGCGGCGACAACCTGTACCGCAACGTGCCCGAGCATGTCCCCGGCGACAAGTTCATGCCGATCTTTGAGAGCGGCGTAGCCTACTTCGCCTAAACCTTTCCCATCGGGTACAATCCCTTCGGGTAACAACACCCGCCACCGACACATCCGGTGGCGGGTTCTTTTTTGCTTCGCGCATGTAGGAAGGACATCATGGAAAGCCGCAAGCCGTATCTCGCCACCCTGCCCGGACTCATCCTGGGCTGTCTCGTTTGCTGCGCGCTCTGGGGATCGGCCTTTCCCTGCATCAAGATCGGCTACGGCCTCTTTGGCATCCCCGCGCACGATAGCGCCTCGCAGCTGCTCTTTGCAGGTTTGCGCTTTACGCTTGCCGGCATGCTGGTCATTGTTGGCATGAGCGTGGCCCAGCACCGTCCGCTCGTTCCGCAAGCGCGCGATATCAAGCCCATCTTTATCTTGTCGCTCTTCCAGACCATCGGCCAGTACTTCTTTTTCTACCTTGGTCTCTCCCGTGCAAGCGCCATGTCGAGCTCCATCATCGAGGCCAGCGCCAACTTCCTAGCCATCCTCTTTGCCGCCCTAGCGTTTCGCACCGAAAAGCTCGATGCGGCCAAGGTACTCGGCTGTGTACTGGGCTTTGCCGGTGTCGCGCTCGTCAACCTTTCGGGCGCGGACGGCACCTTTGGCTTTACGCTCGACGGCGAGGGCTTCATCCTGGCCTCCACCGTCGCGGGCGCCCTTTCGACCTGCCTGATCGGCATCTTCTCGCGCGAGCACGACGGCGTCTTGCTTGCCGGGTGGCAGTTCTTGGTCGGCGGCCTGGTCCTCACCGCCATCGGCTTTATGATGGGTGGCGCGCTCTCCCCCACGGCGATTGCCCCCGCCATCGCGCTCATCATCTACATGGCGCTTATCTCCGCGGTCGCCTACTCGCTGTGGTCGCGCCTGCTTGCCGTCAACCCCGTCAGCCGCGTCTCGGTCTTTGGGTTTATGAACCCCGTCTTTGGTGTGCTGCTGAGCGCGCTGCTGCTCGGCGAGGGCGCTGGCACGAGCCCCATTACCGTCATCGTTGCCCTGCTGTTGGTCTGCAGCGGCATCATCATCGTCAACAAACCCAAAAAAGCTTAACGAACTGCCCTTATTTAGCAGAGGGGATTCATGTACTTTAGCTTAATGGAGCACATCGGTGAGCTGAGGGCCGCCACGCACACAAGCGTGCGCCCCTTTTTTCTAGCGTATCTGGACGCCGGCTTTCTTTTTCTCGGCCTTGACGCGGTAGAGCTCCGCATCGGCAGCGCGAAGTAAGTCTTGCCAGGTATCAACACTATCGCCGACCCGCGCGTAACCGATGGACATCCGCAATGCATACGGCACCTCGGCACGAGCGAGCTCGTCGTTAATCGCCGAACACAGGTCTATGATGTCCTGTTCCGCCGCAGCCTTCTGGAGCACCACGAACTCATCGCCGCCATAACGTGCGATAAAACCACCAGACGCCGAGCAGACCTCTTTGAGCGTAGCAGATATGACCTGGAGAGCATGGTCGCCCTCCACATGTCCATAGCGATCGTTAATCAGCTTAAAGCCGTCGGCGTCCATCATAAGCAGATACACATCATCGGCCTGATCAGCACCCGAGAACAGCGACAGCATATAGGTCTCAAAACGGTTGCGATTGTTAAGGCCAGTCAACGGGTCGGTCGAGATCAGCTGCTCCTGACAAACAATGTAGAGCTGCAACATACTTAACATGATGCCGACACTAAGGCAGGGACCCGAATAAAAGACCTGAAAGACACCGGCCACCAAGGCCGGAATGGCGAAAAATGCCAAGGTTTGATAGATGGCCTTCTTTTGTAGGCTCTCGACCTTGCAAGATTGTATAAACGCATGCAGGGACGTATATATAACGTAGCAGTAGCTGACGATGGGCTGGATCATATAGACAAAACCGCGACGATACGCGCCCTGCGCATCGATATAGAACAGGGCATGCGTCCAGTAGCTAGTAAACGACAGTACGACTACCAGCACCGCAGGCAGCGTTACAAACGCCATCCTATAGCGCGCGGTCAAAAGGCGAGAACCCTGCACCGTCTCGGAATAGATAAACCAAATGAGGCACGCGGCGGCAAAGAGCGAAAACGAAACCGCGTTGGAAATCCAGTTGGCAGCAATGCCCAGCGTGCCGCCCACACCGTCCGAAAGCGTCCAGATTATATCGAATAACATGTACGCGGCAGAGGTGTAGCCGAGCGTACTAAACAATAACTGCTGGGTACTCGAGAACAAGGAGTGGCGACTTCGCGCGGCAAGCCCGATAAGAACAATCATGCATAGCAGGAATATCTCGATCTTGAGTGCCTTAACCACTAGACGCCATCCCCTCAATATCCAAGTGGTCAGAATCGCCCGATTCGTGTCTGGGCAATAAACGCCCCTTACTCCGCAGGGGTAAGGGGAATAATAGCAGAGCGCCCGAACGTTGCTGCAGAACAGTCACCGTTCGGGCGCTCACACGGCGCGAATTGCACACGCCGGCTTGATTGACTCGCGTCGACGATTGCTCGCCGTCGATGTCGGTCGCGACGGCCTCCTCAATAGCCTCGACGCCTTCGACCGACAGATCCTCTTTGCCGTGGCAGAACTTCTTATCGACCCAGCCGGTCAGAATCGGGGCCATGATTGCCGTGATGATGACGGCGGTGGCGATCTGCGCATACGCGGTGGGCGCAAGCTCGGCATAGCGCGGAGCGACCTCGGCGAGGGCGACCGGCGTGGTCATAGCCGTGCCGGCGATAGTGGAGCAGGCAACGGCCGCCTTGCCGTTACCACCGCACAGGCGCTCGAACGCAAAGGTGATAGGGCCGACGATAAAGAGTGTGATGAGGCCCAGCAGGATGCCCGAAATGCCGCCGGTGATAAAGCTCGAAAGGCTCATGGACGCACCGAGCTGAAAACCGATGACAGCAATCGCGGGATTGGCGCCGGGGACCAGCAGGTTCTTGATAAACGGGAACAAGTTGCCCAGGACCATGCCGATAACAAGCGGCAGGATGGATCCGATGATGGTGCCGACGGGGATGTTGGCGAGACCCGAGACACCGAGGATGATCATCGTGACGGCGGGGCCGGCCGTAAAGAACAGGATACCGACAGCGCCCTGTTCGGACTCATCGCCGAACTCGCCCATGATGCCCGTATAGAGCGCCATGTTGCAAAACGTGATGCCGCCGATGATAGACACGGAGCTCAGGCCCAGGAAGTTGTCGTTAAAGAAATATGCCACACCCAAGCCAAGGGCCGCCGCAACAACAAGCTTGGGGATCAGTACGACGATGCCGGTCTTGATAGCGCCCGGCGTGGACTTAAAGCTGATGCCGGCACCCACAAAAAGCAGAATCGCGGCAACGATGGTGTTGGAGCCGCCGCGGCAGGCAGCCGTAAAGAAACCGCCGATCTCAAAGACCTGCGGACAGAAGGTGTTGAGCAAAAGGCCAACGATCATGGGATAGATCATGATGTCGCCCGGGATACGCGGTACCTTGAATTTCTTTTGCTCGTTGGCGGTCGCTTCCTGTGCCATGAAACCCCCATTTCCGCTGACGCGGAACAAAAGCCCACGTCACACTTTGCTACAGTAAAGTTTGACCATGGTACCAGAAGAAGCAGACCGGCTCGGTGAGAAATTCGATTCGTTGGGTCAGGCAACGACACGGCAGAATCATCGCCCGACAGCAACCGAGTTCACCTACAATTGCCACCGGATCGAAAGACACAGCTTTTTAGGAAGTCATTATGACAGCTATCGATCGGGGCCGGGCGACCGCGGCCTTCAAACGCTATACCGATGCTTACGATGCCGCCAATCCGCGCATCGCACTCAAAATCGAGCATACGTACCACGTTGCCGAGGCATGCGATGCCGTGGCGCGTGAGCAGGGCTGGTCACCGCAGGACATTGACCTAGCTTGGCTTTGCGGCCTGCTGCACGATATGGGCCGCTTTGAGCAGCTGCGACGCTGGGACACGTTTAAGGACGCCGAGAGCATGAGCCATGCGGCGTTGGGCGTCGAGGTTCTCTTTGGCGAGAACCCCGACGACACGCCCGCCACAACAAGCATCCGAGATTTTATCGAGACCGAAGAGCACGACGAGCTCATCCGCGCGAGCATCGCCTATCACAGTGACTTTCGCCTGCCGGCACAACTCGACGAGCGTACACGGTGCTTCTGCGATATCGTACGCGATGGCGACAAGATCGACATTATGCGCACCATCGCCGACAGCACCGTCGACACCATCCTCAAGGTGGATGAGAACACGTTTCTCGCCAGCCGCTTCTCGACACCGGCGCTTACCGCCTTTGACGAACACCGCTGCGTCGCACGCGACGAACGCGACGAGGCCGCCGACTACCTGGTGGGGCTCATCTGCTTTATGTTTGAGCTCGTCTATCCAGCGAGCCGCGCGCTAGCGCGCGAGCAGGGCGATATCTACCGCCTACTCGACGCGCCCTTTGGCATTACGCACCCCTTTACCGATCCCGCCACGCAAGCGACCTGGGAGCGCCTAAAGGACGAGATGCGCGACTGGCTGGCGCGCGCCTAGCGCTCAAGCTGGGCCAGCAGCTCCTCGACGACCTCGACGGCATCGCCGACAACCTTGTACTGGGCGGCACCAAAGATGGGGGCATCCGGGTCCTCGTTGATGGCGATAATGCACTCCGCCCCACCGATGCCGGCAAGATGCTGGATGGCGCCCGAAACACCGATACTCACGAGAAGCTTGGGCGAAACCGATACGCCCGTCTGGCCAATCTGATGGCGATACTCCAGCCAGCCGGCCTCCACGACAGGTCGCGTGCAGCCAAGCTCGGCTCCCAGAACCTCGGCGAGCCTTCGCATCAGCGGCAGGTTTTTCTTGGAACCAATGCCGCGACCCACAACGACCAGGCGCTCGGCATCGGCGATCGAAGCCTGCTGCCCCCACTCCTCGGCGGGAATCGAGATCTCGACACGAGCCTTAGCATCATCCGCAAGTGATATCTGGGTGATCGTGCCGGAGCGGCCGTAGTCAAAGTCGGACGCCTTAAAGATGCCAGGACGCACCGTTGCCATCTGGGGACGATGATTGGGGCAGACGATGGTGGCCATCAGGTTGCCGCCAAACGCCGGGCGCGTCTGCTGCAGCAGGCCCGTCTCCGTATCCATCGAAAGTACGGTGCAGTCAGCCGTAAGGCCCGTCTGCAAACGCACGGCAACGCCGGGTGCCAGTTCGCGGCCAAAAGCGGTCGCACCGTACAGAATGGCCTCGGGCTTGCGTTCTGCCACCAAATCGCAGATCAGCCGAGCGTAGACCTCCGCATCGTTTTGGCGCAGACGCTCGTCGCGACAGACCAGGACCTCGTCTGCACCGGCGCAAACCAGATGCTCCAGGTCACCGAGAGAACCCTTGGGGCCCATACCGACCAGTGTCACCAGACGGCAGCCGCGAGTATCGGCAAGCTCGCGGCCCTTGCCCATGAGCTCATAGGCAACGGGATTCACCGTATCGTGCTCGTCGGTCTGCGCGAATACCCAAATGTCTCGATATGCATCAAGGTCCACCGCACCAGCGGCCTCGTCACGCTCGATCGAGATAGCGTTGACGGGGCAGGCATCGACGCACCCACCGCATAGAATGCAGCCGTCGGTTACGCGGGCACAACGGTTGGGCCGCTCGCCTTCCACTACGATGCCGCCCGAGGCACAGGCGCGAACGCAGCGACCGCAGCCGATACAGGCTTCGCTATCGATAATCAGTCCGCTCATCTATGCCATCCCCTCGATAATCTTGGCAAGTTTTGCCGCCTGCTCGGACGCCGTGCCCTCAACGGCCTCGCACGTTTGGTCGCGGTCGGGCACAAACGATCGCACGACCTGTGTCGGCGAGCCGGCAAGGCCGCAGCGCGCGGGGTCGGCGTTCACGTCGGCAGCGTTGACCACGCGCACGTCCGCCTCCTCGGCCGCACGAATGCCGGCAATGCTCGGCATGCGCAGTTGACCAATCTCCTTGGCAGTCGTCATCGCGCACGGCATCTCAAGATAGACCGTCTCCTCGCCGGCATCGCAGCCGTGAACAAGCGCCAGTGAGCCACAGGTCGTAAAGCCCGCGCTCTGCACGCAGCTCACGTCGGTCACGCAGGGAATCTCAAAAGCACCGGCAAGCTCGGGTCCAATCTGGGCTGTATCGCCGTCCACCGCCATCTTGCCGCAGATGAGCAGGTCAAAGTCCTCGTCGAGCGCCTCGATGCCGCACTTGAGGGCATAGGTGGTTGCCAGAGTATCGGCACCTGCAAAGGCGCGATCGGTTAGCAGCAGCGCGTCATCGGCGCCTCGGGCGATGCAGTCGCGCAATAGCGATTCAGTCGCGGGGATGCCCATCGACACCACCGTTACGCGCACGTCCATGCCAAAGCCGATAAAGTCGTCCTTCAGCGCCAGCGCGCATTCCAAAGCGCTCGCGTCAAAAGGATTAATGACCGCCTGTTTGCCATCGCGCACGATAGTATTGGTCTTGGGGTCCATCTTGACCTCGGTGCTTCCGGGCACCGCCTTGACGCACACCACCATATGGAAATCGCTCATCTTCACGCGCCCCCTTTCTGGACGAGCTCATCCAAGAGCTTCTCCGAAAACAGGTTACCGCGACCCAGCTGCCCGGCAGGATCGAGCTGGAGCTTGAGGCGCGCCGACTCGACCATGACCTCGTGACCGTACATCGTCTCCAAGAAGTCCGCCTTGATCTTGCCGACGCCGTGTTCGGCGGAGACGGCGCCTCCCATGGCCGTGACCTCGGAAGCCCACTGGGCAAAGAGTTCTCCGCCACGGCGGTAATCCTGCGCATCGCGCGGCAGAATGTTCACATGCAGATGGTTGTTACCGATGTGCCCCCAGGCGGCAGATTCAAGCCCACTTTCGGCCAACGTGCGGCGATAAAGGGCGATGACATCGGCCAAGCGTGCGTTGGGCACCGACATGTCCGAGCCCAGTTTGGTGATGGTGGGATCCGTGCGGCGACGCTCGTCGATGAGCATGTTGACGCTCTCGGGCACCGCATGGCGGAAGAATCGCTGACACTCGCGATCGACCTCGGTGCGCGCGACCCATGTCGCATCGTCGCTGCCGCCCGCAAGCTCCAGTACCCACCCCAAGTGATACAGCTCCTCAGTCGCCTGGGCTTCGTCGTCGCAGTCGAGCTCCACGTAGACACAGACCTTGGCGTCTTTGTCGAGCGCCGGCAGCGAGGCGAACGCGGTCGACTGCTCACGCTGACGACGCAGGATATCCAGGGCTCCCGCATCGAAATATTCGATGGCAGCCGCGTGGGGCAGGACGGGACGCACAGAATCGGTGAAGGACACAGCCTTGTCTTCGCTGTCAAAGAAGCAGCTCACGCCCCAAACGACCGCAGGCGCCGACTGCAGGGCAATCTCGAGCTCGGTGATGACGCCGAGTGTGCCACACGCACCGATAAACAGATCGATGGCATCCATATCGTCAGCGACGAAATAGCCCGAAGCATTTTTGGTCTTGGGCATGGTGTAGTCGGGAAGGTCGAGCTCGAGCGTGCGGCCCTGCACCGTGACGAGCGAAAGGCGACGGCCCTGCGCAAAAACCTCGCCACGGTGAAGCTCGAGCAGGTCGCCATCGGCCAGCACGACATGAAGGCCCGTGACGTGAGGGCGCATGGGGCCGTAAGCGTAGCTACGGGCGCCCGAAGCGTTGCATGCCGCCATGCCGCCCAGGCAGGCAGATGCCTCGGTGGGATCGGTAGGAAAGAATTGCTCGGGAGCTTCCTGGAACTCCTCGTAGACCTCAAGCGATGCCTGGTCCCAGCCGGCAGTCGGCAGAACTTTCTTGCCCAGTTGCTTGCGCAGCTCAGACAGCACGACGCCGGGCGCCACACGCAAAAGAAAGCGGCCCTGCTCATCGCGGCGAATGCCTAGGTAGCGATTCATACGGGAAGTATTGAGAACGTGACCGCCATGAGGCACGGCGCCGGCGGCAAGACCGGTCCGGGCGCCCTGAACCGTCACCGGGACACGCTCGGCATGGAGCTTTTTCAAAATGGCGCGGACCTCGTCCTCCGTTGTCGGAAACGAGATGCTCGAGGCCTCGCCCGATGCGCGAGACTCATCGCGACCATACTCTTCGAACTCGTCGGTGAAGGGTTTGATGGTTGCAGACACGCGAACTCCCCCTTTAGCTAACTACAGTGTTTGCAGGGAGATGTTACCGCATCGTTTTGTCGACGTGTTCGAGACCGTCTCCATAATTGGCGATTTTTACGTTCGTGCAATTCGGCGAGCGGCAAGGTTTCCTCGGCAGACGATGCTTTTGACACATATCGCTTTACCGCCAGCGACCACGCAATTGTTGCTCGAAAAAAGTTGAAGTAATTTTTACCATCTTTTACCTGCGGAGATGTCAATCCGTCAAGCATTTGGTCAGAAATTGGTCAAGTAGTGACTGATACGGTCGGCATCGACAGCCAAAACCAATGGAAGTTTTGGCCCCAGAAGCAGGGAGGTTCCCATGGCATATTACTGGCCCCAGTACGGCGTCGCCATCGAGGTCGACGACGATCCCTATCTCCTGCCTTTCGACGAAGAGGCGTTCCCCGATACGGCGGTCTACCACGTCACCACCGATGTTATCTGCGACCCCGAATCGTTCTCGGCGCTCGCCCACCACATCGCGCGTATCCACAACATCGAGCTCCCTCACGACTTCGACGAGCTCATCTACTCGCGCCGCCTGATGCTTCACATGCTCTTTGGAGCGGACCCGTCCACGTTCGCACGTGTCTACACCACCAAGGACGCCGCATGAGTGCGAAGAAGCCGCCCCGCCTTGCAGGACTGGGGCGTCGCAAGAAACTCGTCGTTGTCTGCCTGGCTATCGTCTGCGCCCTCATCGCCGTAGGGCTATACGCCTGGCAGTCGCAGCCCGTGTCCGAAGCGGGCGCCTCAGTCACGACGGCAGAGGGTAAGTCGCGCCAAGAAATCCAGGATGAGCTCGACGCCATCGTCCGCGACAACATGATGACGATCTCGGTCGCGCCGGTCGCACAGCTGCAGGAAGGCGGCAAGTTGCGCGTCAACGTGCAAAACGTCCAAGACAACAAGTTTCCCCAGCGCTTCCGCGTGATTCAAAACGACGAGACCATCTATGAGTCCGGTGTGGTCGAAACCGGCAAGACGGTTGAGACCTGCCCCGCCGGCGATATCCAAGAAGGCGAGGCATATATCGAGATTCAGGCACTCGATGCCAAGACCTACGACACCCACGGCAATCCGACGCGCGTCAAAGTGCGGGTGGCCCAGGCAGAAAGCTAGTGACCGACGCACTCGCAGGGGCAGCACCCTGTCCCCATTCGTCCAACCATCACGGAAACAGTCCGTGACGAGCAGAAAGGATCGATTATGAACACACCCATGAACCTGAGCGGAGCCAGGGCACTCGCCGTGGGCGCAGGGCTTACGCTCGCACTTGCGATGGGCGCCGCGCCAACGGCGGCCATGGCAGAGGTGCGCGTTGGAACCACCGATGTGACGGTGAAGGCCGACATTAGCAATGTTTCGTTTAAGGCGCCAACGGTCATCCCCTTTGCCGCCCAAGCCGACGGAAAGCTTGTAGGACCCTCCGACAAGACGATTACCATCGACAACCTCTCGGCATATGGCATCCACGTCACCAACATGAAGGTCACGGCCAAGAACGACTGGACAATCGTTGCAGACGCAAAGACGGACTCGGCCCAGAACTCCATCGATTTTAAGGTTGGCCCCGATAAGGCAGAAAAGGACGCCAGCTCGGCGACTCAAACTACGGGCCTCGATCTTTCCAAAGACGTAAGCTTCGACATGAAGTACAAGGGCATTGCCGACGGAACGGACAAAATCAAGCTCAATGTGAGCGGCCACGTCGCCCGCGTCACGCGTGACATCTACCACGCCGACGGTACGGGAGATCAAGTGGCAAGCATCACCTGGACGGTCGAGCCCGGTGCGCACGCCACGTCCTAAGGCGATCGCACTGGCCGCCATCGTCGGCATCTTGGCGTCCGCGCCTGCCATGGCCTTTGCTCAACAAGAGCAAGCGCAGGCGGCCACAGAAGTGACCGTCGACCTTTCGGGTCTTAATCGCGACAGTCGTCACGAGCCGCTCGCTCAGACGAGCGACACCCGGCAACTCATTGCGATAGGCGTCGCCACGACGGGAGCAGGACTGACGTGCCTTGGCCTGCACATCAAACGCAACCAATAGCCAAGCACGACCGGAGTACGCGGAATAGATAGGAGAACCATGGCACCCAAAAACCTTTTGCCCGTTGCCGCACTCTGCAGCGCACTGGCAAGCGGTATGCCTCTCGCCGCTTGGGCAACGCCCGCCACGGCAAACTCCTTACCGCAAGCTCTGAACCCCGTGGCGAACTCGTCGGGTATCGTCGCCTGCCAACGTTTTTCGCTCACGCACGCCACGGTCCGAACCTCGGGATGCCTTCACCGCAATACGATCGACTCGATAGTCGTGGATATCAAGCGACCGGACAAGGAGAACGGCCCCCAGACAGGTTGTGCCATCTGCACATGGAAATCGGCTGCAGTCGACGCCGATGGCGACCCATGCGACTTAGAGCTGCGCATCGATATCGCCTCGGTCGATGACTCGGCGAACGGGGCGAAGGTCGTCTTCGACAGCGCGGCCTATGAAGAAGAAGGGGGTGTATGCCTGGGCTGCGTTCCCTCGAATGTCGATGGCGCGCAGCCCATCATCTCCTTTACGGCATCGCTGCGACTGACCAAGGCAGACACCGAAGCCATCGCAACGGGAGATGCACCTTTGCTGTTCTACGCTGGCGACACGGACGACCAAAAGACTCAAAGCACCAGGCAGAAGGGCTCGCTTAACCTCACGCGCGGATCAGAACCCGCCCCCATCAATATCGATGCCCAGGAGCCGGGCGTGCAGCGCATTCTCGCCGATCCGGCGCTGCTCCAAATGACATGGCACGGAGTGGGGTCCGTCGGGATTGCTGCTCCTATATCGAGCGATAATGACAAATCCCGCAAAGACGAGGTCGCAGACACGCCGGCACGTGTTGACGATGCAGACGATGCATCATCAGAAGACAACGCTGCGGCTCCTCTCGAGAAGCCAAGCGGCACCGCCACCGAACTGGGCAATCCCCAACCGAAAGACGGCCTGGAATTTGCCGCTCCCCCAGATGTCGACGAAGGCAACTGTTGCATGATGGTCGCGCTCGACCACACGGAAACCGTCGATGCCGCAAGCATTGAGCCAGTCGCTGCCAATGCGCCCCGCCGCAAAAATATCCTCATCGCATTCCCCAATACCGTCGAGCTTGTCTTTTTGCCTTCGGGTGAAGTCGTCGCGCCTACGGCACTTACAGCAGTGGGAGCAAGGAGCGCATCGAACGATATCCAAGCTATCTCGACACTTGATGCCACAACGACCGCCAAGTTGCACCTTTATTCCGTTGCAGCAGACGGAACGCGGACCGAAGAATTCGACGGAACCAAGCTTTTGGTTCCGCGTCGCATCGGTATCCAAGAAGACTTCCCCTATCAAATGGAACTTGAAGGATTCGATCGTGCACGAGATGCCGACATCATTGCCGCGGCCATCGAATCCCCGCAGCACCTCATGACGCTGCGCTTCGACTTTAGCCCCGTCCTGTCCTAGACCGCTAACCGCCGCTTGGCTCGGATACTGAGCGCTCCCCTCCCCGTTCTGCTACGATTGCCGCGTTGGCATCAATTACAGGAGGGCTCATGCCGGGTTTAGGAACGATCATCAACGTCGCGCTTTTGATCGCGGGCGGTCTGCTGGGCCTCATGGGTGGGCGCTTCATTACGCCCCGCATCCAAGACACGCTCATGAAGGCGTCGGGGCTGTGCGTTCTGTTTATCGGCCTGGGCGGCACCATGCAAAAGATGCTCGTTATCGATGGGGAGGCATTGGCGACCACCGGCACCACCATGCTTATCGTCTCATTTGCCCTCGGTTCGCTCATCGGCGAGGCCATCAACCTGGAGGCCGCCATCGAGAACCTCGGCGAATGGCTCAAGCGCAAAACCGGCAGCGAGGGTGACAACGAGTTCACCAATGCCTTTGTCTCGACATCGCTCACCGTGTGTATCGGCGCCATGGCCATCGTAGGATCGATTCAGGACGGTCTGCTCGGCGACTGGTCCACGCTTGCCCTGAAGGGCGCGCTGGACTGCATCATCGTCTGCACTATGACAGCCTCGCTTGGCCGCGGCTGCATCTTCTCGGCCCTGCCCGTTGCCGTATTCCAGGGCACGATCACGCTTTTTGCCGGCACACTCTCCCCCATCATGACCACCGCAGCCCTCGACAGCCTTTCGCTTGTGGGCTCCATGCTCATCTTCTGCGTCGGCGTTAACCTTATTCGGCCTCAGACCTTCCGCACGGCCAACATGCTCCCCTCCGTCGTCATCGCCGTCATCTACGCCCTCCTGTTCTAAATCTATCTACGCAGCGGTATCTCGAACATCTGTTTGATGCTGTGCTATGATATGAGGTCACCGTAGCTGCGTTCGAGAGGAGGAGCGGTGGCCGACCAGGACGTCAAGATGCTCATCGAGCGCATTATGGCCGAAGCCCGGACCCATCAGTCCGCCCGCTTCTCAAACGAAATCTATGCTGACGAGCCGATTCTCAAGACCGGTCGTCAGATGCAGAACTTCCTCCCCGACCAATACCGCAAGATGCGCGAGATATCACGCTGGCAAGAGGATCCCAAAGGCGGCGCGGGACGTTGGCTATCGGAGGCGGAGCTCTTTTACCGCCAAGGCCTGCTGATGACCGACTTCGAGGACGATTGCCCCTACAACGGCACCTTTAAGTCGTACTTTCCCACCTACAATGCCATGAGCGATCGACAGTTGCGCGGCTACTTTACCTGGCGTGCCCAAGTGCGCCGCGGCAATATCGAGGAGACATCGACCTCGTTTGCTTTTCTTTATCTTTACGAATTGATCTGCGGCATTGGCGTCGACAATCCGCGTGACGGCTATGACAAGATCAAGGCATTTTGGGATGCCTATCGCGCCTTTGAACCCGGCATCGACCGGTTCGCACGCGTGTGGCTGCAGGACTACGCCGTGTTCCATGAGCTCGATCCCAAGCTGCTTCGCGACTCTAAAACCGTCGCATTCGACAACGCCCTCATCGAGCTGCGCCGCGCAGCGCGAGACCTCGTGCCCGCGCCGGCACCGTCGGACCTGCCGCCTGCGCGTCGCAAAACCTCCGAGCCCACGCTTCCCCTTCCGCCCGATGAGGCGCATGAGGAGCGGCTCATGGCCGCCATCGACGCACTCTCGACGTACAACCTGAATAACTCACGGCTCGACCGTTCCCACCATCGCGACCTGCGCCACGTGGCATGCGCCGTATATGTCCGTATGGCGCGCTACTATGACACGCACCGAAAGACTGGCATCGTAGCGAGCTTGTTTGGGGAGGAGACGGCCATGCCCTACACCATGTTTGCCTCGGCCGTGTTCTTTGCGCCCGAGCGCCACGAGGACTGCGAATATCGCCTGGACCCCATTCACATCTACCGCTGTCAAAATGGCTTTTGGGAATGCATGCGCATCCACGGCAGCAGGCAAAAAAGCAGCAAGCTCGGTGAGATGATGCGCGCTTGTGATCAGCGCCTGCGCTTGGCACTGGATCCCGGCCATCCCCTTAAGGAAGAGAAGGTCCCCAAATATCTGGCTAAGATTATCGATGACGAGATCACGGCATGGCTTTCATGGGATGCCGCGCATCAGCCCGTCAAGATCGATATCGATCTGAGCCAGCTGGGGCATATCCGGAGTGCCGCCGCACAAACGCGTGAGGCGCTTTTGATTGATGAGGAGCGCGAGGACGATGTGCCTGTGGAAGCCGAGGCGACGCTTATCGAGCAACCGAACACCGAGCCTGCGCCTGGCATGACTGCCGAACCTTGCGAGATGACCGTACGGCAAGACGAACCCGACGAGCCGACTGTCTCCACCGAAGACTTCGGCGTCGTGGCACCGCTCCTCGTGTCTGCGCCCGCACCCGTAACGCCCACGTCTGCCGAAGCTGCGAACAAACTCGCGCCCGCCGCAGATGCCTTCCTTCGCGCGCTCCTCGAACGGAACACGGCGCAGGCCACATTGGCGGTGGCACAGTCGGGCAAGAGTGAGGACATGCTCGTCGATAGCATCAACGAAGCGCTCTTTGACCTGGTGGGCGACACCGTTATTGAATTTGGCTCAGCGGGACCGCAGATTATCGAGGACTACGAAGCAGACGTGAGAGGATACCTAGACCATGAGTGATACCGCATCCGCAGCACCCCGCGTGCCCAAGCGCGTCGCCGCCGTCATTCTCAACTCGCTCAAGGGCGGCGTGGTCCCGCGCATCGGCCTTCCCTATATCACCGTGGGGCGCGAGGTCGAGATCCGTGCTCTGCTCACCGACCTGAGCCTCATCGCCGATGGCGGCGCAAGCTTCCGTTTCCTAGTCGGTCGCTACGGCGCCGGCAAGAGCTTTTTGCTCCAGACGATCCGCACGCACGCCATGGGCGAGGGATTCGTCGTGGCCGATGCCGACCTATCCCCTGAGCGCCGTCTGCAGGGCGGCCAGGGACAGGGCCTTGCCACCTACCGTGAGCTCATCCGCAACATATCGACCAAGACGCGCCCCGAGGGCGGTGCGCTCAACCTTATCCTGGATCGCTGGGTCGCCTCGTGTGCCGATGCCGACGAGTCTGCCGTCAATGCCCAACTGGCCCCACTCGAGGAAATGGTCCACGGCTTCGACTTCGCCCGCATGCTCCGCCGCTACCGCGCGGCCGTATCCGAGGGCGACGAAGAAGCTATGAGCCGCGTGACCAAATGGATTCGCGGCGAATACCGCACCAAGAGTGAGGCACGCGCCGAGCTGGGCTCCTCGACCATCATCAGCGATGACGACTGGTACGACTACGTTAAGCTCATTGCGCGCTTTTTGGTCTGCAGCGGCTACAAGGGCATGCTGGTGCTCATCGACGAGCTCGTGAATCTGTATAAGATTCCCAACGCCATCACACGCCAATACAACTACGAGAAGATCCTGACCATGTACAACGACACGCTCCAGGGCAAGGCGCAGTACCTGGGCATGATCATGGGCGGCACGCCAACCTCCATCGAAGACCGCCGCCGTGGCGTGTTCTCCTACGAGGCCCTGCGAAGTCGACTCGCTCAGGGCCGCTTTGCACGCGAGGACCTTAAGGACATGCTCGCGCCCATCATCCGCCTGCAGCCACTCACCTACGAGGAGTTGCTGGTGCTGATCGAAAAACTCATGCAGATCCATGCCGGATACTTTGGCTGGACGCCCACGCTTACCGAGAACGACTTGGTAGACTTTCTCAAGATTGAGTTTGGCCGCGTGGGAGCCGATACGCACTTGACGCCGCGTGAGGTCATCCGTGACTTTATCGAGCTGCTCGATATCCTGTGCCAGAACCCCGATGCAAACGTGGCTGAGTTGCTGCAAAGCGTCGGCGGCGACGCGTTGGCACCGGCAGCCGCAACAGGCGACACCGGCACCGCAGACGGCGACCGCAACTTCGCCGAATTCACCATCTAACCTGCCAAAAAGGGACAGGTTTATTTTGGCAGGTTTTATCTGGGCAAACGCCGATGTTGCAAGATATCGAGCCGTTACCCGTTGCGTTGATCAACCCGTTGATGAGAGGAGGTCCCGTGAACGCCTTTGACCGATACGCCCCGTTTATCCAAGACTTCATCTACTCCCACGATTGGGAGAGCCTGCGCTCTATCCAGGTTGCGGCAGCAGATGCCATCTTTAACACGCAAGACAATGTGCTCCTGACGGCATCCACGGCTTCCGGCAAAACCGAAGCGGCCTTCTTTCCCATCCTGACCGAGTTTTGGGAGAACCCGCCCGCAAGCGTTGGCGCCCTCTATATTGGCCCCCTCAAGGCACTCATCAACGACCAGTTCGTTCGCCTCAACGATCTGTGCGAAGAGGCCGATATCCCCGTCTGGCACTGGCACGGCGATGTCTCGCAGTCGCACAAGGCAAAGCTCATCAAAAAGCCGAGCGGTATCCTACAGATTACGCCCGAATCACTCGAGGCACTCCTGATCCACAAGCACATGGCAATCCCGCGTATGTTCTGCGACCTGCGCTATGTGGTCATCGACGAGGTCCACTCGCTCATGCGCGGCGACCGTGGCGGGCAGACGCTCTGCCTTATCGAGCGTCTTTCGCGCATGGCGGGCGTGCGGCCCAGGCGCATCGGCCTTTCGGCCACCATCGGGGACCCGGAACGCACGGGCGCCTTCCTGTCGCAGGGGACGGGACGCAACTGCGTCATCCCCCGCTTTGAGGAGCCGCGCCGCGTGTGGCGCATCTCCATGGAGCACTTCTACAACTCGGGTCCCCAAGCGCAGCAGCGAGGATTCGAGAGCATGGGTCCTCAAGAGGCCGAAGTGCTTGCGTGCGAGCGCATTGAGGCAGCAGCACCCGCGGCACTGCCCGCATCCGGACAAGACATGCGCCATAGCGGACAACTCACACAGGAGGAACGCCGCCAACGTCGCGAGCAGGCACGGGGCAAGGCTGCCCCCAAGGACAGTCGCGCTTCCTCGGCCCCCGAGGGCGAAGTCGACATCCCCCGAGCACCCGAACAGGCATTACTCAACCCCACCGACACAGCACCAGACAACGCCGACCCCGGCATGGGCTATATCTTTGAGCACACGCGCGGCCGCAAGTGCCTGGTCTTTGCCAACTCGCGCGAGGAGGCAGAGGCCGTATGCTCCATGCTGCGCAGCTACTGCGAGAGCCGACACGAGCCCGACCGTTTCCTCATCCATCACGGCAATCTTTCGGCATCGTTGCGAGAGACGGCAGAAGAGCTTATGCGCGACGAGGAACAGGCACAGACGACCGTCACCACCTCTACGCTTGAGCTTGGCATCGATATCGGCCGCCTGGAGCGCGCGTTCCAGATCGATGCACCGTTTACCGTCAGCTCCTTTTTGCAGCGAATGGGCCGCACGGGACGCCGCGATCTTCCGCCCGAGATGTGGTTCGTCATGCGCGAGGAAGAGCCCGAGCCGCGCACGATGATGCCCGAGACCATTCCGTGGAAGCTCCTGCAGGGCATCGCGCTCGTACAACTCTATCGCGAGGAAAAGTGGGTCGAGCCGCCCGAGCTCGATCGACTCCCCTACAGCCTGCTCTACCACCAGACTATGTCGACCCTCGCCAGCACCGGAGAGCTCACGCCGGCCGAACTTGCCCAACGCGTGCTCACACTCAGCTATTTCCATCGCATCTCGGCCGATGACTATCGCATACTGCTGCGCCACCTCATCAAGATCGACCATATCCAGGTCACCGAGGGCGGTGGGCTCATTGTGGGTCTCGCGGGCGAGCGCATCATTAACAACTTTAAGTTCTACGCCGTATTCCAGGAAAACGAGGAGTTCACCGTTCGCAGCGAGTCGGCCGAGTTGGGCACGATCGTCAATCCGCCACCGCCCGGTGAGCGCATCGCCATCGCCGGACACTGCTGGATTGTCGAGGAAGTGGACTGGAAGCGCCACACCGTCTTTGCCACGCAGGTCAAGGGCCGGGTGCCGGCCTACTTTGGCGACTGCCCCGGCGACATCAATACACACGTACTCGAGCGCATGCGCAAGGCGCTCAACGAGCACGCGACATATCCGTACCTCATGGGTAACGCACGGGCCCGCTTAGCGCAGGCTCGTCATACGGCCGATATTTCGGGTGCGGGAACCAAGCCGCTCATCAACCTGGGCGGCGATACCTGGGTGCTCTTCCCCTGGTTGGGCAGCTACGCCTTTTTGGCACTCGAGCGCATGCTCAAGATTAAATGCGCCGCGGAGCTGGGCCTTCGCGGGCTCGATCCGTCGCGTCCATACTTTATGCAGTTTAAGATGAAGGCCGACGAGGAGACGTTCTTTGAGGTGCTCGCAGCCGAGGCCGAAAAGGACTTCGACCCCATCGAGCTCGTCTATCCCGGCGAGGTGCCTTATTTTGATCGCTACGACGAGTACGTTCCCGAGGAGCTCGTACGCAAAGGCTTCGCCGAAGGCGTGCTCGACATCGAGGGTATGAAGCAGCGCGTCCTCAGCTGGCGCGACCACGCCTAAGACCAGTCTTTTTTGGGACGGGGAGACTTACTTGTCGTGAAGGACGGTGCCGAGGAAGTCGGTGTCGAAGGGCACAGCTTCGGCAAAGACATAGTCACCGTCGCTGGCGATGAGCAGATAATTCTCCTCGCCGCCGAACTCTGCATCGCCACATGGGACCACCCAAGCATGGTCGAACACCTCAAGCGCCGTGGCGGCACAGTCGCGCAGGAACGTCACATCGCTCCCCTCGTTTGCACTCACGATATTGGCCACGTAGACGCCACCGGCATTCAGGCTGCCCCGCACTAGACGCAGCGCCTCAACGGTCGCCAGCTCGCGTACGGGCTCGGCACCGCCAAAGCAATCGCTCACGACCACGTCGTAGCGACGATGGCCCACACTCGTCACACCCAGATACGAGCGAGCCTCAGCGGTAATCACCCGCAGGCGGTCGCCCACCGTACGCTCCAGCTCGTCCAGGTAGAACCAGCGACGTGCCAGACGCGTAATCTCTCCGTCATACTCGATGACGTCCATACGCAAACCATCATGCAACATCAGTGCGAACTTAGGATAGGCAAACCCGCCGCCGCCCAGCATAAGCATGCGGTCGATACCGTGACCGTAAGCGTCACGCATTGCGTCCTCGGCCTCAAACACATCGTCAAATGCACGATAGTACGCAAAGACGGGCTCCGCCCAACGCTCGCCTACATAGCTCGCGCTTTGGTAGACACCGCCCTGCACGAGCACACGGACCTCGTCGCCGCCCTCATCGTGCACGCGCTTCACACGCGCCAACCCATTGCGGGTCCTCGCAACCTGCAGACAAGCAGCGCGAACAGCGACGGCAGCCGCACCAAGCGCCGCAGCTCCCAGAGCAACGCCGGCAACGACACCAGCAGAAACACTTGGCTTGTTCATCTAGAGCTCCTTTTGCAGATAGAGTCCGTGGTCATAAAAACCCAAATGGCGATAGTACTCGCGCGTACCGATCGCGCTAATCACGTTGATACGCGCATAACCCGCATCCCGGGCAATCTCGCATGCGCGCTCCACCAGCGACCGCCCCAGCCCATGATGCTGAGCCGCCTGACCCTGATCGCCCACACGTGCCGCCATGCCATACACGTGCACCTCGCGAATCATTGCCTCGTCCGGCGTCGTCGGCAACTCGTCTGCGTGCGCGGTAACAAACGCACGATCGGGCAACGACAGGCGCAAAAAGCCGGCGATCTTGCCTTCGAGCGTCACCCACTGCAAAAAGCGCTCGCGCGTCACCGGCGTCTCGTACGCTACTTCCTCGTCAAGGGTCAGCTCATCCAAGTCGGCACCCGCCGTGCTGATCTCGCGATAGCGAATCTCGCGCACCGTCGCGCCTTCTCCACGAGCCGCCAAGCGGTTCTCAACGAGCTGACGCAGGTTAGGCTTTTTGTTGCCCACCATGATGTCGTCGGAGCTAAAGTCACGGATCATGCGACTGATGCGACAGAACACCGGCGTCACCACGATGTCGTCGGCCAGCACATCGAGCAGCTCTTCCTCGGTATAGGGGCACCACTCGCCACGCTCGTAGCAGCCCACCAGATGCGAGCCCTCGATGAGCGCGCACGGGTAGACCTTGACCTCGTCGGGCATAAAAGCGCCCTCGGTCATAAAGCGCTCGTAGTCGCGCTTGTCCCCCTCGGGCGTAGCGCCCAACAAGTTGAGCATAAAGTGCGCGTGGATTTTAAAGCCAAACAAGCGCGCAAGCGAAAACGCCCGCTCGATCTGCGCCACCGAAACGCGACGCTCGTTGATATCGAGCAAATGTTGGTCGAGACTCTGAATACCCATCTGGATCTTGGTGCAGCCCAGGCGGCGGATGAGCGTGAGGGCCTGCGGCGTCACGGCATCGGGGCGCGTCTCGATAACGAGCCCCACCACGCGATGCTTCGCCGTCTCGTTGATGCGCTGCTGACGCTCAAGCTCCTCCATCGTGGCGGTCTGCCACTCGGCGACCTGGCCCCACGGCGTGCCGGGGCCGTACAGACGACGCACCGCGCGGTTATAGCCACCCACGGCAGCATCCACACGACCTTGCTCGTCGGCAACGCCGGCCGCAAGCTCATCCTCGTCTGTCGCAATGCCGGCAGCCCGATAGCGCTCGCGACGCTCTGTTACCACCGGCGGCAGGGCATCGGCGGGAGCGTCATCGAGCAGGCGCCCTGCCTCGGCACGGCTGATGCCCGGACGCGCCAACATGGGGTTTGCCGCCACGCCGGCGACGGCATCGTCATTGAGCGCACGGAAAAGCTCCGACATAAACCACGTTTGATACCCTTGCGGATAGTCGCTCCAGGTGCCACCGAGCACGATGAGCTCTATCTTGTCGGTCGCATGCCCCATCTGCGAAAGCGCGGTCAGACGAGCGCTCACCTGCAGATACGGGTCGAAGCAGTTTTGCTCCGCACGGGCGCACGCCGGCTCGGCATGCAGATAGCTTTTAGGCATGCGCAGATCGTTGGGGCAAAACAGGCAATCGCCCGAGCACGGCCAGGGCTTGGTGATGACAGTAATGGTCGCCACGCCCGAGGCCGTGCGACGAGGCTTCATACGCAGCACCTGCAGCAGTCGACGTTCCAGCTCGGCATCGACATTCCACCCTGCCCAACGAGCCGGCTCCTCACGTTTTACCCGCTGGTAGAACGGCAGCAGACGGCGCTTGGCCAAATCGCGTTTGTCGGCACCCTCACGGCGCGCCTCGGCATGTATCAGTTTGACGAGCGCTTTGTCGTCCACGGTCTCGCCGCGACGCAGAGCCTCGAGTATGTTCAAGATAATCTGTTCCATGACCCCATTGTAAAGGCAAAGGCGCCGGAGCCCGTCACGGCTCCGGCGCCTCCATCAAACAGCGCAGCTATGGTGTATAAGTCTTCGATAACCGCCCGTCACTCTGAATCAAATGACATGTCGCCCGAACCGACCTCAAAACGATACGTAGCAGACTTATCGCCGTTATCGAATTCAAGATTCAAAATGGTCTCACCATCGTAGTCAAGCGGAAGGAAATCGCTCTCGAAGTCGCCACTGCCCAAGGTGAGGCTCGCCTTAAAGCCCGTCGAGTTCGGAACCGTCATCTCCACATCGCCCGAGCCCACGCTCACGTCCATCGACTTCGCGGGGGCCTGGTAGAGCTCGAACGTCACATCGCCCGACCCGACCTCAGCGCTGAGCGCATCAGTCACGCTGCCCGTAAACTCTACATCTCCCGCACCCAGGAAAAGGTCGAAACCATCACAGATGACACCGGCAATCTGCAGATCACCCGAGCCCACGTGCGCGTTGACTCCCTTCAGATGTTCGGCAACACGGCGCGGCAGCTCAACCGTAACCGAGCGGTCAATCGCCTTACCGTCATCACTTCCAAACTGAGAAACTTTGAGCGTCGAGTCCTCGACGGATGCGATGTTTTGCGTCGCGGCCTTGGGGGCATCCATACCATTGGCAACGCGTCCCCGCTCGATAACGCGAACCTTGTTGCCATCAACAACCTTGACGTCCACCGTAGCCGCATCGATATCGAAATCGAGGTAGCGAAACTCATCAGCATCAAAGGTCACACTCGAAAGTTGCTGAGGCCGAGCGGAATAGTTACCGCTATCCAAGAGATCATCGTCGTCAAACATATCGTCAAAATCAGACAAATCGCCGGATAGAATAGCGGTCGTTCGCACCATATTGGAATGAGCCAATAGCCGCGAGGCACCAAATACAAGCCCGATAATAAGCACAAACGCTCCGATGCCAACGCCCAAGCGTACCTTGGATTCATGCGAAAGCTTCATCATTCATCACCCTCTTTGGCGATCGGGTCAGCGGTGGCCGCGGTAGCCACGTCAGCATCAACCGAAGCGGAAACATTCTGAACCCTAGCTGTCACCGGCGCCGGACCAACCTGAATATCCCCGCGCGCCCAATCGCCATCGAGCGCACGCGCCACCCAGTGATAGATGGGAATCGTGAAGAAGATCAGCGCGGCAAAGGGACCGGCACCAAACAGGAACATCAGCAAAAAGAACAGTAGCCAACACACGGCCCAATACGGGAACGACTGGAACGGGCCCTTCACCGGAGTCGAGCCAACTGCGGTGCCACTCGTCGCCTGCGCCGTAGCGGCATTGGCGGCCTGCGCACTCCAACTTGCCGCTTGCGCCGCCTTGGCCGCAGCATCACTCGCCTGCGTTGCCGCCTCGGTAGCGCGCGCCGCCGCCTCATGGGTGCGAGCACGCTCTGCCGCCTCGGCCTCGCGCTGACGGGCGCGGTCCTCGTTCTCAAACTCGATATCGTCCTCGATCTCATCGCTCGGATTGAGCAGCTCGTCCAGGCTCACGCCATAAAGTTTGGCGAGCGAGATCAGGTTCTCGGTATCGGGCGAGCTCTCCGCGCGCTCCCATTTACTGACCGCCTGGCGCGACAGCCCCAGCTTTCGCGCCAGCCCTTCTTGGCTAAAACCCTTGCTGCGACGAAGGTCGGCGAGCCGCTGCGCAGTTTCTACATTCATGGTTCCTCCTATGTGATGCCAGCCGTGCCGCCGGACCATATTTGTTCTTAAGGCGCCTTGCACAGTTAAAAATCTATCCGCCACTGCCAAAAGCATGCCACCTATTCTAGTGAGATTTTTGACAACCGGCGGTTGCGGGTGCATATGAGCTGCGGAAATGTGTCCAAACAAAGCAATGGCGCCTAGCTCAGTTGTCCCCGTTGCGGCGTTAACGGTAGTATGGTCATACTGTTTATTCCGCACCGCCAACGGAGGGAGTTCCGCGCCGTGAACCGCGATTTCGCCTCATCGCTCATCCAGCTCAACAACACGTTCTATCGCGAGCACTCCGCCTCCTTCTCCGATACGCGCCAGGCCCCGTGGCCCGGCTGGGTGCGCACCATGGATATCGCGCTCGGGCAGCTCGACGTCGCCACGATCGAGCATCCCGTCCGTGTCTTCGATCTTGCCTGCGGCAATATGCGATTCGAGAACTTTGCCGCCGGCGGCGCACTTGCCGCCAAGGGCGTAGATGGCACGAGCCCCTCGGCGGATGTCAGCTGCCCCTTTGAGTTCTATGGTGTCGACTCGTGTCAGGATTTGGCCATCGATGCGCGCGGTCACGCCCTGCGCATTCCCAACCTGTACTTCCAGGAACTCGATGTGCTCGACGCCCTTATGAAGCTCAACCCCGCCGAGACGCCCGACGTGCTTTTCGACGCCCCGCTCGCCGACATCTCGGTCTGCTTTGGCTTTATGCACCACGTGCCGTCGTGCGAGTATCGCGTACGCGTGCTCGACGCCCTGGTGCGTCAGACGCGCCCAGGTGGCATCATCGCCATCAGCTTTTGGGAGTTTATGAACGACGAGCGCATGGCGCGCAAGGCCGTTCGTGCCGAGGCCCGCGCCGAGCTCACCCCGCCGTTTGAGGGTTACGATTCGGCGCAGTTTGAAGCCGGCGACCACCTCATCGGCTGGCAAAACGACCGCCACGCCTACCGCTATTGCCATCACTTTGACGATCAGCAGATCACCGACCTGGTGCGCGGCGTCCGCACGTTCTACAAGAGCGGCGAGGTCCCCGTGCGCGAGCTTGAGCGTTTCCATGCTGACGGTCGCAGCGGCGAGCTCAACCGCTATGTGATTCTCAAGCGCCTGTAGGTATCGGCGACTCGCCGCCGAACCGCACCGCATCTTTCGGGCAAACTATGCCCACCCTTTTTCAACCCATTGACGGAACGCGCAGCTACGTGTTCCATATTTATGACCAAGGAGCCTCATGGGAGCCGTCCACGTTCGCACGCCTAAGAACTTTGTGCTCGAGGAGCGCCTGGAGCGCTACGCCGATGCGATTGAGACGAACCCCGAGGCTTATGCCGGAGATTGGCGCAAGGCCTGTGCGCCCGCAGACGGCAAGCCCTTCGAACACCTTCACCTGGATCTTGGCTGTGGCAAGGGAACGTACCTTGTAGAGCGCGCGGCCCACGAGCCAAACACGCTCTTTATCGGCATGGACCAGGAGCCCATCTGCATCGCCTATGCCGCGCAGAAAATCTGTGAGCAGGAACTGACCAACGCACTCGTCCTGCCCCGAGGCGCCGCATCGCTGCCGCAGCTGTTTGCCGCAGGCGAGCTCGATGCCATCACCATTAACTTTCCCACGCCGCAGCCCAAGGCCAAGTACGCCAAAAAACGACTCGTCCATGTCGACCATCTGATGCTCTACCGCCCGCTCCTTGCAGCCGGCGCCACCGTCACGCTGCGCACCGACAGCAAGCCATTGCGCGATTACGCCCTGGGACAGTTTGCCGCGGCCGGCTACGACACACTTTGGGTAAGCGACGACGTTCGCCGCGACCATCCCGAGCATCCCGAGACCGAGTACGAGTGCCGCACGCGCGAGATGGGTGCCGTCGTCTATGGCATTTGTGCCACGCCCGGCGCGCAGCCCAGCGATGAACAGCTCACGACGGGCCGCATGCAGGAGCAAAGCCTTGCCTGCTACCTGCCCGAAAACCTCGATGAGCTCACCTATGTACCTCTGGGCATGGAAGAGGCCGTCGAGAACTTTAAAAACCGCGCCCGCAAGGACAAGAAGCGCTTACCGCAAGAGTCCTAGGGGCTTCTTATGGTCGCGGCGTCGGCAAACAAGCGCAAATAGGCGCCAGCGAACGACCCTCAAGCCTAAGTGAGTAGACTTTTTTGCAATAGCCAAGCACAACCCGCATAGCGAAACATAAAACCGCAGGTAGAGCCCTTGTGCAAAAGCCATGTGCTCGAGATATCGCAAAAAGTCTACTCACTTAGCTAACGACTACACCAAACGGCCGGGCAGAACGCCCATTTCCTGCATTTTCTCGCGCGCTGGCACCCCGCGCCGCCGCTACGCCATAATAGTTGGCAGACAAACGCGAGAGAAAGCAACCACATGGCACAGACCACGACAGATACTTCCGCCAGCACCGTTTCCGGCGCCGGCGCCGCCAGCTCGTTCTCGGGCGGCACGGGAACCGAAGCCGAGTTTGGCTCGCTCGGCGCGCTCTCCCCCACCTGGTGGGAGCCCGAGGATGGCAGTGAGCCCGAACCGTGGCTCACGCCCGATCAGGCCTTCGAACGTTTCTTTGAATGGACGAACGATCGCGGCATTGAGCTGTGGGATCACCAAGAAGAGGCCCTCATGGACCTGGCTGCCGGCGATCACGTCATTTTGGGCACACCGACCGGATCGGGCAAGTCGCTTGTCGCGCTGGGCATGCTCTTTATGGGCATGGCGCAGGGCAAGCGCTGCTACTACACGGCCCCCATCAAGGCTCTGGTCAGCGAGAAGTTTTTCGACCTTGTGCAGGTGCTCGGCCGCGATAACGTAGGCATGATCACCGGCGACACGCACATCAACACCAAGGCGCCCGTCATCTGCTGCACGGCAGAGATCCTTGCCAACGACGCACTGCGCGAGGGCGAAGATGCCGATGTTGGCTGCGTCGCCATGGACGAGTTCCACTACTTTGCCGACCCCGATCGCGGTTGGGCCTGGCAGGTGCCGCTGCTCACCCTGCCTCACACGCAATTCATGCTCATGAGCGCCACGCTCGGCGATGTCACCGCGATCGCCGCCTCGCTCGAGGAGCACACCGGCGCTACCTGCGACTTGGTCGTCGATGCCCCACGCCCCGTGCCGCTGAGCTACGACTACGTGACGACCTCGCTCGAGGGCACCGTCGAGCTCGCGATGCGCCGCGGCGAGGCCCCGCTCTATATCGTGCACTTTAGCCAGGATGCCGCCCTTGCGACGGCACAGTCGCTCGCCAACTTTGGCATTGCCAGCAAGGAGCAGCGCGAGGCCATCAAGGAGGCGGCCAAGGGCACGAGCTTCTCGACGGCCTTCGGCAAGATCCTCAAGCGTTTGCTCGGCTGTGGCGTCGGCGTGCACCACGCCGGTATGCTGCCGCGCTATCGCCTCCTGGTCGAGCGCCTGGCGCAGCAGGGCCTGCTGCCCGTCATTTGCGGCACCGACACACTCGGCGTCGGCATCAACGTGCCCATCCACACCGTGGTCCTCACCGCGCTCACCAAGTTCGACGGCTACAAGATGCGTCGCCTGCGCGCCCGTGAGTTCCATCAGATCGCCGGTCGCGCAGGTCGCTCGGGCTTCGATACCGAGGGCATGGTCATTGCCGAGGCTCCGGAGCACGAGATCGAGAACGCCAAGCTCATGGCCAAGGCAGGCGACGATCCCAAGAAGCTCCGTAAAATTAAAAAGAAGAAGGCCCCCGAGGGCTTTGTCACCTGGAACAAGCAGACCTTTGAGCGCCTGATCGAGACGCAGCCCGAGACGCTCAAGCCGCGCCTGCGCATCACACACTCCATGGTGATTAGCGTGGTCGAGCAGGGCGGCGACGCCCGCGCCCGCGTGCACGACCTCATCGAGACAAGCCTGCAGACCCCCGAGGAAAAGGCAAAGCTCGAGGTTCGCGCCGACGAGATCTTCGCCACGCTCATCGACTCCGGCGTCGTCGTGCGCACCGAGGTGCCGCCCGCACCCGGCGCTCCGGTTGACGCCGCGCCGGACATAGACTACGCGCTGACGGTCGACCTGCCCGAGGACTTTGCGCTCGACCAGCCGCTCTCGCCGTTTTTGCTTGCCGCGCTGGAGCTGCTCGACACCGAGAGTGAGACCTATACCATGGACCTCATCTCGATGGTCGAGGCTACGCTCGAGGACCCCAAGCAGGTATTGCGCGCACAGGAGCGCGCCGCGCGCGACCGCGCGATGGCCGAAATGAAGGCTGACGGCGTCGAATATGAGGAACGCTTGGAGCGCATCCAGGATGTCACCTACGAAAAGCCGCTCGAGGACTTGCTCGATGCCGCCTTCGACAAGTACTGCCAGGAAGTACCTTGGGCCAACGACTACCAGCTCTCGCCCAAGAGCGTCCTGCGCGACATGCTGGAGAGCGCGAGCGATTTTAAGGGCTACATTCAAAAGCTCGGCATCGCCCGCTCCGAGGGCATTCTGCTGCGCTACCTAGCCGAGGCCTACCGTTCCCTCGATCGCACCGTGCCCATTGAGAAACGCGATGAGCGCTTGCGTGACATTATCTCGTGGCTCGGCTTTGTGGTGCGCTCGGTCGACTCGAGCCTGGTGGACGAGTGGGAGAACGCCGGCAACCCCGCTGCACTCGACGTCACACCGCCGCAGGGCATCGACGAGGTCGTTACGGACCGTCGCGGCTGCACGCTGTTGGTGCGCAACGCGCTCTTCCGCCGCGTGACCCTTGCCGCCCGCGAGCACGCTCGCGATCTGGGCGAGCTCGACGAGGACTGGGGCATGAGCGAGGTCCGCTGGCAAAAAGCACTCAACGCTTACCATGAGCAGCACGAGGAAATCCTCACCGACGGAAATGCCCGCAGCGCCGCGATGTTTTCCATCGACGAGTCCGACGAGAAGACCGCGCACGTATGGCACGTGCACCAGATCTTTGCCGACGAGGATGGCGACCACGACTTTGGCATCATGGGCGATGTCGACCTGGATGCCACGCAAGACGGCGGCGAGGTCATCTTCAAAAACTACCGCGTCGGCTTTATCGAGGACCTGCTCGGGAACTAGCCGGGCACAATGGAACGAAACGAAGCGGGGCCGTTGGCAATATCGCCAGCGGCCCCGCTTTTGCACTATGCGCTATGCCTTACTCGGCATCCTCGACCTCATACGAATCCGCCTCGGCGGGCTCATCGTTTGTCTCTGGCGCAGCCCCGCGCGCCTCGTCAAAGGCCGCCTTCATGGTCTTGTTGCCCCACGTGAGCTTGCGAATGGTAAGATCGTCGGCTTTCTTGTTGGCAAGGCGCAGGTTGTTCTCGGAAGACAGCAACGCCTCCTTGGTTTTCTGCAGATGGCTAATCGTCTTGTCAATCTCATCGATTGCCGTTTGGAACTTGCGGCTCGCGATCTCGTAGTTGCGACCGAAATCATTCTTGAACTTTTCCATCTTGGCTTCGAAGTTCGTGACGTCGATATTCTGCTGCTTGTACTCCGCCAGCTCCTGCTTATAGCGCAGCGAGCCCATAGCGGCGTTGCGCAGCAGCGTGATCATGGGAATGAAGAACTGCGGGCGGATCACGAACATCTTCTCATAGCGGTAGCTCACGTCGACGATACCCGCGTTATAGAGCTCGCTCTCGGGCTCCAGCAGGGTGCAGAGCACCGCATACTCGCAGCCTTTCTGGCGACGATCGTGATCGAGCTTCTTAAAGAAGTCCTCGTTTTTATGCTTGGTCGCGGTCTCATCGTTCTCGTTTTTCATCTCGAACATAATCGAAATGACCTCGTTGCCGCTCGCATCGCACTCGCGGAAGATAAAGTCGCCCTTGGTGCCCTCGGACGCATCGTTATCTTTCTCGAAGTACGCATTAGGAAACGCCGTCATGCGCAGACGGTTAAACTCGGTCTCGCAATGCTGCTCGAGCGACTCTCCCACCATCTTGGTGGACAGGCGGATCTTCATTTCCTTAAGGCGCTCAATCTCTTCGTCCTTGTAGCGGATCAACTCGTCGCTCACGCGCTTGGCCTGCGCGAGCTCGAGCTCGTGTGCCGCCTTGACCTGTTCCTCGCGAGAATCGCGCACTGCCAGCTCGCTCGTCAGCTTGGCACGTGCCTCGTCACGCTCACGCTCTGCCGCGGCGACCGCCTCCGATAGGTTCATTTTGGCCGTCAGCTCCTGTTCGCGCAGCTGCGCACGCAGGCCCTCGGCCTCCTGCTCGGACTGAGCCTTTGCGGCGGAAAACTTCTCTTGTACCTTTGCGCGATAGTCAGCAAGCGTGCGCTCAGCCTCGCCGCGAGCGGCATCGATCTCACGCTGCGACTCGGCCGCAGCGGCGGCAAGCGCCATCTCCTGGGCCTTGTCCGCCGCGGAGAGCCTTGCCTGCAATTCTGCAATCTGCGCATCGCGAGCGGCTAAATCGTTTTGAGCAGCATTGCGCGCCGAAGCCTCGGCAAGCTTGGCTTCGTCATCCTTGCGTCCCAGCTGCGCACGCAAATTGTCAATCTCGCGCTGAAGCTCGGCATTCTCCTTCTGCGCATCCGCACGGGCCTCAACAGCTGCACGCTGGCTTGCACTCTCGCGCTCCGCGGCAGCGCCCTCGAGCTTGACACGCAACTCGGCAAGCTCGGCATCGCGCTTGGCAACCTCTTGTGCCAGCTTCTGCTCCGCAGTGTTCTTCTGCTCGGCAAGCTGAGCGTTGCGCTGAGACTCTACCTTTTGCAAGGCAGCCGACAAACGCGAGCGCTCAAGCTCCAGCGCCTGCTCACCCTCGCGCTGGACTGCCTTCACACGCTCATCCAGGTCGCGCGAGAACTCGGCATCGCGCACCTGTTTGACGATATCCGCATAGCCGGACGCATCGACCTTAAAGACTTCGCCGCAATGCGGGCACTTGATCTCGTTCATAGCAGCTCCTCGATGGACGCAAATTTCAACCGCCTACACTCTACCGCGCCGCACGGACAAAAAAGACGCCGCCGCCATAATGGCAACGGCGCCAGAACCACCACAAAGGGGACAGGCACCTTTGTGGTGGTTTGTGTGGTGGTTCGAGCATTACAGTCCAAAGAAGCCCAGGATTTGATCCCGGCTTACGGGCTTGTACTCGTTGGCATCGAGACCGACATCGTAGCGAAAGATAGGGCGCTCGCGATCGCGGTTGCGCGCGTTGGTGCGGTCTCCCCTGCTGTGGATATGCCCGTGCAGCATGATGGCGCCACGCGCCTTGCCGTTCCAGCTGAGCATGGGGTAGTGGCTCATAACCAGACGATGGCCCTTGGCATAGCCAGGGGCAATCTCCAGGTAATCGCGCACGTCTTCCCAAATCTGCGGCGCGTCCGGATCTTCCCAGTCGCCGTCATGGTTACCGCGGATGAGCGTCACATTCTTGCATTCGATACGCTCGCGCAGGTGCACGGCATCCGCTAGGGGCAAACGATAGGTAAAGTCTCCCAGGATGTAGAGACGGTCATCCGCAGTCACGCACTCATTGATGACATCGATGACCTTGCGGTTCATCTCCTCGACCGAGCCAAACGGCCGGTCCATGTCGTGCAAGATATTCGTATCGCCCAGGTGCAGGTCGGCGGTAAACCACATCATCGTCTATGCCCTCATTTCGCAACGCGTTCAACTCGTGCTAAGTATACAGACGCAGCGATGCGGCGGTCATCCAAAGAGCCCACCGAACAGTCCGCGGCGGCGCTTGTCTTTCTTTTTCGAAGCGCCACTCTGAGCTTTCTTGTCTTGCCGTTTCTTACGATCCTGCTCCAACTCATCGTCGTCGAGTAGCAGATCCCACTCAAACGGATCGTCTGTCAGATCGAACTGGTCGTCGTCATCAAACATGGCCGCCTCCATTGCCGACTAGCGGGCATCCACCACGTAGAGGCCAACGCGCACCTGATGCCACGGGCTGCGCTCGGGAGCGACCTGCTGCACGCGGGCCTCAAATACGTCCTCGTGGCCGTAATACATCATCAAGGACAGCGGGCCGACCTCGTTTCCCGGGACATAGCCAAGCTTGGTGTTGCCGTAGTAGATCGCAACCGCCTCAGGGTCATGGGGATTATCGCGCTCGGCGCACAGCGTCAGTTTATCGCCCGCTTTAATATCGCCTAGGACCAAAGCGCCGTCGGCATATTGAAATCCTGCAATATGAAACGACAAAAGAACACGTGAAGGCTCGTACATGGCAACTCCCCTAACGGCCGGATAAACCGGCGCTTAACCTTATTGAGAAGTCTACGAACTCGTGCGGACACAAATTCATCCTGCCCGCGTCTTTCAATCGCTCGCCGCAACGCTTGCGAGACAGAGCGCTTGCAGATAAGATAGGGGTACGGATGGCACCCGTTGCAGCGGGTCTTGCCAACTCCGATACACGTTTTCATCGTGAGAAGTGGCCGTCTTCGCTTACGCGGGGGCGGCCATTTTGTTTGCCCTATGCCATCTGATTCTAATGCACAAACATGCGCACGAACTTGTGCTTCCAGCTTGCGTAAGGAGCATAGCGAAATGGCACGTCCAGCCACGTTGCCTTGTTCACGATGCTCTTCTTGTGGCTAAACGTATCGAAGCTCTCACGTCCATGGTACTGCCCCATACCGCTCGCTCCCATGCCGCCAAAGCCCATATGGCTCGTAGCCAGATGCATGATGGTGTCGTTAACGCAGCCGCCGCCAAAGGGCACGTAGCGCACAAAGCGCTGCTGAACCGCGCGATCCTGACTAAAGATATACAGGGCCAGCGGCGTCGGACGATCCGTAATAAACGTCTCGGCCTCGTCTAGGCTCTCAAACGTCAGCACCGGTAAGATGGGGCCGAAAATCTCCTCCTGCATTACGGCGTCCTCAGGCGCCACGCCGTCTAGGATCGTCGGCTCAATCTTGAGCGACGACTCGCGCACCGTTCCTCCCAGCACAACCTTATCGGGGTCGATCAGCCCGCGTACGCGCGCGAAATGCTTGGCGTTGACAATATGACCGTAGTCCTCGTTATCGAGCGGGTGCTCGCCAAACATGCGACGGACCTCCTCCTTGATGAGGCCCAACAGCTCATCGTGCACGCGCGTATCGACCAGCAGGTAGTCGGGCGCCACGCAGGTCTGCCCCACGTTGAGCCATTTACCAAAGGCGATACGTCGTGCCGCGACCTTCAAGTTTGCCGTCGCATCCACGATGCAGGGACTCTTTCCGCCCAGCTCAAGCGTCACGGGCGTGAGGTTTTTGCTCGCGCGCTCCATGACGAGCTTGCCGACCGGAACACTACCGGTAAAGAAGATCTTGTCCCAGCATTCATCGAGCAACGCTTCGTTCTCGGCACGCCCGCCTTCGACGACCGTCACCAGGCGCGGATCAAATGCTTCCTCGCAAATCTGCCTGAGCACCGCACTCGAAGCCGGCGCATAGGCACTCGGCTTGATGACCACGGTGTTACCCGCGGCAAGGGCGCCGGCGAGCGGCTCGAGTGTTAGCAAAAACGGGTAGTTCCACGGAGCCATAATGAGCGTGACGCCATAGGGCACGGCTTGCGTTTTGCACACACTAATGGCATTGGCGAGGTCGCAGGGGCGCAGGCGCGGGCGGCTCCATCGGGCCATATGCGCAATCTGATGGCGAATCTCGGAAAGCGACGTGCCGATCTCGCACATATATGCCTCGTCATGCGACTTACCCAAATCGGTCTTGAGCGCATGGGCAATATCGCCCTCGTGCGCACGAACCGCATCGCGCAGGCGCACCAGTGCGCGGCGGCGAGCATCGACATCAAACGTAGCGTGCGTCTTAAAGTAGGTGCGCTGATCGCCGACGATGCGCGCAATTTCCTCGGTGTTCATGGACCCTCCTAGTTCTCGTCCTCAAACATACCACCTGCAACAACTTCGTACATATGCTCGAGCTCCAGGCGGTCCATCAAAAGCGGAACGGGATACAGCGGATTGGCCTCGGCATCGGCATGCGCCGCCATTTGCGGAATATCGGAGCGGCGAATACCTGAGACATATTTGGGGATTCCCAGGGCCTCGTTCATGCGGTCGACCCAATCGATAAAGGCCTCGGCCGCAAGACTGTCCTGCGCGGTAGCCGGCGCAATGCCCGCCATGCGAGCAAGATCGGCAAGCTTGGGGGCGGCGGCGTCACCATAAGCGCGAAGCATGTGCGGCAGGATGATCGCGTTGGCTAAACCGTGCGGAATTCCGTATCGGCCGCCCAGACTGTGCGCGATGGCATGCACATATCCGACATAGGAGCGGGTAAACGCAACGCCTGCCTTATACGCCGCCGAAAGCATATTGCGGCGCGCACGCATGTCGTCGCCATGCTCATAGGCCTCGAGCAAATTGTCGCGGATGAGCTGGACCGCCTGACGCGCCATCTTGCGCGTGTAGGGCGTGGTGCTACGGCCGATAAAGGCCTCGACAGCATGCGTCAGGGCATCCATACCCGTCTGCCCCGTGGTGGACGCCGGCAACCCGCGCGTAAACTCGGGGTCGTGCACCGCAAAACGCGGGATGAGCACAAAGTCGTTAATGGGGTATTTATAGTGCGTCTCGTTATCGGTAATTACCGCCGCGAGCGTGACTTCGCTTCCCGTACCGGCGGTAGTGGGAACCGCAATAAGTAGCGGCAGGAGACGGTGGACGCGCAACAGGCCACGCATCTTGTTGATGGGCTTGTTCGGCTGTGCAATGCGCGCCCCCACACCCTTGGCGCAGTCCATGGCCGAACCGCCACCAAAGCCGATAATGGCCCGGCAGTCGTTCTCGCGATACAGCGCCGCCGCTTCCTCCACGTTTGAGACCGTGGGGTTCGCACGCGTTTCGGCATAGACCGTAGCGCCAATCCCCTGAGCCGTAAGCGCACGCTCGAGTGATGCCGTGAGCCCCAAACGTGCAATACCAGGGTCTGTCACGATAAGAACCTTCTGGATCGAGCGTTTTTGAAGCACCGCGGGCACATCCTCGGCATGCTCCAAAATGCGCGGCTCGGTATAGGGCAGGATCGGCAATGCAATGCGAAAAACCGTCTGATATGTTCGGCACCAGGCACGACGGGCTAGATGCATAAAGGAAACTCCTTTATTTGTTGATAGGTCAACATTTGCTCGACCGATTGTACTCAGCAGAGATCACAGACGGCCTACCAATCGTTAATCAATCAACATCTTCATATCTCAAAATTGTTTTATTAAAAATCATTCCTAATAGGCTTCACATTTGGTTGCATTTATGGATAATAGAACTCGTCAAGACGCACGTCCGGAGAGGGCCCTTACGGGACCGGACGAGCGCGCAATCGCCATCGATCGAAAGGATCGAATCATGAAGTTTGTTTGCCCCGTTTGCGGTTATGTGGAAGAGTTCGACGGCGACCAGCTGCCCGAGGATTTTAAGTGCCCCCAGTGCGGCGTTCCCGGTTCTCGTTTCCTGAAGCAGGAGGAGGGCCAGCTCGAGTGGGCTGCCGAGCACGTCGTGGGCGTCGCCAAGATGGAGGGCGTCTCCGAGGACATCGTTGCCGACCTGCGCGCCAACTTTGAGGGCGAGTGCTCCGAGGTCGGTATGTACCTGGCCATGGCTCGCGTCGCTCATCGCGAGGGCTATCCCGAGATCGGCCTGTACTGGGAGAAGGCTGCCCACGAGGAGGCCGAGCACGCCGCCAAGTTCGCCGAGCTCCTGGGCGAGGTCGTGACCGACTCCACCAAGAAGAACCTCGAGATGCGCGTTGAGGCCGAGAACGGCGCCACCGCCGGCAAGACTGATCTTGCCAAGCGCGCCAAGGCCGCTGGTCTCGATGCCATCCACGACACCGTCCACGAGATGGCTCGCGACGAGGCTCGTCACGGCAAGGCTTTCGCCGGCCTGCTCAAGCGCTACTTTGGCTAAGCCAGCCGTCTGAGAGACAATCTCTAGCTCGATAAGGCCCGGACCGCACGGTTCGGGGCTTTTTGTGTCTCGAGGACTCGTTAACGCCCTGAAATAGGACCGCCTTCGGCATCGGTTGCTCGTCAAAAACTAAGTGAGTAGACTTTTTGGAACTTGCCGAGCACACCATCCATATTGCTTTATAAAGCCGCAGGTAAATGACTTGTTACCAAACGGCCTGGTCGCCAAAGTGCCAAAAGTCTACTCACTTAGAACCGCAGCCGTCCACGATCGAGCTGTTTTGCGTCTAACGGGCATCTTTCCGTCGATTACCCCCAATTTTGTCCAGTCAACGAATAGTTCAGACCGGAGTAATGCCTCAGCCCTTTGCTCATCCGGGCTTTTATCACGATATTCAGCATCGAGCATCCTGCATACGGCCTTAACGATCGCGCGGAATCTATCCTCATCGGATATCTGTCTGTGTGTCAGGAGAAGTACATCGTAGCCCATGGCCTGAAGGGCCGTCATGCGATCGGCGTCACGCAAGCCATCCCCTGCGCGTCCGTGCGAGGCCTTTCCCTGACATTCAATGGCCACCTGTCGCCTGCCGTCCAGCGAAGAAAGTAGTAGGTCGATATATACACGGGACTTTCCCACAATCGCTCGAGCACTTGTGCTTAACGTCACTTCGACATTGAGCTCTATACCGCAAAACCCTTCGCCTCCCAGGGCTCGCGGCAGCCCGAGCAACAAATACGCCTCGACCTCAAAAGGCGACGCGGCACCCAATGGGACGAGTTGCGATACCGCCATAAATCTATTGCCGTAACGCATCCCGCAAACATCTGAACAAAAACGGTCAAGGTCTCTGCCCAAAACCAAAGCGTCTCGACGCCATAAATTTGAAGCGGCGCCGTCCTCGGACGGGCAGCGCACCCAACCGAACGTTGTCGAAATCGCGCCCGAATCAATTGCACGCGAAAGCTCCGCCTCGAGTGCCGCTGGCAGAGCACACACCGCAAACAGGCCGCACATCTCCGCCAACACAAAAAGAAGCTGAAGATCCGTCAGATGCCGCGACATGATGAATGCCGTCAGTAGAGGAGACGTAATCAAAAATCCATGCTCCGTTTCCAGCACGGATTCCCTGGGAAGCTCGCCCAGGAACAGCCGCTGCCTAATGCCGGCAGAGCATGTCCGTTTGCTTCTCGTCCGAACCAATGTATACAACGGAAAGCCGAGTGCAACCGCAGCCGTCGGGTTACGGGCGAGGTCATATCGCTGCCGATCTTCTTCCGGCCGTGGAAGCGGCGGACACAAAGCGCGGACCTGAGGAGGCAAACGCAAATACCTAAAAGCCGATATGTCACAAAGTAAATCCTTCATAGGCACAGGAAAACACGCATTTCAACCCAGCTTGTCTCGCATTGGCGCGAACGCACCAAAAATGGCACCGAACGGACTGTCAAGTTTTCAACAGCCCTCCCCAACTGACCAAAAGCTTGCCGAGAGCTGGACAAAGTTTTGTTGAAAACCCCATTTTTTTCGCATGCAGAAGCTTTGCGCGGCAAGTGAGTAGACTTTTTTGAACATCCCGAGCAGGCCGGTCATCCTGCTTTTCAAAACCACAGGTAGATAGCTTGTTACAAAACTGCCTGGTCGCCAAAGTGCCAAAAGTCTACTCACTTAGGTTGCAGAGTGCTCCCATTAGCTGCAATTCCAAGGTATTAAGCACTTTTGGACTCAAATCGTCATACTGAACAAGAATTTGACTTGAGTTTTCAGGGACAGATGCGCCATCGGCACACCAATAGCAGTCACTGACATCGACGAACGGGATACCCGAGCGCGTGAGGGCCCGCACAAAAGAGCTTCCACCCGCTCCGCGCTCTGCAGCCACGGTGCAGTAAAGGCCGGCGTCTGCATGCTCGATTGAAACCTCCCCTGCCGGAAACGCTTTCCGCACAAGCGCCATCAGGCCATCGCGTGCCTCGCGAGCGCGCACACGCACGCGGTTCACATGCCGCTCGTAATCACCCGATTCCAGCAAACGCGCCAAAGCGACCTGGTCAACAGAGCTCACCGACGAAGCATAAAAACCAAGGTCGCGCCCAAACCGTTCCATCAGCTCATCGGGCAACACCATGTACGCCAAACGCAACGCCGATGAAAGGCTCTTCGAAAACGTGTTGGTGTAGATAACCGACTGAGCGGCATCGATCGACGTGAGCGCGGGAATCGGCTTGCCGGCAAGGCGAAACTCACAATCAAAGTCGTCTTCGATGAGATACCGGCCCGGCTGCCCGGCTGCCCAGCTGAGCAGCGCGTAGCGACGCGCAATGCTCGTCACAAGGCCGGTCGGATACTGATGGGACGGCATCAGGTGAAGGACATCGGTCCCGCTTTTCTGCAGAGTGCTCAAGTCCACGCCCTCATCATCCAACGGGATATGTCGAACTTTGCAGCCCATAGCCTGATAGATGCGCGTCAGGCGCAAATAGCCCGGGTCCTCAACGGCATACACCCTGTCGGCTCCAAGCAGCTGAACCAACATGGTATCGAGCAGCTGGGCGCCCGCACCGATAACAATGTTGTTGGGGTCGACATTCATGCCCCTCGTCCCACGCAGGTGGTGAGCGATTGCGCATCGTAGCCGAGCGGTGCCCTGTGCCGGTGCGGGCGAAAAGATCTCGCGCTCGTCTTCGGATGCCAGCGTCGCCCGCAGTGCGCTTTGCCAAAGCCGCGCCGCCTCCAAAGTGGAAGGAGAAAGTGCGTCGAATTGCTCGACCCGTCCATCAACATCATGTGCGTTAAGACCCGCAGGAGCGGAATCTCGATCAAGCTCTGTCTCAGCCAAAGGCAAAACCGGTGCATCCGGAAGCTCACAAGCGTAGTAGCCACGACGCGGCTTTGAGCAAATATAGCCCTCGGCAAGTAACTGGCTATATGCATTCTCGATGGTAATGACACTGATTCCCAGATGGCTGGCAAAGGCACGCTTAGACGGAAGATGCTCCCCCGCCGCAATGCGTCCAGCAACGATATCATCTCGAATTTGCTGGTAAACATACTCATAGAGCGATGCTCCGCCGCGTTTTTCCAAATTGTAGTCAAGCATGAGCCTATCACCTGACCTTATTAAGTCATTCAATCTGGTATTAGTCTGACCTTGTCATTATCTCGAAATCTGAGTATTTCGCCATACCCAGCTCCCCGATAGGATGTTCCGTCAAGCAATGCACATGCCAACCAAGGGAGCAACCATGGCAGAACAGACCAGCAAGGCCGATCGCGTCAAACTCAATCGCGAGCTCGCGCAGATGCTCAAGGGCGGCGTCATCATGGACGTCACCACGCCCGAGCAGGCACGCATCGCCGAGGAGGCGGGCGCCTGCGCCGTCATGGCACTCGAGCGCATCCCGGCCGACATCCGTGCCGCAGGCGGCGTCTCGCGCATGAGCGACCCCAAGATGATCAGGGGCATCCAAGAGGCCGTCTCCATCCCCGTCATGGCCAAGTGCCGCATCGGTCACATCGTCGAGGCGCAGGTCCTTCAGGCCATCGAGATCGACTACATCGATGAGTCCGAGGTTCTCTCCCCTGCCGACGATGTCTACCACATCGACAAGACCCAGTTTGACGTCCCGTTTGTCTGCGGTGCCCGCGATCTGGGCGAGGCGCTGCGCCGTGTTGCCGAGGGTGCCACGATGATCCGCACCAAGGGCGAGCCGGGCACGGGCGACGTGTTCCAGGCCGTGCGCCACATGCGCAAGATCCAAAAGCAGATCCGCGGCATTGTTGCCCTGCGTGACGACGAGCTCTTTGAGGCTGCCAAGCAGCTGCAGGTTCCGGTCGAGCTGGTGCGCGATGTCCACGCCACGGGCAAGCTTCCCGTCGTGAACTTTGCCGCCGGCGGCGTAGCGACCCCCGCCGACGCCGCGCTGATGATGCAGCTGGGTGCCGAAGGCGTCTTTGTGGGCTCGGGCATCTTTAAGAGCGGCGACCCGGCCAAGCGCGCCGCCGCCATCGTTAAGGCCGTGGCAAACTTCACCGATGCCAAGCTCATTGCCGAGCTTTCGGAGGACCTCGGCGAGGCCATGGTCGGCATCAACGCCGACGAGATCGAGATCATCATGGAAGAGCGCGGACGCTAGTCCAGCAGAAAGGATCGCACATGAGCGATTACGCAGACCAGACGGTCGCCGTGCTGGCGGTCCAAGGTGCTTTTGCCGAGCACGAGGCGAGGCTGTCCGAGCTGGGCGCACGTTGTATTGAGCTGAGGCAGGCGGCTGATTTGAAGCAGGACTTTGACCGTCTGGTACTTCCCGGCGGTGAGTCTACCGTTCAAGGGAAGCTGCTTGATGAGTTGGGCATGCTCGAGGAGCTTCGTGCCCGCATTGTTGAAGGCATGCCCGTCCTGGGCACCTGCGCCGGCCTGATTCTGCTGGCTCACGACCTTGCCGCCCATGACGATAAGGGCACGCCGCGTTTAGCAACCATGGATGTGCTTGTCGAGCGCAATGCCTACGGCAGACAGCTCGGCAGCTTTCGAACCAAGGGGCAGGTAGCCGGCATCGACGGTGAAGTGCCGCTGACGTTTATCCGCGCGCCCCGCATCGTCGAAGTGCACGGCGACGCTGAGGCCCTAGCCGAAGTCGACGGCCGTATCGTCGCCGCGCGCCAAGGCAACCAGCTCGGTGTTACCTTTCACCCCGAACTCGACGACGACACCCGCCTCCACGAACTGTTCCTACAAATGTAGGAAGAAGAGTAGAAACGAGCGTGGATTTTCGGACACATAACGAATGAGAGTGGATGATCTCCCACTTTGAGCTTGAATGCAGGCTCAAACCGGGAGATTATCTACTCTCGTGCTATGTAGTCGTTGGGGACGTTCTTAAACGACTAGTCAAACAAGAACGTCCCCAATGACTACCTTTTTGGCAAGTTTGAATCAAGGCAACGCCGATGTTTTGGTACCGACAGCGAAAACCCGCCAGAGCGAGGGAGGCCCTTTTGGGGCGAGATGACGCCATAGGTTGAGCATAAGTCAGCGAGCGGGTCGCATTTGAGGCAAGGTGACGTGAAACGAAAGGGCGCTGACCTTCTGGTCGCGCCCTTGAAGTTGAACGTCAGATTGTCCAAATGCGGCCCGCGCAGCGTCGAGCCGTTACGCGGTTTGGTAAAACCGCGTAACCCAACTAAAAACGGTTGCCGCGGAAGCCGCCACCGTTGCGACCGCCACGGTCGTTACCGCGGTTGCCGCCAAAGCCGCCACGGTTGCCGCCGCGGTCGCCATAGCCACCACGGTTGCCGCCAAAGCCGCCGCGACCGCCACGGTCGCCGC
>CAUEPS010000010.1 GCA_959019775.1 uncultured Collinsella sp.
CAAAATCCAGTATGCAGGCATCCTCGGCTGCTGAATACTCCCAAAAATGCACGCCACACCCCACCCTAGGCACCCGCAGCAAGAAGACGAATAGCCTCGGCCTCCGATGGGGGCGGTTCCAGCCGAGGCTATTCGTCGCCGAAGCTGATGCCCAGCGCTTTGGCCTCGCGCACCAGATCGCTCTGGGGGTCGACATACTTGAGCTTGCCGGCGACATCCTCGAGCGGCATGTGACACATCTTGCCGTCACGCAGTGCAATCATGTAGCCAAACTCGCCGCGCAGGCAGCCAAGCGCGGCCTCGACGCCGCACTGGGTCGCAAAGATGCGGTCCTGGGCGTCGGGCTGGCCGCCGCGCTGCGTGTGGCCGGGGATGGCAACGCGGGTCTCGCGACCGGTCTTGGCCTCGATCTCCTTGGCGATGTCGTAGACGATCGATGGGCTCGTACGCTCGGCGAGCTTCTTCTTGTACTCCTTCTTGGACAGCGCCGCGTCCTCCTTAGAGATGGCGCCCTCGGCGACGGCCACGATGGTAAAGCGGCTGCCGGTCTCCATGCGATGCTCGATGGTCTTGATGACCTGGTCCATGTCGTAGGGGATCTCGGGAATCAGGATGACGTCCGCACCGCCCGCGACACCGGCGTACAGTGGGATCCAGCCAACCTTGTGGCCCATGATCTCGATAACGAACACGCGGCCGTGACTCGAGGCGGTGGTGTGGATGTCGTCGATGCACTTGGTGGCGACGTCGATGGCGCTCGTAAAGCCAAACGTCATCTCGGTGCCCCAGGTGTCGTTATCGATGGTCTTGGGCAGGGCGATAACGTTGAGGCCCTCTTCGCGCAGGCGGTTGGCGGTCTTGGTGGAGCCGTTGCCACCCAGCATAAACAGGCAGTCGAGCTGCAGCTTATGATAGGTGTGGACCATCGCGGGCACCTTCTCGACGCCGTCGGCCTCGGGAATGTTCAGGCGCTTGAACGGCGTGCGGCTCGTGCCCAAAATGGTGCCGCCGCGGGTGAGGATGCCGCTAAAATCGGCGGGCGTCATGACGCGGAATCTGCTGTAGATAAGGCCCTGGTAGCCGTCCTCAAAACCGTAGATCTCGATAGGCTCTTCGCTATTGGTCATGAGCGTTTTGACGATGCCGCGCATGGTGGCGTTGAGCGCCTGGCAGTCGCCGCCACTGGTAAGAAGACCGATTCTAAGCATGATGAGTCCTTCCGGGCAAGTTATAACATGCGCATAAGTTTACCCCCGCACACTGTTGATGCGGGGGTAAAACGTGTTAGCTCAAGCGTATGGAAATGTAAGCAACGTCAGGCGAGCGTAAGGACGACGGTGCCAGCTCCTTACAGCGCGAAGGCGTCGACGTCGCCCCAGTGGCGGCGCAGCGTGATGGCGGCAGCGGGCTCGGTATTGTCAAAGACGACCGACCATTGCGTATTGCTGGTGATGTCTTCCGGATTGGGCTCTTGCGCTGCAGCGCGTAGGGCCTTCCAAGCGACTGCCTCGTCTTGGGCGCCGGCATGGGCGTCAAGGACATCGGCGATGGCGACGGCGCGTTCCTTGCCATGGCCAAGCTCGCCATTCTTTTGGTTGGGCAGCACTTCGTCGCCATAGCAGGCGTAGAAGTTCGTAACCTGGCGTACAGGGGTCGCTTTGAAAGCGCGGTCCGGATCGCGCGGATCCCACTCTACTACGCGCGCGTCACCGGAGGCGTCGTTGATAAAGAAGTGGTAATCGCGTCCTGCCATGGCGTGCATGTCGTAGGCAGAAAGCAGGTCTACGGCCTCCTGTGTGGTAGCCGCGCGGTCGAGCACAAGGCGGATGGTGAGCGAAGTGTTGATGACGGGGCGTTGCGTGTCCTGGTCACAGGGCTTGGAATCCAGAGTGAGTACGGCAATGGACACGCCGCATTCGTTAACACCGTCGAGCTGGGCAAACGGGCCCATGAGTGCGGCGGCACGTCCGGCGACGGAGTCAAGCGGTGTGTTATCGCCCAGGTTGTTAAGGGCGGCAAGCCCGATGGAGGCATAGCCGCCTCGTGGGTGATTGCGCACCAGCAGCGCCGGGGTGTCGTCCTTAAAGTCGTAATTGCGACCGGTGCGCACGCGGCCTTCGGCATCTACGGCGACAAAAGCGCTGCAGGCAAACTGGGGTGCCTGGACATGTGCCGGCACACCGGGCAGCACCTGCGCCACCACAGCATCGATATAGGCCTGGTCGTCGCGCACGCCAGCGGCGATGATGCGGTCGAGGTCGTAGTCGTAAGCGATGTCGATTGCGTACAGGTCATAGCCATCCGCGTAGCCGGTCAAGCGTTTGAGCGACGCGGCGGACTTGATTTGCTTGCGGTAAACGATGCCGGCGGCAGCGGCAAGGCCGACGGCGACTCCCGCGACACCGCAGGCGATGGCAATGTTACGTGGCTTCATGACGGCTCCTCTCGTCCTGTTAGCGCAATTGTCGCAAAAGGAGCGCGGGCATGATGGCTCAACTTGGTGAGCGGCGCGGAATTAAGCACGGAATGAAGAGTGCGGCGCTGGCGTGGCGGGGTATGCTGGAGGGGACCATCAACCCAGCGAAAGGGGAGAGCATGACGGATCAGGAAACGCCCGAGCGCGTGCACGTGACGGCTGACGATATCGAGGCCGCCAACGACCTTGTCGACTTTATCGAGGCATGCCCCAGCATGTTCCATACGGCGGCGACCATTATGGCCGAGCTCGACGAGGCGGGCTTTACCTACCTGCCCGAGAATGCGGCGTGGGACATCGAGCCGGGCGGGCGTTATTACACGCAGCGCAACACCTCGAGCGTTATCGCCTTTAAGGTGGGCGAGGACCTGGCCGCGACGTGGGGCGAGGACGGCGTTGCCGGTGACTATCATTTTCAGCTCACGGCGTCGCACAGCGATTCGCCGACGTTTAAGGTCAAGGCCGTGCCCGAGCTTGACGGCGCGGGCGAAACGCTGCGCCTGAACACCGAGGCCTACGGCGGCATGATCGACTACACCTGGTTCGATCGCCCGCTGGCGCTCGCGGGCCGCGTGCTGGTGCGCGAGGGCGACCGTATTGAGAGCCGTCTGCTTGCCACCGAGCGCGAGGTCGCTATTATCCCGAGCCTTGCCATCCACATGAACCGCGGCGTTAACGAGGGCTTTGCGCCCAACCGCGCCGTCGACCTTTGCCCGCTCATCAGCGCCGGCGAGCTTAAGCAGGGCGACTTTGATGCTCTGATCGCCGACGAGCTGGACGTTGAGCCCGAGCAAATCTTGGGTCGCGACCTGTTCCTGGTCAATCGTCAGGATGCGCGCATTTGGGGCTGGGCCGACGAGTTTATCTCGACGCCCAAGCTTGATGACCTGGCCTGCGCCTACACCTCGCTGCAGGCATTTTTGGGTGCCGAGAACGCGCGCGACGTCTCGGTCTTCTGCTGCTTCGATAACGAGGAGGTTGGTTCCGAGACCAAGCAGGGCGCCATGTCGACGTTCTTGGCCGACGCGCTGCGCCGCATCAACGGATCGCTGGGCTTTGACGACGAGTCGTATCATCGCGCCCTTGCCGCATCGATGCTCGTGAGCTGCGACAACGCGCATGCCGTGCACCCCAACCACGCCGAGAAGTGCGATGCGCGCAACCAGGTTGTGTTCAACGGCGGCATCGTCATCAAGGAAGCCGCCAACCAGCACTACTGCACCGATGCCTTTAGCCGCGCGGTGTTCCAGGCTATCTGCGATGACGCCGATGTGCCCACGCAGGCCTTCGCCAACAAGAGCGATATGGCCGGCGGCTCCACGCTCGGTAACCTGTCCAATATGCAGGCGAGCATGCATGCCGTGGACGTGGGCCTGCCGCAGCTGGCCATGCACTCAAGCTACGAGACCGGCGGCGTGCGCGACGTGATGTACGCCATCCGCGCTCTCACCGCGTTCTACGAGCGTAACCTAACCATCAACGGCGCCGAAAGCGTAGAGCTCTAAAATCGACCAAAATGGGATGACAATTTTGGCAGGTTTTATCTGGGCAAATGCCACAACGCCAACGGCAAGACGGAACTGCTAAGGCTTGCAGATAAAGCTGGCGCCAGCGAAACGTCGCAGGTAGAGCAAAAGTCAGCGAGAGCCCGCCAGGGCGAGCAAGGTGACGTGAAAGAGGAGGGCATAGGCCTTTTGGCCATGCCCGACGATTGAACGTCAGATTGCCGCTCTGGCGGGCTCGCAGCGTCGAGTGGTTCCGGCGTTTGTTAAAACGCCGGAACAGATCCCCTAATGCTCGATCCAGCAGCGAAGCGTCTCGCCAGCTTGCAAGTGGCGCAGGTTTTCCGCGGCGATGTCTACGACATTGTTGAGCGTGGCTGCCAGGTGGAACCATCCGGAGACGTGTGGTGTGACGAGCATGTTGGGCGCATCCCACAGGGGGCTTGCCTCAGGCAGCGGCTCGGGGTCGGTGACGTCGACCGCGGCACCGGCAAGGTGTCCGGACTCCAGAGCGGCAACCAGATCGTCGGCAACAACAAGGTCACCGCGGCCGCCATTGGCAAAGAAGGAGCCCGGCTTCATCGCGGCGAAGAACTCGGCGTTCGCCAGGCCGCGAGTCTCGGGTGTGCTGGGCATAAAGGCTGCGACGATGTCAGCCTCGGCCAGGCGCTCGGGCAGGGCGTCCATGCCGTCCATGTCCTCAAACACAATGGGGTAGACGAGCGGATGGCGCTTGATGCCGCGGACGTGCGCACCCATGCTGCGGCAGAGCGTGGCAAAGTGGCCGCCGATATCGCCCGCGCCCAGCACCAGCACGTTGGCGTTTTTGAGCGAGGTGACCGCGCCCAAGTCCTCCCAGCGATGCTCGCGTTGCAGGTCCTGGTAGCCGGGCAGGCGTTTCATCATAGACAGCACCATGGCAAACATGTGCTCGCTTACTGCCTGGCCATAGGCGCCCACCGAGCAAGACAGTTTGGCGTCGGCCGGCACGGTGCCGGCGGCAAGGTAGTCGTCATAGCCGGCGGTCTGCAATTGCAACAGCTGGAGATGGTCGCATGCCGTGAGCATGCCAGGGTCGATGTTGCCCAGGATCACGTCGGCATCGGCGACCTGTTCACGTGTGGCGGCGTCGGCGCTCGTGTAGATAAAGTCCTCGCCTGGAGCGCTCGACTCGAGGATCGCACGATGGCGGTCATTGACGGGCAACAAAACCAGGATGTTCACAAGCAGTCCTCTCCGCTCGACCTGCCAAAAAGGGACAGGTTTATTTTGGCAGGTTTTATCAGGCAAAACGTTCAAATAAAACGCCGGATACAAGACGAGCGTGCCCGTCAGCATCCGGCGTCCGCACGGCTACCAGCTCAGCAGCTCGTAGCCGTCCTCGGTCACCACGAGCTGTACCTCGCACTGAGCCGAATCGCTGCCGTCCTTGGTGCGCACACACCAGCCATCGCCCTTGCTAATCTTGATGTCGGGCGCTCCGGCATTGACCATAGGCTCGATGGTAAAGACCATGCCCGGAGCCATGATGGTGTCCACATCGGGCGCCTCGGTGGTAAAGCCCACAAACGGGTCCTCGTGGAATTCCTTACCGATGCCGTGTCCGCCGTACTCGCGCACCACGCTAAAGCCGGCATCCTCGACCGTCTTTTGCACGGCTTCGGCCATCACGGACAGTGGCAGCCATGGCTTGACGGCTGCCAGACCCGCCTCCACGCTGGCGCGGGTGACGTCGACCAGGCGCTGGCGCTCGGCCGAGACCTCGCCGATGCAGAACATGCGGCTCGAGTCGCTAAAGTAGCCGTCTAGGATCGTGGAGCAGTCCACGTTGATGATGTCGCCCTCGTGCAGCACGTCCGTATCACAGGGAATGCCGTGGCAGACGACGTCGTTGATCGAGGTACACACGCTCTTGGGGTAGCCCTCGTAGTTGAGGTCGGCCGGCGTGCCGCCATGCTCGACGGTGTAGTCGTAAATCATCTGGTCGATCTGGTTGGTGGTCATGCCCGCGGCGATGTGCTCGCCTACGTAGTCGAGCACGCCCACGTTGATGGCGGCCGAGCGCTTGATGCCCTCGATATCGGCGGGCGTCTTGTAGAGCGTGCGGGGCAGAACCTCCCAGCCCTCTTCCCACAAGCGCTCGAGGCGCTCGTCGAAGGCGCTATGGCATTTCTTATATTTTTTGCCGCTGCCGCACCAGCAAGCGTCGTTGCGGCCAGGAACGGGTCCGTTGTCAAACATGGCTAACTTCCTTTCATTCGCAGCTAGTATAGCCCACCCACGCGTCCGTAAAAGTTGCGGTGATATAGTTCCGATTTAAGCGGTTTAACAGCATAAACAGGAACTATATCACCGCAACTGATGGAGCGGGATGGCGGGCACTGGCTGCTGTGTGGTTTTGCTAGTAGCTCACCTGGCAGGGAATGCCGAGGGCGCGCACGCGTGCGGCAATGGCATCGAGCACCTCGGGCGCTGCTTTGGCAAGGCCGGCGATCGGTGTCTCGCGCGCCACCGTGTAGATGGTCGCCTCCTGCGGACGAATGCGCTCGAGTGCCGCGAGCCAAGGGCCAACGTACTCCTCGCCGGTATTGTCGAGAGGATTGCCCTGGTGTTCGCCGGTCAAAAACATCGTCTGGATAATGACGTGGCCGTTAAAGCTCGCGAACGTCTCGATCTGGTGCTCCACATCGTAGGGGCCAACGGGTTGATCGAGCAGCTGGATAAATGCCGGGTCGACCGTATCGAGCTTGAGGATGTTGTCGTCGACCATCATGAGCGCGTCGTGTACCTGGGGACGGTCGGCGCGCGTGCCGTTGGAGAGCACGGCGATCTTGGAGTTTGGGGCAAACTCGTCGCGCAGCGCGACAGCGCCGGCGATGGCCTGCGGAAACTCCGGTGCGGCGGTGGGCTCGCCGTTGCCGGCAAACGTGATTACATCGGGCAGCTCACCTTCGACTGCCATCTCGCGCAATTTGGCCTCGAGTGCATCGAGCACCACGGCAGCCGTGTTATACGATTCGTGACAGGGGCGCTCGGCATTGAGACCGTTCTCGCAGTAGATGCAGTCGAACGTGCAGATCTTGCCGCTCGCCGGCATCATGTTGACACCGAGCGAAAGGCCCAGGCGACGGCTGCGAACGGGCCCAAAGATGGGGCTGGCATTTAGAAACGTAGACATAGGTAAAAGCTCCTCAAGACAATTAACCTTAAGCATAGCATCGGCTCCAACGTATGGTCCGGGCTTGTGCTTTGCAGGTTTCGTTTTTTAACTCTGCCTTCGATGCCGCGTCATGAAAGGTATCGGGTCGGGTACAGTTAATCTGTTAACAAAACGCAAGACGATGGGGCACAACATGGAATTTACGGTCGAGAATGCGGGCACCACGATCGCCTGCCGCGAGTATGCCAGCCCGGTTGTATCGTCCGATGCACCCGCCTTGGTTTGCGTGCACGGTGCGTGCGTCGACGGCGTCTTTTTTGACGCCATCGCCCGCGAGCTCGCCCGTGACTGTCGCGTCATTGCCTACGACCGCCGCGGTTGCGGCGAGAGCGGCGACGCTGCAGACGGACGCTACGACCTCGCCGCCCAGGCCGCCGACCTGCAGGCTGTTATCGAGCATATTGGCGCTCCGGCAAACGTGCTCGCGCACAGTGCCGGTACGTTGGTGGCCCTGGAGCTTCTCCGTGCAAACCCCACCATAATCTCGCGTGCGATTCTGCATGAACCCGCCGTGACGGCTGAGGGTGCCGGTCTGGGCGCGGCCCCGGTTTTGCTCGAGATGATCGCCGCGGGAAAGGTCTCCAGGGCATTACGGGCCTTCCTGGGCGCCATCGGCGATTCGGACCCTGAGGCCCCCAAGTTAACCGAGGCAGAAGCCAAGCATGCCCTGCGCAACGGCCGTAGTTTCATGGCAAACGAATACGGGATTACTATGACCTGCGTTCCCGATTGGGATAGTGTTCGTGCGTCGAAAACAGTGACCGCCGTGCTCCTGGGCGAGCTCTCGATTGACACGCCTCGCGAGGCGGGCACAAGGGTGGCGGCTGAGCTTTTGGACTGTCCACTCGTAATGGTTCCCGGCGCGCACAACGGCCTGCGCGATCGCCCGGTAGCGGCTGCCCAGACTGTCCGTGACATCCTGGGGCTCTAGCACCCGCAATAGCCAAAGCAGACTTCACCCGCAAACGTTTCGGCCTTGTTAACAAATGTGCTCAAAACCTTACGTTTGCGGCTCCAATTGCGCCGTCTGCCAACTCATAAAAATGTAACGGCATTCACGTGCTTACCTGCATCGGCAAGGTGTTACCCTTGTAACATTTGGAACCCACCGCTACTATGCGAAGCTATCGAAAGGGCCCCATATGCTCAATAATCACGAGGCCAATCTAACCGACGAGGAGGCTGCCGTCGAGGTCGCCCGCGTCGCGAAGACCTACCCCGTGGTACGTTTGCTGTCGGCCGACCAGATTAAGAGCGAGCGTAACTGCCTGCTCGCCGGCGATCACTGCCCTTGTTTGCGTCAGTCGAGTCTTGAGGCCTTGGCGAATTCGGGTGAGGTGTCGGAGCAACTGCTCAACGATGGTACTGAGTACCGCGCCCGCCTGCGCCCTCTAAAGGTCGAGGGCGAGCCTCGTGTCCTGCTGATGGTGCGTCCGATCGATGAGCAAGAGGCTGCAGAAGAGGACCTTGTCTACACCGACGTGCTGACGAGTGTGCGCAATCGCCGATATTACGAGGAAAAGCTTCGTGGCGCCCGCATGAATGCCGGCGTTGCGATGATTGACCTTGATGATTTTAGGGCCTTCAACGATACGTGTGGCCGTCATGCCGGCGACCTTGCACTCGGTGCTGTGGCGACAGCCATACGCAGCGGAATTCGTTCGACTGACGAGCTTGTGCGCTATGGCTGCGACAAGTTTGTGGTCGTCATGCCCGATATTCCCTCCGATGACTTCGCCCGTCGCTTGCATCAGGTATCCGAAGCCGTTCATTCCACGATTATTCCGGGCCATGAGTACGTGAGCTTGACGGCATGTGTTGGTGGCGTTCGCATTCATGGCGAGACGGTCGATGAGGGCGTTGGCCGCGCTGTCCAGTTATTGAGCCGCGCTAAGGCAAAAGCCGGTACGGTCGTGACCGATGCCGATTCCATCGAGGCCTTCCAAAGCGAAAAGCCTTTGGTGCTTATTGTCGATGACTCCGAGATGAACCGAGCCATTCTCAGCGAGATGCTCAAGGACGAGTATTGCATCCTCGAGGCCGACCACGGTCGTGCGGCGCTCGACATGGTCGACCGCTATGGCGATGAGTTGTCGCTCGTGCTGCTGGATATTGTCATGCCGGGCGTAAGCGGCTTTGAGGTGCTGGCCGATCTGTCGCGCCGATCGGTTAGTGACAATCTGCCCGTCATCATGATTTCGAGCGAAGATTCCGATGATATGGTTCTGCGCGCGTACGAGCTGGGCGCCTCGGACTATATCAACCGCCCGTTTGACTCCCGTGTCGTGCGCCGCCGTGTAAGCAACACCATCCGCCTATACGCCAAACAGCGCCGCCTGACGAATCTGCTGTCCCAGCAGTACAACGAGCGCGTCAAGAACAGTCGCATGCTCATCGACATCATGGCCGGCGTCATGGAACTTCGTAACGGCGAGAGCGGCAGGCACGTTACGAACATCGAGAAGCTGACCGAGCTGCTGCTTGGCTGTCTGGTCCAGCGTAGCGGCACGATCTCCCTCGACAATGAGGAGCGCTCCACGATCGCCCTGGCTTCGGCGCTGCACGATATCGGCAAGATGGCGATTGACGATGCGATTCTCAACAAGCCCGGACGCCTTACGCCCGAGGAGTTCGAGATTATGAAGACGCATACCACGATCGGCGCCGACATGCTACTTGAGCTGGGTAGCCATCACGCCGGCAATGCGCTTATGGAATATGCGTACCAGATTGCGCGTTGGCATCACGAGCGCTGGGACGGCAAGGGTTATCCCGATGGCCTTAAGGGAGACGAAATTCCCATTGCCGCACAGGTGGTTTCGGTGGCCGACGTGTACGATGCGCTGACGAGCGTGCGCGTGTACAAGGACGCTATCCCGCACGAGGAGGCGATCCAGATGATCCTGGACGGTAAGTGCGGCACCTTTAACCCGCTGCTGCTCGATTGTCTGCTCGAGGTGCAAGACCAAATTGCCGAGACGTTGGCACGCCCCGCTGACGTCGTTGCGTTTCCCACGATTTAGTTTGACCAAAGGAGTTTTTAATCCATGATTTCCATGCGTGAGGCGTATGAGAAGATCGGCGCTAATTATGATGACGCGTGTGCTCGGCTGATGGGCGGGGAAATGCTTGCCCGCTTTGCCCTCAAGTTTTTAGATGACGAGAGCATGGACAAGCTGGAGGCTGCCATGGCGGCGGGAGACGCCGAGGAAGCGTTTATGGCAGCGCACACGCTCAAGGGCGTGAGCCAGAGCCTGGGATTCGATAATCTGTACGAGCCGGCGGTCGTGGTGACCGAAGCGCTGCGCGGCGCCGATGCTGTTGACGGCGCTCGCGAGGGAATGCATGCGTTGCAGCAGCAATATGCGGCTACGATGTCGGCCCTGCGCGAGGCGGCCGAGTAAGGGCTTGCGTGCTTTGATGACTATGAGAGTGGATAATCTCCCGTTTTAGGCCCGGTGGCGGCCTCAAAGTGGGAGATTATCCACTCTCGTTCGATATGTGTCCAAAAATCCACGCTCACCCCTCCGGGTTAGTAAATGGCCTATGCGCACTGGCGGGGCTTTCCGCATGCAATCAATATCGTTGTTCGATAAACTGTTCGAATAACGATAGAGTCGATGAGGGTGAGTGTATGTCTAACAGCGTTCAGCGTATGGCCAAAGCGGGCGAAAATATCAGGAAGCTTGGCTTTTGCATGGCAGCCGTTTTTGCAGGGATGCTCGTCGCTTTTGCCGCGTTGGTTGTTTACGTGATCTGGTATGCGGTTGCAAACGTTGCCTCTGTCGATTCTTTCGGCGTCGTGACGCTTCTCGATGGCGGGTGCATCGTTATCCCAAGCGGACTGTGCCTGGCACTCGTCGTGGGTATTTCGCTTGTCGTTCTGTGTGGGATCAGCCGTAACATCTCGCGAGGCGTCTCGCCCTTTACCAAGACGCATGTGCGGCTTATCCGTGTTCTTGCGCTCGCCTTTGCTGTTAACGCCGCGGTTTCGCTTATTGGTGCCTACGGATCGGTCAATCTTACCATTGGTGGGCTGGAGCTTTACGTCGTGCCTCATTCCTTCGTTATTGAGATTTGCCAAGGCGTTGCCTTTGATGCGGGGTCGCTTATCGGCGCGGCTGTCTGTCTGTGTATCTCGGTGATCTGGAGTTATGCCTCGCTGCTCCAAGAGCAGTCTGACGAGCTTGTGTAGGAGGAAGCATGAGCTATCTCATCATCGAGCTTGAGACGCAGCTGCTTAAGACCGGAAAGACCAGCGCTGATCTGATTCGGGCGACGGGGCATACTCCGGCTAATATTTCAAAGCTGAGAAACGGAAAGATAAAAGCTATTCGCCTAAAGACTCTTCTCGATATCTGTGATGAGCTTGATTGTCAACCGGGAGATATTATTCAGCGTGTGAGCGAGAAAGAGCTTGAGGAGCTTATTGTCGAGCGTGCAAAAAATGTCGTGAGACAGATGCGGGATGGCGGAGGCAACGAGGCGTCGCTTCCGACATCAGTCTTTGCTGTAGATTTGAGCGACGAGTAGCATAAAGCGAACAACTATAACGAAATATCAGCGTAAAGGGGCCCGTGTCTAACACGGGTTCTTTCTTTTAGACTATCTTGACAAATATGAGTTATCGAAAAACAATAACAACTAGAAAAAACGATAAAGGAAAGAAGAAACGATATGATCAGTTTTGCTATCGAGCAGGAAGGGAGGCCAATGAACACATCAGCGATAAAGTTATCAAAGGTGTCAAAGCGCTACGGGAAACGGCGCGTTTTGCATGACGTTTCCTTCGAGGTGCATCAGTCTGAGCTCCTTGCCCTTGTTGGTGCAAACGGTGCGGGCAAAAGCACGCTTATTAAAATCGTCTTGGGCCTCTGCGAGCCGTCGTCGGGGAGCGTGGAGCTCTTTGGGGGCAAGTCGAAAAAAGAGCTGAGCCTGATGCGGACGCGTGTCGGCTATGTGCCAGATTCCTGCGGAGCATACCAATCCCTCAGTGCGGCTGAGAATCTTCGGATCCGATGTGCGGAATGGGGGCTCGATGAGAAACGTGAGGTTCCTCGCGTCTTGGGCCAAGTCGGGCTGGACGTCGATGAGAAAAAGAGCGTGAGCAGTTTTTCTCTGGGAATGAAACGGCGACTGGATATAGCTACGGCTTTATTGGGCGACACCGACGTACTAATTTTCGATGAGCCGGCAAATGGATTGGATCCGTTGGGCATCGAGAGTATATGGGCCCTTATCGGTCGATTGAATCGAGAGCAGGGTAAGACCATGCTCATCTCTAGTCATGATTTGGATGAGTTGGCATCGGTTGCAACAAGCTGCCTGTTTATTCATGACGGCGAACTGCTAAAAAAGGAATCGATGGACGTCATAAGGGATGAGGCGTCGTCCCTAAAAGAGTATTACAGGCGCTTGATGAAGGCGGTCTCGCTATGAAGCGGGCGATCCATCCCATAAAGGCAGATATGATACGTTTGCACAGGATATTTCCGGCGAAGTTTGGTCTTGCGCTTATGTTGGCGTTCGGCCTTCTCTTCGGCATCTTTCTAAAAAACGGAACAACGTTGCTCGCCTTTGGCAATAGCGTTTTTGGGGAGGATATTGGCTTCTGCTGGAATGTAATCGATCCTTCTGCACCCGATGAGTCCCTTGTGCGTAGCGCCTTTGCCGGCACATCTCTGCTTGTGCCGCTCATCGTTTGCCTGGTAATTCTACAGGAGCGTGGCTATGAAGAGGGCTGCCGAATTTCTTTGGCAAGAGGTCTCAACCGCTTTTATGGGGCTCTAGCCCATGCATTTTCGTCTGCTTTAATAATTGGCGCAGCATATAGTGCGCTTTGCCTTCTTCTTTTTGCAATAGCCATAATACGTGGAGGGCATAACTACTCGCACGACATGCTAACTGTATTTTTGCCTGCAATGATAGTCAACGCCGTATTGGTGATATCGGTTGCGTTGGAGACGACGACCATCTATCGGATTACAGACAGCGCTGTATTGAGCGGAGCTGCGATAATTATTGGATTTGTCATGAGCTTGACGCTCTACGGAACTTACCTTCAGACGCCCATACCGTCCTTGCGATGGATCTTCTTTCTTCCGGGGCCGTACCTTGGAGTTGGATGTGCCCTTGGGTATAGCGATATGGGGCAGCTGACGCTTCTGGGATATGGCGCGGCAGCCAGCTGTCTATCGGTATTGATTTACGCTCTCGTGAGCTTTCGTACTGGGGGTGTGCTCAATGGCTCGTCAGACTAGAAGATTCCTTCATTCAGAATTGAAGCATGTGAGCAAATGGACGTACGCCTTAATCCTGGTAATTTATGCGTGCATGGTGGTATTGCAGCTTAGTTCTTTCCCGATGTGGTTCTGTAGCCTCCGTGAGAACAGTTTCTTAGGCTTTTTCCCAGACCCGACGCTTCGGCTATCGGCAGAGGATGTCCTTCTATTTGGTAATGCAGAGGTTTTTCGCGGTCTGCTGTTCAACGTAGCCCCGTTGGCTCATGCATTGTTCTTCCCGTTCATCGCGGCTTGCATTGTGCCGCGCTTTGTCAGTTCGGGCTTTATTGAGGAACCGTGGGGGTTGTCGGAGGCTCGGGGAGGGAAGCGTGTGTGCGCTATCGTTGCGCGAGTGGTGCTGTCTTCTTTTGCCCTTTTGGGCGCGTTTATCCTGTCGACTGTCGTTTTGTACTGCCTTAACTGCGCGATCGTTTTAGATGCTCAACAGTATTTCAACCTGCATGTATGTTGCTATCGACTTGTTCTTGCTGCCGCCGCCTGCCTTGCATACGTGGTTTCTTGCGTAATCGTTGTTTCCTATTTTGGGTCCGGCTTCGGTCCGATTGGCATGCTGCTGCTTGTCAACGTCATAGCGATCTACATACAGCTCGGGGCCAATTCCATGCTTCCGCTTCCGTCCTCGATGCTCATGTGGATTTGCGGCGTGACCCCGTTGGGGGATGGTCAATGCGTTTCGATTTTAATTGACTGCCTAATAAACGTAGCAAGCGTTTTTGCCATCTGCTTTACAGTCGACCGATTGCGGTCGAGATTTCTTTGATTGTTTGTGAGGGATAATCATACCGAGCATACCAAATACAGGGGGGGGCGGGCACCGTGGCTGGTGTCCGCCCCCCCTAGCATGGAAGGTTTAAGCCTATGTGATTTGCGAGCTAGCGTGCCTGCTTTACCTTGGCCGCTGCCTCGACAAACGACTTCCACAGGTTAAAGTCGGTCTCGAGCGTCTTCCACGTGTACTCAGGATGCCATTGCACGCCCAGGCAGAATGGCTGGCCTTCGACCTCGATGCACTCGGGAACGCCGTCGGTTGCCTTGGCGACCAAGCGCGTGCTTTTACCCAGACGGTCGACGCAGCAGTGATGTGCCGAGTTGGTCTGGATCAGCCTGTGCCCGCCAACCGCGCGCTCCAGCAGCGAGCCCGGCACGACCTCGACGGGGTGCACGGGATCGTTGAGCACGTGGGTATGGCGCCACTGCGTGCGGCCCTCGCGCGCACCCAGGCTCGGCACGTCCATGCACAGGGTGCCGCCGGTGGCGACATTGAGCAGCTGCGTGCCTCGGCAGGTGGTAAAGAGCGGCTTCTTGGCGCGAAGCACCTCGTTAACCAGCTTAAACTCAAAACGGTCGCGAATCTCGCAGCACAGCGTGGGGTCGTAAGGACGCTCGTCGCCCCAGCGTTTGGGGTTGACGTCCGGGCCGCCGGGAATAGCGATACCGTCAGCGATTTCCACGTAATGACGGATAACATCGACGTCTTCGGTAATAGACATCTGCAGCGGCAGGCCACCGGCGGCAAGGATGGCATCGACAAAGACACTTGCGATTTCCTCGTTGGGGGAGAGGGTCTCGCTCAAAAACGGTTTTGCCTCTTCCCAACGCGGCGCGACGAGGATGAGCGGACGGTCGGCGGGGGCAACGTCGACGTGCGGGGTATAGGACGAGGAAGTACGTGTTCCGATCATGGGTGCGGCCTTCGAATCCAGGTGGACATGGCATAGGGGTGGCGCGGGACAAACGCTGGTGATGAATTTGCCCGCGTGGCAATTGGGCTAGTGGCCCTTGATGGAGTTGAGGAAGTCCTGGGCGCGCTTGGTCTGGGGATGGTCGAAGAACTCGTCGGGCGTGCCGGTTTCCACGATCTGGCCGTCGGCCATAAACACGACGCGGTCGGCCACGCGGCGGGCGAAGTTCATCTCGTGCGTGATGACGATCATCGTCATGCCCTGCTGGGCCAGACGGACCATGACCTCGAGCACCTCATTGATCATTTCGGGATCGAGGGCGCTCGTGGGCTCGTCAAAGAGCATGGCCTTGGGCTGCATGGCAAGCGAACGGGCGATGGCTACACGCTGTTGCTGACCGCCCGAGAGCTGTGCGGGCACCTTATCGGCCTGCTCGGCAACGCCCACGCGGCCCAGCAGGTCCATGGCACGCTCACGGGCCTCGTCCTTGGAGACGCCCAGCACATCGACCGGTCCCAGCATGACGTTCTGCAGTACGGTCATATGTGCGAACAGGTTGAACTGCTGAAACACCATGCCCAGCTCGGCACGCATGCGGGCAAGGTCTTTGCCTTCCTGCGGCAAGGGCTGGCCCTCGATGAGGATCTCGCCCGAGTCGATGGTCTCCAAGCGGTTGATGGTGCGGCACATGGTCGACTTGCCCGAGCCCGAGGGGCCGATCACAACGACGACCTCGCCGCGATCGACTGACAGATTGATGTCGTTGAGAACGTGCAGGTCGCCATAGTGCTTATCGACGTGCTTGAGCTCAATCAGCGGCTGATTGCCGGTAGAAGAAGTGCTCTGTGCCATGGTGCTCGGCTCCTTATGACTCGAAATGGTAAAGCGTTAGCGGATGATGGTCGCGCCGGTCTTGTGCGAAACGTAGACAGCAGCCTTGTTGATCGCGACGTTGATGAGGATGTAGATGACCGCGATTACCAGGTAGACCGACACGAGGGCGTCGTAGTTGGTAATGAGCACGCGGGCGTTTTGCATGAGGTCGGGGTAGCTCACCACGTAGGCCACGGTGGTGTCTTTGACTACGACCACGAGCTGCGAAATCAAGGACGGAATGATAAACCGAATAGCCTGCGGTAACACGATTTTAAAGGTGATTTTAGCTTTGGAGAGGCCGAGTGCCTGGGCGGCTTCGGCCTGGCCGCGCGGCACGGCGTTAACGCCGGCACGGAAGATCTCGGCAAGTACGCCGGCTGCAGCGAGCGCGACGGGAAGTGTGAGCATCCAAAACGACGGCAGCGCGATCTTGTACTGGGGCAGCACCAAAAAGAAGAAGTAGATGAACAGCAGGCTTGGTACGCCGCGGAAGAAATCGGTGAGCACGCGGCAGGCCAGCTGCAACGGCTTAATATCGCTCGTGCGGCCGAGCATAAGGCCCAGGCCCAGCACGAGCGCGATGGCGCCAGCGGTGAGTGCGACTTTAACGGTGCCTTCAAAGCCGGCAAGTAAGAACTTCCAGGTGGTGAGGTGCGTAAAGAAATACCAGTAGTGGACCGAAAGCTGACCGGTCACATAAAAGCGCTGCAGTACCAGGACGACGAGTGCGGCCACGGCAACAAGCGAGATGGCGGTGCCGATGCGAATCTTGGCGCGCATCTTGGGGCCGGGAGCCTCGTAGAGCGCATCGCGCATGGTAAGCGCAGGGGAGGAATGCTTGCTCATCGGAGGATCCTCACCTTCTTGTCGATGTAGTTGCCAATGTGGCTCACCACAAAAGCCGTGCCCAGGTAGCCGAGCGCCGAGATAAAGAACGCGGCGACGCCGCCGAGCGAGCGGGTATTGATGTAGCTCACCACGCCAGTGAGCTCCTGCGGTTTAAGCGGCACCTGGCTGCCGAGCGCGGTGGTGAGCATGACGGCGATAAAGAGGTTGGTCATGGGCAGCACGCTCGAGCGCAGTGCCTGCGGAATCACGATCTTGGCGAGGATGCGATTGAAGCTCATGCCGAGCGAACGTGCGGCTTCGACCTGACCGACGCCAACGGTGTTGATGCCACTCATAAAGTTCTCGGAGCCAAAGGCCGAGCCCAAGAGGACCGTGGCGACGATAACGCAGGTGCGGTAGGGCAGGACGACCTTGAGCGGCGGCAGTGCGTAGACGACGATGATGAGCAGCGCGATGCCGGGGATGTTACGGAAGACCTGGACATACAGGTCGCCAAAGACGCGCAGTGGCTTGAGCGGCGACACGCGCATCACGGTGACGGCGACGGCCAGTACCATGGCGATGGCAAACGACTCAAGCGTCATGCCCCAGGTTGCTAGCAGCGCGTCGATATAGTTCTGGCCATAGAGCGACCAGAGTTCGGAGAGACTCATGCGGACCTCCCGCCGATAAGGAAAGGGGCTCCCGTGTGTACGGAAGCCCCGACAACTCAGTGAGGAAACAGTTTACCGCAATAAAGCGCATCATGCGTTTCCGTATGGTTTCGTTGCGGCCGTTACCAGGCTCGCTGCCTAGGCGCCGATCTCGGGCAGCTCGGGAACATTGGTGTCGCCCGTACGGTCGCCGATGCAGATCTGCCACAGCTCGGTCCAAGTGCCATCGTCCTCAATCTTCTTAAGGAAGTCGTTGACAAAGGCGACACCGTCGGAATCGAGCGGCAGGCCGATGCCATAGGGCTCCTTGCTGCCGAAGGGCTTGCCGGCGATCTTGTACTTACCGGGCTCGCGGACCAGGGCGCTCTGCTGCATGTTGTTATCGATGACATAGGCGTCAACGCGACCCTGCTGGAGTGCCTGACGGGCCTCCTCGTCGGTCTTGAACTCCTGCTGGCTGGCCTTGGGAGCGAACTCCTCCAGGATGGCGGGGCCGTTGGAGCCGGACTGGACGGCGACGTTCTTGTCGGCCAGGTCGTCAACGCTCTTGATGTCGTCGTTATCGGCGAGCACCAGGATGGCCTGCTGCGTGTAGTAGTAGGGACCGGCAAAGGAGACGAGCTTCTTGCGCTCATCGGTAATGGTGTAGGTGGCGAAGACGGCGTCGACCTGGCCGTTCTGCAGGACGGACTCACGCGTGTCCGAGGTTACCTGGGTGATCTCGACCTTGTTCTCGCCCAGAATGTAGTTGGACAGGAGCTGTGCGATACCGGCATCGAAGCCGCGGGTCTGACCGTCTTTCTCGTTGAGGAGGGAGAAGAGCGTGGAGGTCTGAACGCCACCGATCTTAAAGACGCCGGCGTCCTTGACGGCCGTGGCCCAGGCGCTGGCGGCGATGGCGTCGTCATCGGCCTTGGGACCGTTGTCGACGAGCTTGTCGAATGCCTTAGCGTCGAGCGTGGTGGAAGCCTCGGTATCATTGGAGCTCTTGGAGGAGCCGGCGGCGGAACCCTTGTCGGCCTCGGCGCTGGTGTCGGAGCAGCCGGCAAGACCAAGGCCGGCGACGGTTGCGAAGGTGGCGGCAACGAAGCCGCGGCGGTCGAGAACGACCTGCTGGGAGAGGTTCTTGCTCATGGGAGAACACCTTTCTCAATAAAATCCCTAGCGGTTGAGTAGAGTTATACCCTATCCCGCTCAAATGGGTCAACACGAAATAACTCAGAAACATACTTGCCTTATGGGTAATTCTACCTACCAAAAAGGGACAGGTTTATTTTGGCAGGTTTTATCTGGGCAAACGTCGGTTGTTGCTGCTGAGATAGTGCTTTTCGGACGGCCCGCCTCGCTGTTTTGTCTCAATCAGTAACAGGTAGACGAGGAAATGGGTTCTAACTGTTGCAGATCGAGATTTTCTCTTCAGGGGAATTCGAATGTCTCGATCTGTAACATCTGGACGGACAAAAGGTCTCTATCTGTTACAGATTGAGACAAAGGTCAGGGACTAAGACGTCTTGTCTAGATCTGTAACAGTTAGACGGGAATTCGGGCCCTAGATGTTACAGATTGAGATAATCGCGTCGCGAAAACAAAAACCTCCGCAGGGGGGGGGGTGCTTTCCTTGCGGAGGTTTTCTTACTCGTTGAGTAGTCTTGCGGCTTCGGCGGCCATGTTCTCGACCGTCATGCCGTTCTGCGCGAGCAGTTCGTTGGGGTCGTAGCGGTCGGGGAAGCCCTTGGCGATGCCGAAGGTGCGCGTGCGCACGGGCGTGCAGGCCAGGTAGCACGCCACGCGCTCGCCCCAGCCGCCGTCCAAGATGCCGTCCTCGAGGGTGACGACAACGCGATGCTCGGCGACAAGGCTGTCGAGGAACTTGCGGTCGAGCTCGGCTGCAAAGCGAGGGTTGACGAGCGTGGCCTCGATACCGTACTCGGCGGCCAAGCGGTTTGCCACGCGCTCACCCAGCTCAAAGAAATCGCCAAGCGCGAGCACGGCAACGTCGCGGCCCTGACGCACCACGTTGTAGCGAACGGCGCTGTAGTCGGTGTCTTCGGCGGGCGCAAGGTCGGGGCGGCTTACCAGGCCGATGCCCGGTACGCGGATTGCCACGGGATGCTCGCGGTGGTCGAGCGACCAGCTCAGCATGGACAGATATTCCTCCATGCAGGCCGGCGCCAAGTAGCGCATGTTGGGAAGACCGCCCAGCATGGAAATATCAAAGAACGAAAGGTGCGTCTCGGACGTGGTGCCAAAGATTGACGCACCAAACACCAAAATGGTTGCGGGGGCGTCGTTGAGGCACAGGTCGTGCCACAGCTCGTCGTAGGCGCGCTGCAAAAACGTGCCGTACACACCAAAGACTGGCTTGGCGCCCGAGCGCGCAAGCGCGGTGGCAAAGGTCACGGCGTGCTCCTCGGCAATGCCCACATCGACGAACTGTTTGCCGGCGGCGGCGCGAAGCTCGGGTGTAAAGCCCATGATGTAGGGTGTGGCGGCCGTGATGCCCACGACCTGCGGATCGCGCTCGATGGCGGCGCTGAGCGCCTCGCCCGTAATGTCGGCGTAGGTGCGCGGCGCAGGCTCGCTCGGATGGCCCGGGCAGAGCTTGCGCCCGGTCGCCATGTCAAACGGACCCACGTGGTGCCAGCGCTCGGGGTCGTTTTGGGCTGGCTCAAAGCCCTTGCCCTTGGCGGTGGAGACGTGCAGCACGATGGGATGATCGATATTGCGCAGTTCCTGCAGCGCGTCGACTAGGGCCAACACGTCGTTGCCGGCGTCCAAATAACGGTAGTCGAGTCCCATCGCGCGGAAAACGTTGCGCTCACAGGTGCCGTTGCTGGCGCGCAGCTCGGCCAGATTGCGATAGAGGCCACCGTGGTTCTCGGCGATGGACTGGTCGTTATCGTTGACGATGATGATCAGGTTGCTGTCGAGTTCGGCGGCATTGTTGAAGCCCTCAAACGCCAGGCCGCCCGAAAGCGAGCCGTCGCCGATGATGGTGATGACGTTATACGTGTCGCCCGCCAGGTCACGCGCGTGGGCAAGGCCGCAGCCCAGGCTCACCGACGTGGAGGTATGGCCCATGGCGAACAGGTCGTGCTCGGACTCGTTGGGATTGGCAAAGCCAGAAGCCTCACCATAACGCTCCGGATTGATATAGGTGTACGCGCGCCCGGTCAGCGCCTTGTGGGCGTAGGTCTGGTGCGACACGTCAAAGACAATTTTGTCGGTGGGGGAGTTAAACACGCGATGGAGCGCGACCGTGAGCTCAACGACGCCCAAGTTGGGGGCAACGTGCCCGCCGACGGCGGCGGAGCTTTCGAGGATGGCGTGGCGAATCTCGCCGCAGAGCAGCGGAAGCTCGGCGCGGTCGAGAGCCTTGACGTCCTCGGGCGTTGTCGTTTGCGTAAGCAGCATCGTTGTGGGTTACTCCATGCGAATCGTGCGCCGGCACTCCCTCGGCCGGCACAATTGCACAAGACAGTCTCGCACATTTTGGCGTTTGATATGTGACGGCGGCGCGGTAATTCGCCAACTGGTGGGGCAAAACGTTTTGTCCGATGCCATACTGATGTGTTCCATGATGTTTTTATCGATCGTGCGCAGGCCGTGGCTTGTCGCCGCGGGCCGCTGGAAGGAGGCAGCATGTCCGATACCGTTCGTGCCGAGAAAATCGCGCGCGAGGTTGACTATGCCGCCCGTCAGCTCGCCCAGGCGGGCCGCTTGGACCTGACGCACGGGTTTATCCAGCATGGTGATGTGACGGTCTATGCACATGTGACCTCGGTGGCGCGGGCAAGTCTGTCCTTTGCCGAGCGCCTGGGCCGTGTCGGTGTCTCGGTCGACCGCGCCTCGTTGCTGCGCGGGGCCCTGCTGCACGATTACTTTCTCTATGACTGGCACGATCCCGACCCAAGCCATCGGCTGCATGGCTTTCGCCACCCGTTTTTTGCCCTGGCGCGAGCCGAAGAGGATTTTGAGCTGACGTCTCGTGAGCGGAATATTATCGTGCGCCATATGTTTCCGCTGGTGCCGGTGCCGCCGACGTGTCGTGAGGCATGGATTGTATGCCTGGCGGATAAATGGTGTGCTCTGCGCGAGACGATCGCCGGCCGTCTGCCGCGCAAGGACGAGGCAGACGATGGCGTGAGTGACGAATCGAGCGAAAAGAGGAGAGGGTAGACGGTGGGGACCGCGATCGACATGGCATTTGACGGCGCGACGCTTGCCGCCTGTCCGCTCTCGGCGCTGGTGCTCTCGTTTGCCTTCTACGGTTTTTGCGGTTGGGCATGGGAATCGACAGTCTGCGCCATGCTCAATCACGGGCGATTTGCCAACAGCGGCTTTTTGCTGGGGCCGTGCTGCCCCATCTATGGTGTGGGCGGCATAGCCTGCTGGCTTTTGCTGCGCGGGATTCCGGATGCCTCGAGCCAGTTTGTCGCCGCGGCGCTTGTATGCAGCGTGATTGAGTACAGCGTAGGCGTGCTGCTGGAAAAAACAACGGGCGCTCGCTTTTGGGACTATTCGCACCTGCCGTTTAACCTGCACGGACGCATCTGTCTGTACTGGGCATGCGCGTTTGGCTTGGGTGCGTTGTGCATTTGCCGTTTAGTGGAGCCGGCATTGCTGGGGCTGCTTGGCCATCTGCCGGTGCTGATTGTGCGGCTGTCCGCCTTTATCGTCGCGGTCGCGATGATGGTTGACGCAGTGTGCTCGCTGGCCAGCTGGCGGCGTCTGTCCGATCAGTTGGAGCGCGTCCGGGCCGACCTTGCCGACCGCATCAATGAGTCGCTTGCCGATGCGTCAGACTCCATGCTCGAACGTATTCCCGATTCGGCGATCGACTCGGTGACACAGACGCATATCCGCAGTCGTGCCGTTAACGCGTGGCTGGCCGAGCTGGGCGACGCGACGCTCGATGCCCTTCGTGAGAAGGCTTCGATGCCGACGTTTATCGCGGATGGTGCTCGCGGCCTGGCGCTCGCTGCCCGCCGCGTGGCCGATGCCGCGCCGAGCATGCCGCGTCCGTCGCTCAGTCGTCGCCTTGCCGGTAAGCGCATGAGCCGTCCGGTACCGAGCGTGTCACTCAGTCGTCGTGACCTGCGCTTTTTCAATGCCTTCCCGCGTCTGCGCATCAATCGCTACGAAGGCGTCATTCGAGCAACTAATCTCCGCGACCGCGCCCACGAGCTGTTTCGGCGCTAGCCGGGATGGGCGCGCTCACGGCTCCCTTGCTCGCGTATTTCCCGTTCGTTTCGCGCCCGTTGCCGCGCCGTTTCCAAGATTGCGGCACCGTTTCCATTCGACAACGCAGCGTTTAACAACGCCGTATCTGGTCTACACCAGTTGCCCCTCGGCCGCATTATGGGCGCCGACAACGTTCATGCGATCAAGGGGGAGCGAATGTACGATACGGGATCGACAACGTTTATGCTCATCTGCACCATGCTCGTGTTTTTAATGACACTGGGTCTGGCGTTTTTCTATGGCGGCCTGTCTAGGCGCAAAAATGTGATCAACACCATGCTTATGTGCTTTGGCGCCATTGGCCTGGTCGGCGTGCTGTGGATTGTCGCCGGCTGGTCGCTGGCCTACGGCGGCGACGGTTCCAGCCCGTTTATTGGAGGCCTTGACCAGCTGCTGTGCCTGCCGGTGCTCAACCAAGTGCTGCAGGCGGCCGAGGGCAATGCTGCGGACGGTGCTGTCTACCCTCAGATCATCAACATCGCCTTCCAGATGGCATTTGCCATGATCACAGCTGCTATCGTCACGGGCAGCCTGGCCGGCCGCGTTAAGTTTGGTGCCATGGCGGCCTTCTTGGGCATTTGGCTGCTTGTGGTCTATGCGCCGCTCGCCCATATGGTATGGGGCGGCGAGGACTCCTTTATCGGCGACATCATCGGCGCACTCGACTTTGCCGGCGGCGACGTGGTACACATTTCGTCCGGTCTTACCGGCCTGATCCTCTGCTTAATGCTTGGCCGTCGTCGCGGCTTTGGCATGGTGAGCTATCGCCCGCATAACGTGCCGTTTGTGGCGTTGGGCGCCGGCCTGCTTTGGTTTGGTTGGTTTGGCTTTAACGGCGGCAGCGAGTTCAAGGCTGACGCCGTGGCGGCACTCGCCATCCTCAACACCGTGACGGCCAGCGCGGCGGGCATGGTCTCGTGGCTTGCCGTCGAGCGCGTGCACACTGGTCGCCCCACGCTGGTGGGCGCCAGCACCGGTCTGGTTGCGGGCCTTGTGGTGGTCACGCCCGGCGCGGGCTTTGTCGAGCCGTGGGCAGCGCTGGTTATGGGCCTGATCGTATCGCCCGTCTGCTACCTGGCCATCAGCCATCTTAAGACCAAGTTTGGCTACGACGATGCGCTCGACGCGTTTGGTTGCCACGGCATCGGCGGCATCTTGGGCGGCGTGCTCACGGGCCTGTTCTGTGTGCCGGAGCTCTCGTGGACTGGTAAGGGCGGCCTGTTCTACACGGGCGACGTGTCGCTGCTCATCTCGCAGATTTTGGGCATTGTGGTGACGGTCGCTATTGTGTTGGTGCTCGACTTGGTGATCGCCGCGGTGGTCAAGGTGCTGTTCCACGGCAGTCTGCGCGTGGACGAGGCCGACGAGGCGCTGGGCCTGGATGCGAGTCAGCACGGCGAGAGCGCGTATCCCTCGTTCTCCGGACTCGATTAGCGACACGGCTTTCCCAGGCACCCGATCTTGCCCCTCAAACCGTCGCTTGCGTACCGAAGTACGCGGCGCTCCTCTTTCAGGGCAATCTCGGGCACCTCGAAAACCCGCGTCATTGAATGGCAATTCATTTCTTTTATTGAAGAGAGGAATTCACTATGAAGAAAATTACGGCTATTGTGCGCCAGGAGAAGCTTGAGGTTCTTAAAGATGCGCTGTTTGCTGCTGATGTGCGCGGCATGACCATCAACCAGGTGCAGGGCTGCGGTGCGCAGCATGGCTGGAAGGAATACGTGCGCGGCAACGAGTTGCTTGTCAACACGATCCCTAAGGTGCAGTTCACGCTCATTTGCGCCGATGAGCATGTCGACAGCATTGTCGACATCATCTGTAACGCCGCACGCACCGGAGCCGTCGGCGATGGCAAGATCTGGGTCGAGCCGGTCGAGGAAGTCATCCGCATCCGTACCGGCGAACACGGCCCCGCCGCGGTGTAGAATCGACCGTCTACCATCCGCAACGTTAAAATGCTGCAATGAGGCACAAGACTTGCGTTGTGGATGGACGGATTATGGGTCGTAATAAATATCCCGAGGAGACTGTCGCGAAGATTCTCGACGCGGCGCTGGAGCTATTCTGCGTACAGGGTTATGAGGGGACGAGCATCCAGGATATCGTTGACCGTCTCGATGGCATGACCAAGGGTGCTGTCTATCATCACTTTAAGAGCAAAGAGGAGATTTTCAACGCCGCATTTGATCGGGCAACGGCTCCGATTGCTGAACACCGTCGCGCGACACTCGGTGCTGGCAATATGACGGGAGCTCAAAAGCTCAAACGACTTTATGCGCCCGAGTCCGTCGTTCCGCAAATCGAGATATGGGCTCGCATGCATCCTGCGGCAGATCCGGTAAAAAGCTCGCGGCTGCTGGCGATGCAGTACCAAGGTTCGTTTGACGAGTCGGCCGATGGCAATCTCTTGCCAGTAATCGAGGAGGGCATCGCCGACGGCTCCATTGCGTGCGAATGCCCGCGCGAAGCAGCGGAGGCCGTATCGTTGTTAGCGAATCTTTGGCTGCTGCCATTGTTCCGTCCGCTCGAGCCCAAGGAGCGAATGCTCGCTCGCGCACAATGTTTGGCACAGATGGCGGCAGCGGTGGGGCTCGATTTGGGTAATGAAGTGCTCCAGACAACGGCCCAGATTTGGGACGTATGGAACCGTGCCGGGTGGTAATATAGATACCAACGGTATGTAATTGATTTGTGAGGGTAGCCACGGCTGCCCTTTTCAAGTCATTAAATACATACTGACAGTATGTATTTGGGGGCAGGCTTATGGCTGGGATGCGAAGAATTAGCGTTTCATTGGCGCCAAAAACAGTGCGATCTATCAGGCTATTTGGTCTTCTTGTTGCACAGCTGTGTGCGTATTCGATGCTGTCGGCACTGTGCTTTGCGTGTCCGCTCTACTTGTTCGATTGCAGCGGCTCCTCAACGTTATATGGCGCCGTCGCGGCGATAGCGTTCATACCGGGCGTGCTCGCGACTCCGGTTGGCGGGATTTTGGCGGATCGGGGAAGACATCGCGGGGTTCTTGTGGTACTCGGCATTGTTCTGATGGCTGCATCACTGCTGTTTATCCCCATGAAGCGTTCGCTGCCTCTTGCGGTTGTCGTGGCAGCAATGCTTTGCGTCCAATATGGCATCCAATCGCTGCTGAAACCGATGCTTCAAATTGAGGCGGTGCGCATGACGGGCCAAGAAAAGGTTGAGCGTGCCACTGCGTTGGTCTCGCAGATAATCATGATGAGCAATATCTTGGGGCCTGTAGTCGGGACGGCAGTCTATGGGTGCTTTGGTATCGATACTCTATGCGAAACCGCGGCGTTGACGTTTACGATTTCAGCCCTGCTGTTCGGGGGCGCACTCAAGCAAAATGCCTCATCTGAAACGATGGGAGACGGCGCGACTCGTACGACACGCCGAAACGATTTTCGGGAGTTGATTCGGTACCTGTCTCAAAACTCATCATTGCTCGTTGTGTTTTTGATTGCGGCTATTTTGAACCTTGCGTTAGTTGGGTTAACGATTGGTGCTCCTGTTATTGTTGCAAAGCATCTCGGAATGCAGTCATCCTTCGTTGGGATTATTGAGGTGGCTATGGGCTTAGGTGGTCTTGTCGGCAGTGGTTTGGTCGGTATTTGGCCGCATCGTTTTTCCTTCAAGGGCATATGTCGATATGTTGCGATGATCTGTTTAGGAGTCGTACCGATTATTGTCACGCTACTGAGCGGTCCTAACGAATTTGCGTTTGTCGCGCTTGCGGCCGGCTCGGCATGGGTCATGGCGTGGGCAAGCGTTACATCGGTTGAAGTCGTTTCATTCGTTCAGCGGTCAGCGCCAAAGGAACTCTGCGGAAAAGTGCTGGCACTCGTTTACATGGCGCTTTCCTGCGCAACGCCTATTGGCCAATTGGTTTACGGGCTCGCATATGATCGATGGACTCCGGCGATTGTATTCGCAGGAATGTTGGCGGTGCTGACGTTGATTACAGCGCTGTTTTATCGGCTGAAAAGTCGCTTATGGCGAATGTCTTAAGGCACTGGGGCACCGTGAATTTGTGGAGGCAGTGGCACGTCGCGCCGGGACGCCATTGTTTGGGCACGCCCGTTCTCGTCTACAATATCGTGCAGACGAAGGAGAGGCATGCCCATGATCAAGATGTTTGCGAGTGACTTAGACGGAACGCTGCTGAACGCCCTGCACGAGGCCGACGGAACCATCCGCCGCGCCATTCGCGAGCTGACCGAGGCTGGCCTGCATGTGGTTCCCGCGACCGGACGCTCGACGCTGCCGATCGGCGAGCATGGCTTTACGGGCCTGGCGCTTGACGCCTGCTGCTCCAATGGATCAATCGTGCGCGACAGTCATGGCGAGGTGCTCAAAACCTGGACCATCGATCCGCAGGTTACCGAGGAGCTGCTCAAGGCATTCCCGGACATTTGCTTCGACTGCTCAACGTCCGATGGCATGTTTTCGAGCGGTTCGTTCGAGATGCATCAGGCGGGCTTTAAAAAGGACAACCCCATCAAGCGTATTGTGATGCGCGGCATGCGTGCGCGCGGCGGGTATCACGAGGAGCAGTACTTCGACCAGTCGATCGGTGACATCCTGCGCCATGACGTGTGCAAGATCAACTGCCGCGTGACCTCGCCCGAGCTGGAGCGCGACCTTAAGGCATATTTGGCCGAGCGATCGGACCGCGTGGTCAACGCGCCGTTCGATCCGGTGATGTTCGAGATCACGGACGTGGCGTGCAACAAGGGCGAGAGCGTGGCCTGGCTGGCGGGCTACTACGGTATTGCCGAGGATGAGGTCGCGGTCTACGGCGACGGCGGCAACGACATCGCCATGCTCAAGCGTTTCCGCCACAGCTACGCGACCAAAAACGCAAGCGATGCAGCCAAGGCCGCCGCGAGCGCGACCATCGGCAGCTGCATGGTCCACGCCGTCCCCAAACACATGCTCGCCACCATGCGCAAGCAAAACTCCCGCACCGTCATCGAATAATGTGACAAAGGGACTGCCCTTCGTCACATCCAAATTATTGCCTTTACGTGTTGATGCACACGGTGTGCAATAATACTCGCACTGTGCAATAGCGCACAGGCTGAGTAACAAGGAGGACGCTTGTCCCAGCTCGAGAAATGCGATCGCCGGTCCCTTCGCTCGCAGCGTGCCCTTCGCCAGGCGCTTGCCAGCGAGCTTGCCGAAAGCGGCGACCTTTCGCGCATTAACGTCGCGTCGCTCACCGAGCGCGCCGGTCTTACACGCCGCACGTTCTATTCGCACTACCGCGATATTCCCGACTTTATCAATCAAATCGAGGACGGCTTGCTGGCCGAGATCCGTGAGCGCATTGAGCTCATCACCGCAGCTCAGCTGCCTGATCTCTATCACAACATCGATGAACTCGAGCCGGCGCCCGGTTCGGTTGAGCTGCTGCGTTATCTTGCGGCCAACCGCGACTTAATCGGTGTGCTGCTGGGTCCGGGCGGCGACCAGGCCTTCATTAAAAGGATCATCGACACCGCGCGTGAGGCTGTGGTGCCGCGTGCGCAGACGGGCATTTTGGGCCTGGCGCTGGGCACGTTCTTTGACTACTACGTCACCTACGTCGTGAGTGCCGAGGTCGGCATGATTCAGCGCTGGTTTGAGCGCGGGCTTACCGAATCGCCCGAGGCCATGGCACGCATTATGACGGTGCTCGCTTTTGTGCGCCCTGGTGACCTGTACGGCCAACCCATCGATATCAACGTGTCGGAATACGGCATGAAGCTATTGAACCTACAGCTCGAGGACGCGGCCGACACCGCCGCAACCGTCGAGTCCAACAACTAAGAGGAGAGACAATGAGCAAACTCGTCGAGGGCATCAAGGACCGCATGGTCGCTGCTGCACGCGAGGCCGCGCCCGCCGTGGTGGACGCCGCGCAGAAGGCCGCGACCGCTGCTGCCGAGAAAGTTGCCGAGGCAGTTGCCGATGCCAAGAACGCGGCAGGGGAGACGTCCGTCGCTAGCGAGCCCGCCACCGCCACCGAGCCCGTAGCCGCCGGCCAGGCCCCCGAAGGCGCGATCTTCAACCCCGAGAACGCCCGCGGCAACCTGCACCTGGGCATCGACGTGGGCTCCACCACCGTTAAACTTGCCGTCCTCAACGACGACAACCAGATCGTCTACGCCAAGTACCAGCGCCACCACACCGACGTCCGCGCCTGCGCCCGCGACCTGTTCGAGGGCGCTGCGACCGTGCTGCCGACGGCCCAGATGACCTGCGCCATTACCGGCTCGGGCGGCCTGCTGCTGTCCCAGTGGCTCGACCTGGAGTTTGTCCAGGAGGTCATCGCCAGCAAGCGCGCTGTCGAGACCCTCATCCCGGCCACCGATGTCGCCATCGAGCTGGGCGGCGAGGACGCCAAGATCATCTACTTCGACAACGGCATCGAGCAGCGCATGAACGGCACCTGTGCCGGCGGTACGGGCGCGTTCATCGACCAGATGGCAACCCTGCTGCACACTGACGCCAGCGGCCTTAACGAACTCGCGGCCAACGCCACCACCATCTATCCCATTGCCAGTCGCTGCGGCGTTTTTGCCAAGACCGACGTCCAGCCGCTGCTCAACGAGGGTGCCCGCCCCGAGGACGTGGCTGCCTCCATCTTCCAGGCTGTCGTGACCCAGACCATCTCGGGCCTGGCGTGCGGCCGTCCCATCCGCGGCAACGTCGCCTTCCTGGGCGGCCCGCTGCAGTATCTCTCCGAGCTGCGCCATCGCTTCTACCTCACACTCAACCTGGACGAGGAGCACCGCATTGTGCCCCAAAACGCTCACCTGTTTGTGGCGAGCGGCGCCGCCATGGCACACGAGTCCAATAAGCTCAGCACGTTCCCGCAGCTCATCGAGGCCATCGATGCCTTGGGTGACACACAGGGTGCCGAGGTCGAGCGCCTGGATCCGCTCTTTGCCACCGACGAGGACTTTGCCGAGTTCAAGGGCCGCCACGACACCGAGGTCGTCCCCAAGGGCAAGCTCGAAGGCTACACCGGCCGCGTGTTCATCGGCATCGACGCCGGTTCCACCACCATGAAGGCCGCGCTCGTGGGCGAGGACGGCCAGCTGCTGCACACCTGGTACGGCAACAACAACGGCGACATCCTGGGCACGGCCAAGGTCATCATGGCCGATTTCTACAACCACATTCCTGCCGGCTGTACCATCGGCCACGTGACCACCACGGGCTACGGTGAGGCGCTTCTCATTGAGGCCCTCAAGGCCGATTCCGGCGAGATCGAGACCGTCGCGCACCTGCGCGGCGCCAAGGCGTTCCTGCCCGGCGTCGAGTTCATTCTGGACATTGGCGGACAGGACATGAAGTGCCTGCGCGTCAAGGACGGCGTCATCGAGCACATCATGCTCAACGAGGCCTGCTCGTCGGGCTGCGGCAGCTTTATCGAGAGCTTCGCGGTCTCTATGAACATGGACGTGCGCGCGTTCGCCGATGCCGCCATCCATGCCAAGGCCCCGGTCGACCTGGGCAGCCGCTGCACGGTCTTTATGAACTCGCGCGTCAAGCAGGCGCAAAAGGAAGGCGCCACGGTGGGCGACATCGCGGCCGGCCTGTCCTATTCCGTCATCAAGAACGCTCTGTTCAAGGTCATTAAGCTGCGCGATCCCAAGGAGATCGGCAGCCAGGTAATCGTTCAGGGCGGCACCTTTATGTCCGATGCCACGCTGCGCGCGTTTGAGCAGCTCACCGGCGTTCACGCCGTGCGCCCCGACATCGCCGGCTGCATGGGCGCCTATGGTGCGGCCCTGCTCGCCCGCGATCGCGCCGGCGCCGACGGCGCTTCGACCATTCTTTCTGCCGAGGACATCGCGCACCTCACCGTGACGCAAAAACACGTCCGCTGCGGTCGTTGCTCCAACAACTGTCAGCTCACCGTCAACGATTTTGGCGGCGGTAGGCGCTTCATTACCGGTAACCGCTGCGAGAAGGGCGCCGGCCACAAAAAGCAGAAGACCGAGGCCCCCAACCTCTTTAAAAAGAAAAACGAGCTGCTCTTTAACCGCGAGGTGCTGAGCCCCGACGAGGCCCCGCGCGGCACCGTGGGTATCCCGCGCGCACTCAACATGTACGAGAACTACCCCTTCTGGCACGCGTTCTTTACGCGCCTGGGCTTTAGCGTGCAGCTGTCCGACCAGTCGAGCAAAAAGACCTACCAGGCGGGCATTGAGTCCATGCCGTCCGAGAGCGTGTGTTATCCGGCCAAGATGAGCCACGGCCATGTGATGAACCTTATCGACCGCGATGTCGACTTCATTTGGATGCCGTGCGTGCGCTGGGAGCGCAAGGAGGATCCGACCGCCGGCAACTGCTACAACTGCCCCATCGTCATGAGCTACCCCACGGCGTTGGCGCTCAATATCGACGAGATTCGCGAGCAGAACATCGAGTTCCTGTATCCGTTTGTGCCCTATCACGATAAGACCGAGCTCAAGCGCCGTCTGTACCAGGTGCTCGCTGTCGACCGTGTGGCCGATGCGCAAGCCGGTCGCGGTCGCGTGCGCGGTCCCAAGATCACGCGCTCCGAGGTCGATGCCGCCGTCAACGCTGCCTTTGAGGCCGACGCGCGCTTCCACGAGGACATCCAGACCATGGGCGAGGAGGCCCTTAAGTGGGTCGAGGATCACGGTGGCCACGGCATTGTGCTTGCCGGCCGTCCTTACCACAACGACCCCGAGATCAACCACGCCCTGCCTGAGCTTATCTCGAGCTTTGGCTTTGCGGTCTTTACCGAGGATTCGCTCGCGCATCTCGTGAAGCCCGAGCGTCCGATTCGCGTCGTCGACCAGTGGATGTACCACAGCCGCCTATACGCCGTCGCCCGTTTTGTGACGATGCGCAACGACCTGGACCTGATCCAGCTCAACTCTTTCGGCTGCGGCCTGGACGCTCTGACCACCGACCAGGTGCAGGAGATCCTGGAGGCCAGCGGCAAGATCTACACCGTGCTCAAGATCGACGAGGTATCCAACCTGGGTGCCGCGCGCATCCGCATCCGCTCGCTCATGGCCGCGCTTAAGGACCAGGAGGCCGAGCGCTTGGGCGAGGCCACGGCCGCGGGCGAGGCCTACGAGCAAGGCGATGCCGCGCCGGTGTCGCCCTCCACGGATGCCCCCGCGTTCGCGAGCCGCAAGTACACGTTCGAGGCGCAGCGTGAGAGTGCTTCGACCGCGTGGCCCAAGGTGCCCTTTACCGAGCAGATGCGCGAGGAGGGCTACACCATCCTGTGCCCGCAGATGGCGCCGATCCACTTTGACCTGGTCAAAGAGGTGTTCCGCGGTGCCGGCTACAACTTGGAGCTTCTGCCCTCGACCGATCACGACGCCGTCGAGGCCGGTCTGCGCTATGTGAACAATGACATTTGCTACCCGTCGATTCTGGTAACGGGCCAGATTATGGAGGCCATCGAGAGCGGCCGGTACGACCTGTCCAAGACGGCCGTGGTTATCAGCCAGACCGGCGGCGGCTGCCGTGCCACCAACTACATCGCACTCATCCGCAAGGCCCTGCGTGAGAGCGGCCACCCCGAGATCCCGGTGATCTCGCTTTCGGCCGTGGCGCTCGGCGAGGACAACCCCGGCTTTAAGATTACGCCGGCGCTGCTTAAGCAGGCAGTCTACGCGGTGCTCTTTGGCGACGTGATGATGCAGGTGCTCTACCGCTGCCGTCCGTACGAGGCCACGCCCGGTGCCGCCAACGCGCTCTACGAGGAGTACATGGCGCGTGCCCGCAAGCTGGCGCCTAAGTTCAACCGCCACAACTACACCAAGCTGTGCCGCGAGGCCATCCGCGCGTTCGACACCATGCCGCTCGTGGGCGAGGGCACCAAGCCGCGCGTGGGCGTGGTTGGCGAGATCCTGGTCAAGTTCCATCCCACAGCCAACAACCACGTGGTCGATGTTATCGAGCGCGAGGGCTGCGAGGCAGTGGTGCCGGGCCTGCTCGACTTCTTCCTGTACTCCATGAGCAACGCCGAGCTGCAGAAGGACGAGCTGGGAAGCTCTGCCACTACGCGCGCGGGCATGCAAGCGCTTATTAAGCTCGTGGACTGGATGCGTACGCCGGTGGAGGAGATGCTCGAAAAGTCCCGCCGCTTTGAGGCGCCCGAGCGCATCGGCACCATGGCCGACAAGGCCCGCACGGTGCTTTCGGTGTGCAACAACATGGGCGAGGGCTGGCTGCTCACGGCCGAGATGCTCGACCTGATCGACCACGGCGCGCCTAACATCATCTGTACGCAGCCCTTCGCGTGCTTGCCCAACCACGTGGTGGGCAAGGCCGTGATCAAGGAGCTGCGCCGTCAGCACCCCGAGAGCAACATCGTTGCGGTGGACTATGATCCTGGTGCGTCCGAGGTCAACCAGCTCAACCGCATTAAGCTCATGATCAGCGTGGCCAAGGAGAATATGCGCGCCGGCAAGGGCTTTAAGCTCGAGAAGGTGGCGCCGCTCGCAATGGACGAGGTCACCGGCCAGATGCGTGCCCATGATGGCTGCGTGAGCTGCGGGCCGGCCAGCGAGGAGGCCGTTGCATCGGTCGCCAAGCGTCTGGGACGCGGCATTAAGAAGTAGCTTGCCTGCTATGGGCTAGATATGAGACAAACGGGTGGTAGCCGTGCCGGCTACCACCCGTTTTTGCTGGACATATGTTGCGTAAATGACCTTGCTACAGCCTTCTGTGGGCTTGCCCGATTTTTGGGCCGGCTCGGGCTTTGAGGACAAGTTACTGCAAGCCCAGGGCGATTTTTCGCTCAACGCGGGCCAGCACAGCGTTGCCTATCTGCCAAACGACGAGACGACCGCTACGGTCTGCCCATCGCCACCTACGAGATGGAAGCCGAAAAGTATATCTACCGCGTGTACAAGTACGAGCTGTAGGGCTGCGCTTAGGTTTGACCAATGGAGTATGAAAACACGCCGCTCACCGATACCCCCTCCGCGAGTGGCAGCCATATGGTTTGATAAAAGAAGCATATAGTTGTCGCCAGCCTGCTGGCGACGTTCTACCTGATATCGGAGGTTCCAGGTATGTTTCGCGCTCCGTTAAACAACTATCGGTTGGGCTAACATGGGTCGCCGTGCTATTTCGATAACCCTTGCAGTGGTCTGCCTGGCTGTGCTCCTGGGCGCTACAGGGCTGTTTGCTATAAGCCGAGAAACGTCTTATATGCAGGAATGCGCTTCCGAAGGGTTTGCCATTGACGGTTACTATCGGGACGACAAGACGAGTCTGGAAACCCTGGCCTTTCTTGAAGAGGATAACCATCGGTGGCAACTGGTCGACAAAGACGGCAGCTGCGTTGACGGGCAGTTTAAGCGTACGAACGATCCCAATATCCTGGTATTAAAGAAGGAAAACGGCGAAGAATTCGGCACGGTTCACGTTGCGTATATATCGCGCCGACGCAATCAGGGGCAGATTTACCTAATTAGAAATACTAAGGTGACCCGATTTTATCTTGTGAGCACCGATCCGGCGTTTACGGTGGAGTCTGGCGATGTCGATGCGGACGTCTGATTCATGGCAATAAAACAGCGAGCGGAGCGCGGACGTGAGCTACGTCCCGCTTTTTGCATGTGCCTGCGTCGCGTCTGAGCCTCGCCGCGACTTGCGCCTGTGCGCGGGAGCCATCCCATGCTCCGCATTACTCCACATCAAACTCCACGCGATCGAGCTCGGGCACATTGAGGTCGATGAGTTTGCGGGCAACACGGCGGTCGTGCGCCCCAAGCGCCTCGCTTGTCGTCACATGGGCGACAATCTCGCGCTCGACGATGCCTTCCTCGTCTCCTTCGGTGGCCGAGGTCTCGACGGCGACGGTGTAATCCTTAAAGCCCGGCAGCACCGCGGCAAGCTCGCGCGTGGTTTCGGTGACACCGTAGCCGTCCTGCACGCCGGCCTGCGCCGAGCCAATGGAACCCGCCGTCATAACAATGCAGGGGATGGCAAAGATCACCGTACCCACGATGATGCGGCGGCGCACCTTGCGTGACAGCTCATCGACCTCAGCATTTTCTTCGGCAGTTACAATGCCGTCGCCGTTAAGGTCGCGCTTGAGCGGCACGCGCAAAAGAAGCAGCACGGCTTCGGCAGCCAGTGCGATAAAGACCACGTTGATGCCAAACTCGTAGAGCGCCGAGAGAAACAGCGACCCGCTTGCGATGGCGATGCCATAGCCCGCCGCGCACAGGGGCGGCATGAGCGCGGTCGCCACGGCAACGCCGGCGATGAGCGTGGCGGGTTCCTGGTCGCGCGAGTTGCCCAGGCCACCCGCAAAACCGCCCGCGAGCGCGACGGCAAGGTCCCATACGGTGGGTGTCGAATTGTCGATGATGGCCGCCGTGGTGGTGCCAAGGGGCGAGAGCTTAAAGTACAATGTGGACGTGACCAGGCAAAAGGCCATCTGTAGGACCAAGCCCGCGACGGCTTCGACGGTAATCTCGCGGTCGAGCGTGGCGATGCCATATGCCATGGCAAGGACCGATCCCATAAGCGGGCAGATGAGCATGGCGCCCACGATGGCGATGTCCGAATCGATATCGAGGCCGATGCTCGCGATGAGCATGGCGATGATGAGGATGCATAGGTGGGAGCCAGTCAGGCGCGCCCCGTTTACAAAACGCTTGCGGATCACGTGATAGGGCGCGCGTCCCTCGCGAATGTTGAACGCGCGCTTTAAAAAGCGACCAGCCTGCTCGGCAGCCTCGCTATGGGCAGGGCGTATGCCGTGGCGCCGGTGATGCCGTTCGCGCAGTCGCCTGAGCTGTTGTCTATCGAGTTCCATGTTCACCTCGTTCTGGCACGGGCCGCGCAACGCGCCCGTTGTCTTAACTCTACACCGTGGCGGGCGGGGTGTCTGTTGGATGCGGAATCCGATATGGCGGATGACGCGGGGGCAAATGCAAATCACAGGCTCAATTCGACCCCGCAAGAATATGATGCACCAGCTCCTACATATGTGACGAAATTGTGAAGCACGAGAGCGCGAATTTCAAAAAATCCGCCGGTGACCAATGTTGCGCAACAGAATTCAAAAATCAGCTCCTACATTTTAAGGCGTATGGATACATCCGTGTCAAAGGGAGAAAGCCATGGCAAGCTATAGCCCACAGCACTTTGAGCCTCGGGCCAAGGCCGTCAACGTCAAGGGCGTTGCCAACCGCGCCGTCGCAACCGTTTTGACGGCGGGCCTCATCGCTCAGCCGCTCATGTCGCCGCTGGCGGCAATCGCCGCACCGACGGCAGATAACGGTGACGCCACGAAGGGCGACAGCGCTATCGAGAACGCCGTCGTCGCCGGTAGCCAGGCAACCGCAAAGACGGCTGCCCAGTTGGCCGAGGAGTCGGCAAAGCAGCTCAAAGACGCTCAGGCCGCCTACGATGCCGCCCAGAAGAACGCCGATGCGGCGGGCCAGTCTCAAAAGCAGGCGCAGCAGCAAAAGAATCAGGCCTCGCAGGCTGTGAGCGACAACGAAATCGAGCAGAACGCAGCAGAAGTCGCCGCGCTCCAGGAGAAGATTGACGAGCTCAAAGCCGCCGTCGAAAAGACCGAGCAGCAGCAGAAGAAGCTGGGCGACCTGAACGATCAGCTCGATCAAGCCAACAAGAGTGTCGAGGATAAGACCCAGGCGCTCAAGGACGCCAAGGCAAGGCAGGATGAGGCCAAGAAGGCCCTCGACGATGCCCAGGCCAAGCTCGAGGCCATGGGTATGGACGAGTACGAGGCCGCCAAGAAGGCCGTCGAGGACGCGCAGGCAAAGCTCGATGACGCCAATAAGGCCGTTACTACTGCACAGGCCAATCTGGACCAGGCCAAGGCTGCCGAGGCCAGCGCCCAGCAGGAAAAGCAGAATACCGAGGCAGCTTTGACGACTGCCCAGGCCAAGAAGCAGGAGACTGCTGCTGCTCTCGCAGCCGCAACCACCGCGCGCGATAACGCCCAGCAGAAGTTCAACCAGGCGCAGGCCGCGCTCGATGCTGCCGTCTCGGGTACGGGTGTTGACCTGAGTGCGCTTGAGGCCGCCGAGAAGGCCGCCGCTGGTGAGCTTAAGACCGCGCAGGCGGAGCTCAATGCCGCGACGGATGCCGACGCTACCGCCCAGGCGAACCTGCAGGCGGCCCAGAATACCGCCACCGCCGCGCAGGAGAAGGCCAACGCCGCCAACGCTGCCGTGGCATCTGCCCAGTCTGCATACGATGCGGCAAACAAGGAGTACAAGGACGCGGCCAGTAAGCGTGACGCCGCGAAGACGGCATACGAGCAGGCCCAGCAGACCGAAGCCGACAAGAAGGCGGAGTACGACCGACTCGTCGAGGTCCGTCAGCAGAAGCACAGCGAGTGGGAGACGGCATGCGCTGAATCCGATACCGCCAGGAAGGCATACGACACCGCGAATGCCGAGGTCGAGAAGCTTAACCAGCAGATTGCCGACCTCAAGTCGAACATGACCGTAGACCAGAATGCCATCAGCCAGGGTATGTTCGGCTTCATGAACTACATCATCGGCGGCAGCCAGTTCACAGCCACGCAGAAAAAGAACGCCCAGGATGCCGTATCGACGTTGACCGGCGCCGATGACAAGGCCGAGTGGTATGACGATTACGTCGATCAGGACATGTCTCGCGACACCAACCCGCTTTCCTTGGAGCAGATGCGAAACGCCCTGACATATCTCGACACCCAGAACAACCTCCGCAAGGCGAACGGCCAGTCGGCGCTCAGCGTCAGCCTCCGCATGACTGTGGCCGCCGCCCTTAATGCATCATATTCGTCGAACCACTGGGGACACTCGAACTGCTACTCGGATAACGGTGAAAATCTTGCTGGCGGTGGCGGTGCATATACCGGCGGCGAGACTGAGGACACCCTAGGCTGGCCCTATACTGGTCTCTACACTCAGGAGAAGGTTAATTACGAGAATTGGATTAAAAAGAACGGTGCGGATAGCGAGGTTGGCAAAGATCTCATGGCTCATCGCTATGATTCGTACTATATCTACCAAAACTATCGCGATGTCTATTCCGGTACAAAAGATGAGAACGGTAAGGAAAGAGGAGACGGCTGCGGGCACTATCTCAACATTATCGATTCCGCTACGGTGGCTATCGGCATCGCGACGGGTAGCGGTAAAAACACCGATTCCGAGGTAACCATCTTCGATTACAGCGCTGATGACACTCAGGCTGATTTCACAGTCTCCGAGTTCAAGAAGCTCCTGAACGACTACATCGATTCCGCCTACAATGCAGGCGGCACGCAGGAGCAGAAGGAGCAGCTAAAGCAGCTTCAGAATAAGCTGGCAGAGGCGCAGAAGAACTTCGGGACTGCTGGAACGGCTTATTCTAACGCATTGGATAAGCAAGAAAGCGCTCGCGATGCCTATACCGCGGCCGACACGAACATGAACACCGCCAAGGGCGAGTACGAGAAGGCTAAATCCAGCACCGCCGCCGCGAAGACGGCATACGACGCCGCCGAAGCCAAACTCAAGGGTGTCGACGTCAAGACGCCCCAGACCAAGCTCGACGCCGCCAAGGGCGAGGCCGCTACTGCCCAGGCAGCTCTCGATAAGGCAAACGCCACGCTTGCTGACAGCAAGACGAAGGCAGCCGAGGCCGCTGCTCACAAGGCGAAGGCTCGCAGCGCCCGCGACGCCGCCAAGGTAAAGTCCGATCAGGCCAACGAGGCGTATGACAACGCTACCGCTTCGGTCAAGGACCTTGCCGCCAAGTGCGATGCCGCCAAGACGGATCTTGCGAACAAGCAGGGCACGCTTGGCGATGCCAAGAAGGCCGACGATGCCGCCCAGGCTGGCGTTGACAAGGCTCAGGCCGCAGACGCGCACGCCGCGACCACTCTTTCGGGCGCCAAGCAGGCAGTTGACGCCAAGAAGCAGGCCCTGTCTGACGCACAGGCGAAGGCCAAGGCCGCCGAGGGTGAGCTGGCCGGCGCAAACAAGGCCTTCGAGCGCTTCGCCGGCGCCCAGAAGGCGGTCGACGACGCCAAGGCCGCCTATGACGCTGCCGTCGCCGGTGTCGCCGATGCCCAGAAGCAGCTCGAGGCCGCCAACGAAGCCGTCGTCGATGCGAACTTCGAGATCGTCAAGGCCAAGGCAGAGCTTGCCAACGACGAGGCGCTCAAGGCCGATCTTGAGGCTGTCGACCACAAGGCATCCCTTGCCGCGGGCACGACGGGCAACGAGAAGCTGGTCAAGCTTAACGCTGCCTACGCTCGCTATAAGGCTGCCGTCGATGCCGCCGCTGGTCTCAAGGCTGCTCTGAGCGATGCCGATGCCAAGCTGTCCGATGCCAACGACGCCTATGCCGCCGCGCTGGCTGAGCTTGGCGATGCCAAGGATGCCCTGGCTGCCGCGCAGGCCGAGTACGACAAGTATCATCCCAAGGCTGAGCCGCAGGCCAAGCCTCAGGTTGCACAGGCTGCTGCAAAGGCTCCTGTCGCCAAGAAGAAGGCCACGTCGGCCGCGCTCGCCCAGACTGGCGATGACTCCGCTCTTGCGGGCGAGGTGTTCGTCATCGGCGGTATCACCCTCGTGGCCGCTGGTGTGACGCTGAGCGATCGTCGTCGCAAGCAGATGTAGCGTTTCGAGCGTAGATTCTGCAACGAACCTCGGTTCATAGCAGGAACGCTTCGATAGCTTAACCGATAAGGCTGGCGCGCTGTTAAACGCAGTGCGCCAGCCTTTCTTTGTTTCGATATCAAAAAGCCCGGTCGGCAGCCGCAAAAGCTACCGACCGGGCAAGCCGTAGGCAATATGGTTGCTGTCGAGCAGCTGCTCAGCTTAGCCCAGCAGGCTTAAGCCCACGGAGACAAACGCCAGGATAACGCCGACGATGGACTCGCCGCCGAGCAGGCCGCTGGCGACAACCAGGCCCTGCTCTTGGAAGGCGGCGTCCTTGGCAGCCCTCTCCTCGTCAGAAAGACCAGCGGTGGCGTCGCGGTGAGCGGCCCACTTGTCGTAGGCGAGCTTAACGCAGGAGCCCAGGAAGGCCGTGAGCGACATGTAGAACGGCAGGTACACGCCCAGGCCGATCATCATGGCCGGAATGCCGAGCCAGTACATGACGATGCCGGCGATAAAGCCGCCTGCGAACCACGGCACGCTCGGGATGCCCGAGACCATGGTGGCGACCACGCTTGCCTGCGCGGCAACGAAGCTCTTGTCGGGGCCAAAGGCGTCCGGACCATAGGCAGTGACGAGCGCGACCATGACGGCGGCAGCGACCAGGGCGCCCACGATGCCGCCGATGGCCTGGCCGATCCACTGCGCACGCGGGTTGGTGCCCAGCACGGCGCCGGCCTTAAAGTCGTTCATGACGTCGCCCGCAAGGCCGCACGCCACGGCCACGATGCCGGCGATGAAGAACAGCTTGACCTGCGCGAGCTGCGCGAAGGCAGCCACGATGAGCATGACGATGAGGCCAAAGATCTCCATGGGGTCGATACCCGTCTGGCCGCAGCTCTGCGCGCTCATGATGGTGGTGACAAAGGTGAACAGCGTGACGATGACGGCTGGAACGGGGCCAAGATCGAGTACGATGGCAACGATCACGGCGATGGCGGCAGCGCCCAGGCCGATGATACCGGCGTCGAGCTTAAGGGAGCCCGAGATGAGCGACTGCTCGTCGGTGTCGGTGGAGCTGTCGGCGGCGAGGCCGCGGACGATACCGGCGACCTGCGGCAGGATGTCCTTGAGGACGACGGCGACGCCAAAGCCCATCATGAGGCCCATACCCAGGGACTTAACAATGCCCTGTGCGGTCATAACGTCAAACAGACCGGCAGCGGTGCCGCCGACAATGATGCCAAAGTTGCCCAGCAGCGCGCCGGCAAACCAGAACGCGACGGGGGCGAAGCCCACCAAAAAGCCGATGGACAGCAACATGGGCGAGTTGTAGATGGCAAAGGTCACGCCGGGGATATTGAGCGTGCACAGCATGCTGGGAACCACGCCCAGGGCGTCGCGCAGCACGCTGTATATGCCGGCGATGGCCATGGAGCCAAAGAGCTGCTTGCCGGTCTTGCCGCCGGCCTCGGTAGCGCGCAGGGTCTGAGCTGCGGCGTTGCCGGTGGGGAACTCAAGCGCGGCGTCCACGATAAAGTGACGGTGGATGAGTGCTGTCGCCAGAAGGCCCAAGATGGTGCCGGCGAGCGCCACGATAAACATGTCGAGCCAGCTGATCTGGTCGGCATAGCCCAGCATCCAGGCGCCCGGGATGGTAAACGCCAAGCCGCCGGCGACCATGGCGCCTGCGGACATGATGGTGTGGGTGACGTTTGCCTCGTTGAGGCTGGCGTTGCCCATGAGCTTAAGGAAGAACAGCGAAATGACGGCAGCGAAAATGATCGGCCAGGGGAGCGCACCCATCTTGAGGGCGGTATAGGCCGAGCTTGCCGTGATGATCACGCAGCCAAGGACGCCGATGACGACGCCGCGCAGCGTGAGTTGCCCGCGCATCGAAGCGCGGTTCGAGGGATTGCTCATATAAAACTCCTTTGCGTATATCCGCTTCCCCCGGGAGCGCCGTTACGGATACGGCGCGGGAAGTCGGGTTACCAAGGGCCGCCGCGTGAGCTCGCAAACGACCGCGCACCAGTATAGCCGCACGGCAGCTCATTTGGGACGGGGCTTTTTTAGCTGCCCCGAGCAAAGCCGAAGGATGATTATTCTGGGACGGGGATTTAAAAATCATTAGGTACGCAATGATTTTTAAATCCCCGTCCCAGAATAATCATCGGGATATACTGCTGGACAGACGAAAGGAGCGCCGACGATGCTTAACGGGTGCGCATATATATTGACGGTCGATGTGGGCAACACGTTCATTCGCTTTGGCCTGTTTGCAGAGGATTCGGCCGCGGCGCAGGAATGTCCGCTTGCGACGTGCGAGATCACCACGCCGGCCCGTATTACGGCCGACGAAGCGCGCATGCGACTTGTACAGGTCATGGGCGCGCTCGCCGCAGATGCGGGTGTGCCCGGGGCGCTCGTACCCGCCGCGGCTGTGCTGAGCTGTGTGGTCCCGGCGCTCGAGCGCCCGTGGAGGGCAGCACTTTCCCGTACCTGCACGGGGCGCGTACTCACGGTGGGGCCGGGACTTAAGACCGGCATGCCCGTGCACTACGATGACCCGGCCGAGATCGGTCCCGACCGCATCGCCGACGCCGTGGCTGCCCGCGCCGTCTACGGCTCGCCGTGCATCGTGATTGACCTGGGCACCACGACCAATATCGAGGTCATCGACGCGCACGGCACCTTTGTCGGCGGCGTTATCGCGCCGGGTCTGGCACTTGGCGCCCGCTCGCTTTCGGCGGCGGCAGCGCGTCTACCCCAGGTTGAGCCCTCGGCACCCACACATGTGATCGGCCGCAACACGCGCGAGGCCATGCGCTCGGGCGTGGTTTTGGGCGAGGTGGCTCGCATCGACGGCATGCTCGACATGGTGCTCGCCGAGATGCGAGCGACCAAGGCGGCGGGGGAGGGCGATGTGCCCATCGTCATTACCGGCGACGATGCCAAGGCGCTTGCGGCGCTGGTCGGCCATAGCCTGACGGTCGATGACGCGTTGACGCTGCGGGGCCTCGCCGAGCTCTATCACATCAACCAAAAGCCCCGCCGCGCGTAGCGATGGGGGCAATGGGACAAAAACGTCTCCACCTTCCACCTGCTACAATGGGTCAAACTATTGCGATTTCGGAGGTGTCTGCCATGTCGGACGATCTTCATCAAACCGCGTCGGGCAAGCGCCGCGACGTCATTAGCTGGGACGAGTTCTTTATGAGCGTGGCCATCGCCGCGCAGCGCCGCAGCAAGGACCCCAACACGCAGGTGGGAGCGTGCATCGCCAGCACCAACCACCGCATCCTTTCGGTGGGTTACAACGGCACGCCCTCGGCGCTCAACGATGACTTTTTCCCGTGGGGCACGAGCGATGACCCGTTGCAGGATAAGCACAACTACGTGGTGCATGCCGAGGCCAACGCCGTGCTCAACTACCGCGGCTCGCTCAAAGACCTTGAGGGTTCCACGGTCTACGTCACGCTATTCCCGTGCCACGACTGCGCCAAGATCCTGGCGCAGGTGGGTGTGGGCGAGGTCGTCTACCTGGACAATAAGTATGCCGATACCGACGACGGCCGTATCAGCCGCCGCATTCTCGACTCCTGCGGCATCAGCTACCGCCAGGTCATCGTCGATGTCCAGATTGGTACCGGGGGACAGGCTCGGCAGTAATATGCGTTGTCGCTATCTGACGACGAACGCAGCTCAAAGAGCCCCGTCCCAAATTGACTACTCGTGAAAGTCGCGTCTGCGCGCATGGACGGCTCGTGAGCGGGTACATGGCTGTAGTAACATAGCTTCTGTCCGCGGGCGTGCCCGCGTTATTGTGAGAAAGGAGCCCCTGTGGCTGTTAACGAAGAGCTGCTTAAGAAGGTTCTTGAAGAGATTCGCCCCAACCTGCAGGCCGATGGCGGCGATATGGAGTATGTGGGCGTCGACGACGAGGGTGTTGTCAAGCTGGAGCTGCAGGGCGCCTGCGCCGGCTGCCCCATGAGCTCGCTAACCCTGTCCATGGGTATCGAGCGTATCCTCAAAGAGCATGTGCCCGGCGTTACCCGCGTTGAGCAGGTCAATGCCTCCGGCGAGACCAACGATCTGTACGACGAGTACGCGCCGTTCTAAGATGCGAAAGCTGCGGACGGCATACTCCGCATAGACGTTACGCCCAAATATGCGGCTGCGAGCGCAAGGCCCGCGGCCGCATTTGTATGTAGGGAGCAGGAGGGTCGACATGCTCAACGACTTCTACCATATGCTTGATCCTGTCGCGATCTCGGCGGGCCCCATCACCATCTACTGGTACGGCCTGGCCTACGTGGTCGGCGCCCTGCTCACGGCGGTCGTCATGTACCGCACGCAGCGCCGTTGGGGTTTTGACATTACGGTCGACGACCTGACGAGTGTCGTGGTCGGCGTGGTCTTTGGCCTTATCATTGGCGCCCGCCTGTTCTATGTCATCTTTTACGGCGACGGCTACTACTGGGCGCATCCGCTCGAGATCTTTGCCACCAACGAGGGCGGCATGAGTTTCCATGGCGGCCTGGTGGGCGGCATCATCGGCGGCGTGCTCGTGTGCCGCATGTATAAGCTCGATGCCTGGACTTTGGCAGACCTTGCCGTCATAGGCGCGCCGCTGGCCTTGTGCTTGGGCCGTTGTGCCAACTTTGTCAACGGTGAGCTGTGGGGCAAGCCGACCGATCTGCCCTGGGGCGTGGTCTTCGGTGGCACCGCGGGCGATATGCCGCGTCACCCCTCCCAGCTCTACGAGGCATTTCTTGAGGGCATCGTGCTCTTTTGCATTCTGCAGGTGCTCAGCCGCAAAAAGCCGCTACTGCCCCAAGGCACGTTTATGGGCGTGTTTGTGATGGGTTACGGCATCGTCCGCTTCCTCATTGAGTTTGTGCGCGTGCCCGATGCCCAGCTGGGCTATCTGCTTGGCGGCGTCATCACCATGGGCCAGCTGCTGAGCCTGCCGCTCGTAATCGCGGGCCTGGCGCTCATCATCTTTGCTCGTCGCCGCAACCAGCCCCAGCGCATCTACCTCGACGCCTAGCCATCACGAACCACCACAAAGGGGACAGGCACCTTTGTGGTGGTTCGCTGGGCAACGATGACAGAACTGTAACGTTTCACCAGATAAAACCTGCCAAAATAAACCTGTCCTTTTTTGGCAGGTTTCTAGAAAGGCTCTTTGGACTGTGAAGGATTCCGATCTCTCCACAACGGCTGCGCGCGACGCTGCCCGCATCGTCTGGTTTAAGCGCTACCCCGCCAAGCAGACGCTCATCGCATTTTTGCTCGCGCTGTTGGCGACCACGGCGTTTTCCATCGATCCCGCCCCGGTGTCGAGCAACGCAGTCTTGGCGATTGACCCCAAAGCCTCGGGCATGCTGTACGTGTGCTACGAGGTGCTCCTCTCGTTTGCCGGCCATACCGACGCGGTCATGCTACTTGCACTTGCCTGCCTGCTCACCTTGCCGTTTCGCTACGTGTTCTTTGGCCGTGGCGACACCTGGCGTCCATCGATCATTCTGCCGTCGCTGTTCTTCGCCATCTGCATGGTGTTCGGCCGCAGCTACGATCTCACCGATTCGGCCGAGATCGTCCTTGGCGACAAAGCCCGCATCATCTGCGCCTGGATTGGCGGCGCGGGCTGGATGCTCTTGGCGGTCGTGGCCTTCTACCTTGCCTTTGAGTGTCTAGATTGGCTGAGCTCTCGGCGCATTCCGTTTTCCGAGGCGCACTTTGGCCGCGTATGGCGTGTGACTCACGCTGTGCTCTCGGTCCATCCCTTTGCCGGGCCCTTCCTGGTGCTTATGATCGCCTGGGCGCCCACGCTCATCGCTTCGCTGCCTGGCCTTTTTATGGGAGATACGGGCGCGCAGATTCGCCAGTGGTTCAACTATCCCAACGGCACGAGCGACTACCTGCGCCTACTCAACCCCAACGTGCTGCTCAACGGGCATCATCCCGTAGTGCACACGGCCATTATCGGCTCGTGCGTTCAGCTGGGGCTTTCGCTGTTCAACAGCGCTAACGCGGGTCTTGCCATCTACACCTGTGCTCAGTTCGTCATCACGGCCGCCTGCATGGCCTATTCCATTTCGTCGCTGCGCAAACTGGGCGTGAGCCTGCCGGTTCGCGGTGCGATCCTGCTGTTCTTTGCGTTTATGCCGATGTTCTCTAACTACGCGGCGTTGCTCACCAAAGACGTGCTCTTTGCCGACGCGTTTTTGGTGCTGCTGGTACAGACCGTCAAGCTCGTGGCATGTGGCTTGCCCCGTCGTGATGCCAATGTCGAGCGAGCGGGCGAGAAAGCCCCCATGCTCTTTGCGCGCCACGACTGGCTGCTGCTCGCTCTGGGCGCCATGGGTTCCACGTTTCTGCGCAACGGCGGCCTGGTGTTTCCCCTGGCGGCATGCGTAATCGCGGCGGCGTTTTGCGTATGGGACGTGCATGTGGCTCGTCGTGCAGCCAAGCAGACTGGTGCTGCGCCTTCGGGCGCCATCCCGCGTTTCCGTTGGGTTGGCGTTCTCGCGGTGCTCGCGCTCTGCCTTGCCTCTAATATGTACTTCACCAAGGTCTTTATGCCGGCGCACGACATCACGCCTGGTTCCAAGCGCGAAATCCTCTCGATTCCGTTCCAGCAGACGGCTCGTTTCGTCCAAAAGCACGACGGCCTCAACTCGGGCGTCAACCCCACGGTTAAGGAGGACGGCACCATCGTGGAGGCTCCTTGCGACGGCTTGGTGACCGACGAAGAGCGTGCCGTGATCGACCGCGTACTCAAGTACGAGAACCTGGGCCGCCGCTACAACCCCGACAAGTCCGATGCCGTCAAGAACTGCTTTAACGAGTACGCCTCGCAGGAGGACATCAAGGCCTATTTTGAGGTGTGGGCCCAGATGTTCAAAAAGGATCCCGAGTGCTATATCTCGGCGCTCATCAATAACTACTACGGTTATTTTTATCCGAGCGCGCGCGATGCCTGGGTCTACAGCACGGCGCGTAGTGCCGAGATCATGGCGCGTCCCGACAACCTCAAGTACTTCGACTTCCATCCGGTTGACAGCAACGTGGTGCGCTGGTGCGACCACCTGATCAATTTGTACCGTGTGGCGGTGCAGCGTGTTCCCTTTATCTCGCTCACCATGAGCTCGGCCACCTATGTGTGGATCATGATCGCCGTGGTGGTCTACTTGCTGCGTCGTCATTCATGGCGTGCGCTGGCGATCTGGGTGCCGCTGTTGGGCGTGCTCGCTGTGTGCCTGATTGGCCCGTGCAACGGCTCGACTTACATGCGCTACCTATATCCGGTCATCGCCTGCATGCCCTTCGCCATCGGCGCCACCGTCACCCGCAGCGACTTCTTCTGGTTCTAATTTGGTGCATTGAGGGCCAGGTTTCTTTGCACCAAAGGGGACATCATCACGACGCCTTCATTTTGGGGTTTATCTCGCAGGCCAGTAGGTATATCATAACGACGTTTGTTTATATTGCCCGAGCATCTGCGCTGGGCTTTAGGTCGAAACCGATAGGAGACACGTATGTCCGGACACTCTAAGTGGGCCACAACCAAGCATCGTAAGGGCGCGCAGGACGCCAAGCGTTCCGCCCTCTTCTCCAAGCTCAGCCGCAACATCACCGTTGCTGCCCGTCTCGGCGGTGACCCGCTGCCCGAGAACAACGCCAGCCTCGCCGCTGCCGTTGCCAAGGCCAAGGCTCAGTCCATGCCTAAGGACAAGATCAAGTCCGCTATCGACAAGGCTTTTGGTTCGGGTGCCGATGCCGCCGTCTACGAGAACATCGTGTACGAGGGCTACGGTCCCGCCGGTGTCGCCGTCTACGTCGACTGCCTGACCGACAACCGCAACCGTACCGCTGCTGATGTCCGTTCCGCCTTCTCCCACGCTGGTGGCAACCTGGGCACCTCCGGCTCCGTCGCCTTCCAGTTTGAGCGCAAGGGCCAGATCGTCGTCGCCAAGGAGATCCTGGACGAGAACGCCAAGAAGGAGACCATGATCGCCAACGGTGCTGCCGGTGACGAGGATGAGTTCATGATGGCCATCGCCGAGGCCGGCGGCGAGGACTACGAGGACGCCGGCGAGGAGTGGATCGTCTGGACTACTGCCAACGAGGTCATGGCTGTCTCCAAGGCGCTCGAGGAGCAGGGCGTCCAGGTCAAGGGCTCCGAGACCACCATGGTCCCGACCACCCCGACCGAGGTCTCCGGCGCCGACGCCAAGAAGGTTCAGCGCCTCATCGACCGTCTTGAGGAGCTCGACGACGTCCAGGATGTTTACAGCACCATGGACATGACCGACGAGGTCATCGCTGCCCTCGAGGAGGAGTAGCGCCCACACGGGTTAAGCCGTGCATATCTGGGCATAATGAAGCGAGCATGCAAGCCTCGTGGAATAGATGAGCCGGATCCGCGTGCGTAGAGCACCGGACCCGGCTCTTTTATAATGATGCGAACCGTTTTGCATTTCGAGAGCCGAGATTTGAAGGGAGCGCTGCGTGCGCGTACTCAAACGAGCCCTAGCGATCGTGTATCTTGCCGCCGCCATCGTGGCGCTGGGTACGCTTGTCTGCCAGTTTTGGGGGCCGTATACGTATCGCTTTATGCTGCTGATGCGCGACCCCATGCCGCGCATTGTCGTGACGGCATGCGGCGGAGTTGTGGCGATCGGCGTGCTGGTAAGCTTCTTTCGCCTGATGTTTGCTCGTCGCGAGCCGTCCTGCGTGCATCCGGCGGGGGAGCGCAATATCGAGGTTACCCTTGCGGCGCTTTCTTCGTGTGCCAGGGCTGCTGCCGAGCGCGACGACCGCGTGATGGTCGAGCATGTCGAGGCCCGCGTCCAAGGTTCCGACGATTCGCATGTCCGTTTTAAGGTCGAGGCTATCGCGCTTGACGATAAGGACGTGGCATCTCTGGCTACCGCGATGCAGCAGCGCATCGAGGAAGCTTGCGACACCATGCTCGGCACGCCGGGTACGACCACGCGCGTCCGTTTTTTGCCGTCCAAGACTACCGTCCAGACCGTGGAGGTTTCCGGTGAGTGATACCAATCAAGATAAGACCGCTCGTACGCCGCGCCTGACGATTGACCAGAGCGCCACGCCGGCGAACGAACCTGTTGATTCCAAAGCAGAGGCAACTGAGTTACAAGACGCGGCGGCCGCGGATTTTGACGAGGCTATGGGTCTCATCAAGGGTACGGGCGCTGCCATCTGGAGCTATGCTGTGCGTCATCCCAACACCACGCTCGGTGCCGTCGCTGGCTTTATCCTTGCCGTGTTGGTGCTCACGCTCGGCCTGTGGGACACGCTCGTCATTGCATTCTTCGTGCTGATCGGCGCCGTGATCGGCCAAATTCGCGACGGCGAAAACGGGATCGTCAACTTCTTCGGCCGTCTGTTTAGCGGCCGCTAATATGTATTCGACTGTCGCATCCGCGGCAGGCATAAGGAGGAACCATGGCTTTTAATACGAAGGTCGATGTGGCCGATACCGAGCTCGAGGAGAACGAGGCGGCCGTCGCCGAAGCCGAGGATGTGACGCTCGAGGATGAGGCGCTCGTCGAGGCCGAGTCCGATGCGGATGAGGACGACGAGGAAGCGGACGAGTCCGAGGACTCGCTGACCTATTCCAACGGTGTGATCGAGAAGATTGTTGCCATGGCCACCCGCGAGGTTCCGCACGTTCTGGGCATGAAGGGTAACCTCATGCACTTTGTGCAGGAGCAGTTTGGTGCTGAGAATCTGACCAAGGGCGTGACGGTCGAGGTCACCGATGACAATCGCGTGGTCGTCAACATCTCCGTCATTATCGAGTACGGCGCCTATGCGCCCGCGATCTTCGACGATGTCAAGGCACGTGTCACCGAGCGCCTTGCCGCGATGACCGGCCTTGAGGTGGCGGGCGTCAACCTGCGTATCGAGGACGTCATCACCCCCGAGGAGTACGAGCACCGCACCAGCCAGCACGAGTAACCTTCCAAAAAGGGACAAGTTTGTTTTGGCAGGTTTTATCTGCGAAAACGTTAAACGGCCGACCGCGCAAGCAAAAGCGTGGCCGGCCGTTATTTGTATGCCCCCCGATGTAGGTATACCGCTCGTCTAACTAGGGGTTGCAATCGTCGCGTTCCGCGTTACCCTAATGGGCGCATTGTTTCCAAATTGTTAACGAGGGGTTGCCGTAATGGCCGACGAGCACGAAACAGAAAGCAAGGCATGGGCGATTGAGGCCGCCGCGGCAGAGGCGGCATCGCGTGCTGCCGAGGAGATGCATCGTCCTCCCGTGGTGCCGATGGAGCGCGTGGTTGATCGCACCGATATCGAGCGCGGCGAGCGTGCCGGTCAAAAGCGCAGCCAGGAGCCGGGCTTTCCGCGTTTTTTTGCCGAGCTCAATCTGGGCCTGATTCTTACGGCCTTCGCCATCGTTGCGTTTAAAACCCCTAATCACTTTGCTTTTGGCGGCACCTCGGGCGTGTCGGTCATTCTGTCCACGCTGTTCCCGACCCTGCCCGTCGGCGTCTTTATGTGGATTATCAACGCGGTTCTCGTCGTTTTGGGTTTTATCTTTTTGGAGCGCAAGGCAATCCTGTGGAGCGTCTTCGCCTCGTTTGCGCTGTCCGCCTATGTTTCGCTGTTTGAGCTCTTTATTCCGACCGATGTCTCTCTGACGGGTGATATGTGGCTCGACCTGTGCTTTGCCGTGATTCTGCCGGCGCTCGGCAGTGCCATCGTCTTTGATATTGGCGCCTCGACGGGCGGCACGGACATCCTTGCTATGATCCTCAAACGCCGCACGACGCTCGAGATTGGCCGCGCCCTGCTGTTGGTCGATATCGGCATCGTGACCATCGCGGCCTTTTTGTATGGCCCGCGTGTCGGTCTGTATTGCGTGCTCGGCCTGTTTGCCAAGACGCTTGTGGTCGACAAAGCCATTGAGAGCATTCACCTGCGCAAAGTCTGCACGGTCATTTGTTCCGAGCCCCTTAAGGTCGAGGAGTTTATCGTCAAGCATCTCAACCGCACGGCGACCATCAGCCGCGGCTACGGTGCCTTCTCGGGCAAGTGCGTGACGGTGATCATGAGCGTGCTGAGCCGTCGCGAGGCCGTGCAACTACGCCGCTATGCGCGCGAAGTCGATCCGGGTGCCTTTATCACGATCGTCGACAGCTCCGAGATCGTCGGCAAGGGATTCCGCGGAACGAACTAGCACAGACGTATTCAACGAACCGCCTGCTGGCGCCGTGTACCTTGCAAATCGGTCATCTTTGAGTATTTGACCCCACATTGGGCAATAATGATGCTAAAGACAACGTTTGCGATCCAAGTGATTCGTTCAAGATACGAAGGGATGATTCTATGTTCTGCTCGCAGTGCGGCGCCCCCATGGGCGATAACGACAAGTTCTGCGGCGTGTGTGGTGCTCCTAATGCCGGTGCCGCTGGCCCCGCTCCCCAGGGACAGCCTCAGCCCCAGCAGTTTGTTCCGCAACCGCCCGTGGCGAATGCGCCAAAGGGCTGTGTGGCTCAGGCGTTCCAAGATATGACTAAGACTCCGGGCGTGCTTCAGCGTGTATGCCAAATCGCGTTTTTGCCGGCGCTGATTTGCGTTGTGTCGGTGCTCGTGTTGTTTATTCCCGTTATTGGCGGCATTGCGGCTGCCATCGGCTTTTTGGCCGCCTACGTGGCGAGCGTGTGCGGTTCGGGCTTTGGCATCGAGTGGGGTCGCGATCTGTCGCTTAAGATCGATGACGGCATGGAGCGCCCGTTGATGCGTTCCACATCGTTTGGCCTTGGAGTCTTTTCGAGCGTTATCTCGGTCGTGCTCGAGGTTATTGCTGCCATTCCCGTTATCGGTGTAGTGCTTTCGCTGGTGGAGAGCGTGGTAATTGGCGCCGCGGGCTCGTATTCTTATTACGGCTCTTATGCGCTCGAGGCTGCGCTGTTCGGTTCGCTCGGCCTGCTTGTCCTGGCGCTAATTGCCTCGGCGATTCTGGGTGTCTTCTTTAAGATGTTCGCCGACATCGCCGTGATGCACTTTGCGGTGACCGGGCGTGTCGAGAGCGCGTTTTCGCTCGATAAGGTCTGGGCGGCGTTTAAGCACAACAAGACCAAGCTGTTCTGTGCTTCGTTCCTTCCCGAGTTTTTGACGGGCCTGGTCGCCAACGTTGTCACATGGATCTTGACGGTCGTCTTTGGCGCCATTGCCTCTGTCGGTATGTATAGCTACTACTATCGTCCTACGGGTATTGAGGCAATTGTTACCGGCGGTGGCGTCACGCTCGCGCTGTTCTTGGTGCTGGTCGCTTTCGTCACCGTATTTCTTACGGTCTTTGGCAAGATGCTCAAGCACCGTGCCGTTGGCTATTGGGCCGCACGCTATGCAAGCGAGTGGGCCGATGAGGATAAGGACGACGTCCTGACTTTTGTGTTGCCCTTCGAGAAGAAGTCCACCCCTTCGGGTTACGGTGCTCCGGATGCTTCGCCGGCACCTGCACCCGCTCCCGCGACCGAGCCTGAGCCGGCGCCCGAGCCTGAGACGGCATCTGAGTCCGAGCCTGCACCTGAGCCTGAGCCTGAGCCGGCACCTGCACCTGAGCCGGCGTCCGAGCCAAGCTCCGACGAGGAGCCTCAGGACGAGTAGCCATGCCGTCTGCCATTTGGGGACGGGGTAGAAATGGCGCTTGAAGAATGAGCGGGGGCGGACGTGTCGAAACGTCCGCCCCCGCTTTGACATCGCGATGTGGCTATGACTGCGAGATGCCAGCGAATCGATTACTCGTCGTGCTTCTCCTCACGGCGTGCAGCGGCGCGTGCGTCGTGGATGCCCTTGATCGCGGCATGGCGAGCCGTTCGGGCATCATGGATGGCGTCGCGAGCCTCGGCGGTCGTCGCCTTGGCAGAGCGCAACTTGGCGGCCAGATCGGGGTTGGTTTCGGCGACCGCGGTAATCGCGGGGCCGTCGAGCTCCTCTTGCGTGGGCTCGGCCAAAAAGTCGATAGCATACTGGGCGGCCACCATGGAGCCCTTTGCCAGCACGGTCTCGTCAATCTTGTAGAAGCAGGAATGTTGGGCGTACGTGGCGCCAATCTTGGGGTGGCGCGTACCTACAAAGGCGAGCACGCCCGGTACGCGACGCAGGTACTCCGAAAAATCCTCGCCTGAAAGCGTGCCGCGGTAATGGCCTTGACCGGTGGGACCCAGGCACTTGATTACAGCCTGACGGCAGCGCTCGCTCGAGGCGACCTCGTTTTCGACCTTGTAGTTGGCGATGGTGTAGTCGGTGAGCTCTGCCTCGGCGCCCAAGGCGGCCGCGGTATGCTCCACGATGCGGCGCATGAGCTCCGGCATTTCCTCGTGGGTCGAATCGCCGTAGGTGCGCACCGTGCCGGTGAGGTAGGCCGTGCCGGCGATAACGTTGCGTGCGGTGCCGCCGTGCAGCTCGCCGACGGTGATGACGGCCGGCTCGTAGGGGCTGATTTCGCGCGAGACGATGGTCTGCAGGGCGTTGACAATCTCGGCGGCAACCATGACGGCGTCGTGACCTCGCTGGGGCATGGCGCCATGGCACGAGGTGCCGCGGACGTCGATGCGGAACCAGTCGGTATTGGCCATGCGCGGACCGGGCTCGCAGCTCACGGTGCCGGCGTCGACCTCACTCCAGATGTGCGCGGAGTAGGCGCCATCGACGCCATCGAGTACGCCCGTGCCGATCATGAGTTTGGCGCCCTGGCCGTTTTCCTCGCTGGGCTGGAAGACGATGCGGACCTCGCCGTGGATGTCGTCGGTCATATGGCGCAGGATCTGCAGCGTGCCGAGCATCATGGCGATGTGGCAGTCGTGGCCGCAGGCGTGCATGCAGCCCTCGTTGACGCTGGCAAACTCCTCGCCGGTCTGCTCGGTGACGGGCAGGGCGTCGATATCCGCGCGCAGCAGGATGCGGCGGCGCGGCGTGCCGTCCTCGTGGTAGGCATCCGGCGCGGTACCGCGAAGCGTTGCCACCAAGCCGGTCTTGAGCGGACGCTCGTAGGGGATATTCATGGCGTCGAGCTGGTTGGCGATGTCGGAGGTTGTGCGCTCCTCGGCGAGGCTCAGCTCCGGGTGCTTATGGAAGTGCCGGCGCTGTTTGATGATATATGGTTCAAATTCGGTAGCGATATCTTTGATGGCTGCGGTGACGTCGTCAGCCGCGCGAGCCTCGGTCGCCGCCATAATCTGCTGTGCCTTGGTCTTCGTCATGGTCGATTTGCTCCTTGCTGGGTTGATCGCAAAATCGTACAGGCTCTCTCCAGTATGCCACCTGCCGCTAGGGCTGGTAAAGTTGCCGTTTGCCGCTTGGGGTTTTGTTACAAGGGCGGGGGAGTACACTCGGGGGTGTTGAATTTCCTGCCAGAGATGGGGATGCCCATGCAACATATCGATCGGATTATCCGCTCCAAGAACGTCTTTACCGCCCAAGACGGCATCGATACCGCCCGCGAGCTGGCGATTGCCATCGCAGGCGACCGTATCGTCGCGGTCGGCACGCCCGATGACGTGATTGCTGCCGCTCCTGCCGCCACGTCGGTTATCGACTACGGCGAGCAGTTTGTCTGCCCCGGTTTCCATGACGCTCATCTGCACTTCTTCCATACCTCGGTCGGTTCCTCGCCGTACATGCTCATGGATATGGGCACGTCCGAGGCGGCGCTGGTGCAACATGCGCTCGAGTTTTCCCAGGACCTGCCCGACGACGCTTGGGTTGTGACGCAGGGCTGGCGCGACTACCGTTGGGACCCGCCCGAGCATCCTACCAAGGCGTCGCTCGATGTGGCATTCCCCGATCGTCCCTGTGTTATGTATTCGGGCGACGGGCACACGCTGTGGCTCAACAGCCGCGCACTCGATGCACTCGGCGTCACGCGCGACAGCGAGCCACCAGCGGGCGGTAGCTACGACAAGGACGCAAACGGCGAGCTCACGGGTATTGCTCACGAGGCGGCTGCCATGCAGCTGCTACCGCGCTGCCTTGAGTGGCTGGGCGAGGATCGCATCGCAAGCGCTTACGCCGATCAAATGAGGCGGATGGCCGAGCAGGGCATCACCTCGATATGCGATATGTCGCTCATGCCCATGCCGGGCTGCGATTTTATCCGCGACGACGTCTACGACAAACTGCAGGCAGCCGGCAAGTTGGGCATCCGAGCCCATTTGTTTCCCACGCTGCTGGATGACCAATCGCGCTTGGAAGAGCTGCAGGTACGTTACGCGAACAACGCGCTGCTTTCGGCGCCAGGCTTTAAGCAGTTCTTCGACGGCGTGTCGAGCGAACACACGGCCTATCTCACCGAGCCCTATACCAACCCGCGCTTCCCGGGCGATCAAGGTCGCCTGACGGTTCCTGCCGAGCGCATGCGCAAGCTGGTTCTGGCGGTCGCGGAGCGCGGCCATACCGTGCGCATCCACGTCATCGGCGACGGTGCGATTCATGCCGCGCTGGATATCTTCGAGGAGGCCGCCGACCTGTACGGCCTGCCCCAGCACGGCCATAACACGCTCGAGCACCTGGAGAACCTCTTGCCCGAGGACATCGATCGTCTACGCAAGCTTAACGTCGTTGCCTCGAGCCAGCCCTGTCACATTACACTCGACCCGGGCGGCCCCGAGCGCGATCTGGGCCTGGAACGCAGCCGCATCATGTGGCCGTTTGCGACCTATAAGCAGCGCGGCATCCGCCAAGCCTTCGGCACCGATAGCCCCATCACAGCTGTTACAAGCATGAACGTGCTCTACACGGCTATCACGCGCCAGGATCCCAAAAGCCACTGGCCCGAGGGCGGCTGGTTACCGAGCGAGCGCATCGATGCAGCAACAGCCCTGCGCAACTACACCCTGGGCAGCGCCTATGCAGCGGGCGACGAGCAAAACCTCGGCAGCTTGGAGCCCGGCAAGTATGCCGACCTGGTAGTCCTGGACCAAAACCCGCTCACCATCGACCCCCAAGAGCTCCAGGCTACCAAGGTTCAGACCACCTACCTGGCAGGTAACTTGATTTACGAGCGCTAAGTATTCATGCCGTACCGTTAAGCGCGGCTCGGGCAGCCTTTTTGGGATAGCGCTCGAGCCGCGTTTGCGTTTTGGTGGGGATCCGCCATGAGCGTCCCTGCTCTGTTGGATTTGGGTGCGGGGCGGAGGTGCTGCTGCCCCGCGCTCAATTTGGACACCAGCAATGCTATCTCTTGGTGTTTTGCATACTTCCCATTACAGATTGCATAAAAAGGCTGGGATGTCCTTCCTGATCCTGATGTACCCCCGCCCGTGCCGTGCAAAAAACGGAGTATTCAGCACCGCGAGCTCTGCCGGTGCCGCTGCGGCTGAGTAACGTTGCGGAGATTGACGTCATTTTGGGCTCCGGTACGGCGCGAAGCATGCCTTTTTGTCCTGGCGGGGTTTGCCTGCCGACTCAAATCGCCGGTCGAAGGCGTCCTTGGGACCAATATGGTGTGTCCGGCGTGTATGCAGCCGTCCTGGCTTGCTGAATACTCCCAAAAATGCACGGTGCTCCCCAGGGGACCCGTGCACGCAACGAAAACCATGCCCATGTCGCTATCCGCATCGCCATTTTGCTGCACTGACTTTTCTGAATGCCGGGCTCGAATTAGTTAACCTGCCTCCCGTGTGGCTCCGGAGGGGCGGGGCATAAGGTTTATCGCGAGTTCCGCACGAGCCGAAGGCCACTTAATGTGGCCTTCGTGCGAGCAGGACTGCCCGAGCAGGAAACCTTATGCCCCGCCCCTCCGGAGCCACACGGGAGCCACTGCTAAGTTATCCCCCGGCATTCAGAAAATCTAAGTGCCAAAAAATAAGATTTTTTGACTCCGTGTTGTATAACCCGCCATTCGTGGGTACCATTCAACGCGTACGCAAACAAAAAGGGTTAATTCGCGTGGCATAACCACGCGGCCCAAAAAGGAGGAGACAAGCATGTCGTCTTTGAAGCCGCTTGCAGATCGTGTTCTGGTCAAGCCCGACGAGGCCGAGCAGAAGACCGCTTCTGGTCTGTATATCGCCAGCAACGCCCAGGAGAAGCCGCAGCGCGGCACCATCGTTGCCGTTGGCGCCGGCAAGGTCAACGACAAGGGTGAGCGCATCCCCATGGACGTCAAGGTTGGCGACGTCGTCATCTACGGTAAGTTCGGTGGCAACGAGGTCAAAGTCGACGGCGAGAAGTATCTGCTGATGCGCGCCGACGACATCTACGCCGTCGTCGAGGCCTAGTCTCGTCAGAATCTCTGATTCGTCTTTGAACGCGCCCGTCGCATAGGACTCGGAAGCGGCGACGCGAGTCACATTTCTTTTGGAGGATTACCTACCATGGCAAAGAACATTACGTTCAACACCGATGCCCGCGCTAAGCTTGCCAAGGGCGTCAACACTCTGGCCGACGCCGTTACCGTCACCATGGGCCCCAAGGGCCGCTACGTTGCGCTGCAGCGCACGTTCGGTGCCCCGACCATCACCAATGACGGCGTTTCCGTCGCCAAGGAGATCGAGCTCGAGGACAACATCGAGAACATGGGCGCTCAGCTGGTGAAGGAGGTCGCCACCAAGACCAACGATACCGTGGGTGACGGCACCACCACCGCAACCCTGCTCGCTCAGGCTATCGTCAACGACGGTCTGCGCAACGTCGCCGCTGGCGCCAACCCGCTGGCCATCCGTCGCGGCATCGACAAGGCCGTCAACGCCGCTGTCGCCGAGATGAAGAAGCAGGCCAAGCCGGTCGAGACTAAGGAGCAGATCGCTTCCGTCGGTACCATCTCCGCCGGTGACCCCGAGGTCGGCGAGAAGATCGCCGAGGCCATGGAGGTCGTGGGCAAGGACGGCGTCATCACCGTCGAGGATTCCCAGACGTTCGACATCACCATCGACACCGTCGAGGGCATGCAGTTCGACAAGGGCTATGTCTCCGCTTACTTCGTCACGGACAACGACCGCATGGAGGCCGTGATGAAGGATCCGTACATCCTCATCACCGACCAGAAGATTTCCAGCGTCCAGGACATCATGCCCGTTCTCGAGGCTGTCCAGCGCGCTGGCCGTGGCCTGCTCATCATCGCTGAGGACATCGACGGCGAAGCTCTGCCTACCCTGGTCCTCAACAAGATCCGTGGCGCCCTCAACGTCTGCGCCGTCAAGGCCCCGGGCTACGGCGATCGCCGCAAGCGCATTCTCGAGGACATCGCCGTCCTCACCGGTGGCCAGGCTGCCCTGGACGAGTTGGGCGTGAAGGTCGCTGACATCACCGCCGATATGCTCGGTACCGCTAAGTCCGTCACCATCTCTAAGGACAACACCGTCGTCGTCGGCGGCGCTGGCTCCAAGGAGGCCATCGACGCCCGTATCGCTCAGATTAAGGGCGAGATGGAGAACACCACCTCTGACTTCGACCGTGAGAAGCTCCAGGAGCGCCTGGCCAAGCTCTCCGGTGGCGTTGCCGTCATCAAGGTCGGCGCTGCTACCGAGTCCGAGCTCAAGGAGATCAAACATCGCGTCGAGGACGCCCTGCAGGCCACCCGCGCTGCTGTCGAGGAGGGCATTGTCGCTGGCGGCGGCGTCGCCTTCATGGACGCTGCTCCTGCGCTCGATGCCGTCGAGATCGATGACCCCGAGGAGAAGATCGGCGTCGACATCGTCAAGAAGGCTCTGACCGCTCCGGTCGCCACCATCGCCAAGAACGCTGGCTTTGAGGGCGCTGTCGTGGTCGACAAGGTCGCCGAGCTGCCCGCCGGCCAGGGTCTCAACTCTGCCAACGGCGAGTGGGGCGACATGATCGAGATGGGCGTCCTCGACCCCGTCAAGGTCAGCCGCGTCACCCTGCAGAACGCTGCTTCTGTCGCCAGCCTGATTCTCATCACCGAGGCCACCGTCTCCGATGTGCCCAAGAACACTCAGCTTGAGGACGCAATCGCTGCTGCTACCGCTGGTCAGCAGGGCGGCGGTATGTACTAAGGCCGACAAGGTCTAGAACTCCCACCGGGAATCCGGGGGCGGGACGGGGACTTCTCTCCGGAACGTCCTCGGACATGCAAAGAGGCTCCGCATCGCGCTTCGCGCTGCGGAGCCTCTTTGCGTCCTGCGGAATATTCCGGAGAGAAGTCCCCGTCCCGCCCCCGGATTCCCTGCGTTTACGGCCTTGAGGCCGGCGGGCGGAGAAGGATGTGGTCGATAGGGATACGTGTCCCCTTCGCTGTTTCGCGCTTTGCGCGAAAGGCGCGTTGCTTTGGGATGGGTGGGGGACGTGGTTGCTTTGGCAACTGATCTCCGCCACAAATTACCCTTGGCATACTTGCGCGAGAACCTGCTCGTGCTACACTTGCAATTGCTGTTTCAGGGCGGGGTGGAATTCCCCACTGGCGGTAAATCGGGCGGTGTCAAAGGGACGCCGTGGCGCAGGCGAGGTGTCTGCGACCGAGCCGATGAGTCCGCGACCCGTGCGTGTGTTGGTTCGCATGCCGGCTGAACTGGTGAGATCCCAGTACCAACGGTTAGAGTCCGGATGAAAGAGGCAGGTGATCTTATGTCTGAACAGTCGCAGCATATCCATTTTGAGAACACGAATAGGTGGAGCACCAAACAGCTCGTTACCATGGCGTTGATGTGCGCCTTGGGCGCCCTGTTTATGTACGTGCAGCTGCCTATCCTTCCTTCGGCGCCGTTTTTGACGTATGACCCGTCGCTGGTACCGGCGATGGTGTGCGGGTTTGCGTATGGTCCTGGCGCCGGCACTGCTGTTGCCGCTATGGCTATCGTTATCCATGCGCTCACCACGGGTGACTGGGTCGGCGCGCTTATGAACCTGGTTGCCACGCTGGGCTACATTCTGCCTGCGGCTATCGTCTATCAGAAGATGCATACCTATAAGGGTGCCGTGATTGGCCTGGTGCTCGGCGTTATTGCCGCTACGGCGTTGTCTATGGTCGCAAACCTTACCATTGGCGTATGGTTCTGGTATGGCTCGGTCGATGTGATCGCCCCGCTCATGATTCCTGCCGTGCTGCCGTTCAACCTTATCAAGACCGTGCTTAACTCGGTGTTGACACTGGCGGTGTATAAAGCGGTCTCCAACCTCATCACGCCTAAAAAGGACCAGGTCAAAGGCCGCGCATGATTGAGTGTCGGGGCGTTTCCTTTAGCTATGACGGTGCCGTACCGGCGCTCGACGGCGTCGATCTGAATATCGAGGACGGCGAGTTTTTCTGCATCCTCGGTGGCAATGGGTCGGGCAAGTCGACGTTTGCCAAGCATCTGAATGCACTGTTGCAGCCCGATGCGGGCACGGTACGCATCAACGGCATGGATGCGTCCGACCCCGAGCTGGTCTACGACATTCGTTCGACCGCGGGCATGGTGTTCCAGAATCCCGATGATCAGCTGGTGGCAACGCTTGTCGAAGATGACGTTGCGTTTGGTCCCGAAAACCTTGGCGTGCCATCGGCGCAAATTGCGCAGCGCGTACGCGAGGCACTGAAGGGCGTGGGCCTGGTGGGCTTTGAGCGCCACGAGACCCATGCGCTTTCGGGTGGCCAAAAGCAACGCGTGGCGCTTGCCGGCGTGCTTGCCATGGAACCGCGCGTTCTCATTTTGGACGAGGCTTCCTCGATGCTCGATCCGCGTGGACGTAAGGGCCTCATGAAGGCTTGCCGCGTGTTGCACGCTCGCGGTATGACCATCGTGATGATTACGCACTTTATGGAAGAAGCCGCCGAGGCCGATCGTGTCGCGGTGTTTCGGGCGGGGCACGTTGCCATGCTCGGTACGCCCGAGGAAATTTTGACGCGGGCGGATGAGCTTGCGCAGCTCAACCTGGATATGCCGGAGTCGTGTCGTCTGGGCATGGCGCTTCGTACGAAGGGCGTGCCTGTTCATGCGCAGGTGCGCGAGGTGGATATGGTCGCTGAGATTGCGCAGGCTTATGCCGAGCGAAGTGGGGCTGACACCGCGGGACAGTCTTCCGCATCCCAGTTGGAAATCGCTGACGGCACTGTTCCGGTAGACAACGAGGACAACGCGTCGGAGCCCGTCATCGAGCTATCCCATGTTTCGTACAGTTATTCGCTCAGTCCGCGCGAGCGCCACCGCTGGCGCAAGCGCTCGACCACTGCGGACACATCGAGCAAACAGGCTCTCTGGGGAAACGACCCCAGCAGCCCGTGGGCGCTGCGCGATGTATCGCTGACGGTGCGTCGCGGCGAGTTCCTGGGCTTGGCAGGTCATACCGGTTCGGGTAAGTCGACGCTGGTCCAGCATCTCAACGGTTTGATTCGCCCCCAGGAGGGATCCGTTCGCGCGCTGGGGCTCGATCTGTCAAACAAGAAAGACGCCGCCGCGGTTAAGGCCAAGGTCGGCGTGGTGTTTCAATATCCTGAGCGTCAGCTGTTTGCCGAAACCGTGGCGCAGGACGTGGCGTTTGGTCCGCATAACCTTGGCTTGCCGCAAGATGAAGTCGACCGTCGTGTCGAGTCATCGCTCTCACGCGTGGGCCTCGACCTTTCCACGGTCGGCGACAAGAGCCCCTTTGAGCTTTCGGGCGGTCAGCAACGGCGCGTGGCATTCGCCGGCGTGCTCGCCATGGAGCCCGAAGTCCTGGTGCTCGATGAGCCCATGGCGGGGCTCGATCCGGCTGCGCGCAGGGATTTCCTTGAGCTTATCGATCGACTTCACCGCGATGGCCTGACCGTTGTCATGGTTTCGCACAGCATGGATGACCTGGCCAATTGCTGCGACCGTATTGTCGTGATGAACGAGGGCGCGGTGTTTGCCGAGGGCACGCCCGCTCAGGTGTTTGCGCATGCCGATGAGCTTAAATCAATCGGCTTGGGTGTTCCCGCTGCCCAACGTATGGCGCTGGCGCTTGCGAAGGCAGGCGTGCCGCTGCGCCGCAGCGGGCTCTATACGGTTGAGTCGTTGGCCGACGAGTTGGCAAATTTGCTGATCGGTCGCTCAGACGGTTCTTCTAACGTCTCGGACATTGCTAAATCCAAGACGGTCGCGCGAGAGGAGGGCTGCTGATGGAGGCGTTTTCGTTTGGTAGTTACTATCCCGGCGATAGTGCAATCCACCGCCTGGACCCGCGAACCAAGTTGCTCTTGGGCTTTGTGTTTCTGATCACGACGCTCACAGTCAGTGGCTTCCGCGGACTGGCCCCTGTCGCAATTTTCGTCGTGCTGATCTATGCCGTGTCCCGGGTGCCGTTGCGCCGGGTCCTATCATCGATGGCGCCGCTGCTGGCAATCGTCGTCGTGGTCGCGGTGCTCAACTTGTTTACCGATCAGAGTGGGCGCATCCTGTGGCAGCTCGGCTTTCTGCAGATAAGCGAGGGCTCACTGCGTTCTGCCGCCTTTATGGCGTGCCGCCTGACGTTGATGATGGCCGGCATGAGCGCCATTACACTCACCACGCCGACGCTCGACCTCACCGCGGGCTTTGAGCGCCTGCTCGCGCCGTTTGCGCGTGTGGGACTTCCTGCGCACGAGCTCGGCATGATTATGGGTATCGCGCTGCGCTTTATGCCGCAGTTTGCCACCGAGATGAAGCAGACGGCGGACGCGCAGGCAAGCCGCGGCGCGCGCGTGACGGGCGGTCCGCTCGGCGGCGTGCGTATGCTCGGCAGCGTGGCGATTCCGCTGTTCACGGGCGTGTTCCGCCATGCCGAGACGCTGTCTGCCGCCATGGATGCACGCTGCTATCACGGCGAGCAGGGCCGCACGCGCCTGCATGCGCTTGCATTTGGCCGCGGCGATGCGTTGGCGGCGGTGGTGACGGCGTTGCTGCTCATCTGCGTCATCGTCATCAATCTTCAACTTGTTTAGGCGCGATTCGAGCGCAAGAAAGGGGTCCCTATGACCGACAACGACCGCACGGCTCAGCTTGAGCGCACCTGTTCGTATCTCAGGCGCATTCCGGCGTGGTATCTGGCCACGACCGATGTGGCCGACGGACATCAGCCCCGCGTGAGACCGTTTTCGTTTGCCATGGTCGATGACGGTAAACTGTGGTTTTGCACGTCGCGCGACAAGGATGTGTGGGCCGAGCTCAGCGCGAATCCCAAGTTTGAGCTCTCGGGCTGGAAGCCGGGGGAATGTTGGATCGTGTTGACCGGCGAGGCCGCACTTGAGGACGACGCAGTTGCGAGCGACAAGGTGCGTCAAGCGGGTTTTAAGCACATGGTGGGCATCGGCGAGGAACACGAGAGTGCCAACGACGGCCGCCTTGCTTTCTTTTCGGTCCGCAATATTGCCGCGCGCTTCTGTGATATCGACGGCAGCGAGGAGCGCCTGGAGCTCTAGCTCGCACAAACCAGGTTCCCAAACTAACTAGTACAGGAGGAAACGTGGACGGATTGAATACGGTTTTGGAGTATCTGACGTCGGTGCCGGCGTGGTATCTGGCGACGAGCGTGGACGGACAGCCACATGTGCGCCCGTTCTCGTTTGCACAGATTCAGGACGGCAAACTGTGGTTTGTAACGGCGCGCACCAAAGATGTGTGGCAGGAGCTGCTGCAAAATCAGCGCTTTGAGGCCACGAGTTGGTGGCCGGGCCATGGCTGGCTCATCTTGCGCGGACGTGCCGGCTTGGATGACCGGGCTTTAGACGAAATGCGCGAAGCCGGGTGGAAGCATCTAGAGCGCCTGGGCGAGCACTATGAGGGGCCTAACGACCCCACGCTCGTCTTCTTTAGCGTCGAGGATCCCGAGGCTTTTATCTGCAATCACGACGAATGGGTGCCGGTCGAGCTCTAGCCAGCTGGCTCATCCTAACAACTTGGTTTTCGCATGCGCGGGCCCCGTATTGCCCGGCGCCGTTAGGAGCGCCGGTCAATACGGGGCCCGCTCCATTTGTCAATTCCTTCAAGCGAATGTGTCGGGAATGTTTCAATGCATGAATATGCAAGCCATTTACGCGTTAATGCATCTTTTGGTGCTAAAGTTTCAAGCCACTTCATAACGACCGCTGCGAAATGCGCATCGGTGCATAAATCGCAGACAAGGAGTCTGATATGTCATTGAAGGTTGGAATCGTCGGCGCGGCTGGATATGCCGGAGCCGAGCTCATTCGCCTCGTGCTCGGCCATCCCGAGTTTGAACTTGTTGCCGTTACGTCCAACGCCGATGCCGGCCAGCCGCTGCCCGCGGTGTATCCGAGCTTTGCTGGCGTGAGCGATCTGGTTTTCACCACGCATGACGCCCCCGAGCTTAAGAGCTGCGATGCGGTTTTTCTTGCCGTGCCGCATACGGCTGCCATGGCACAGGTGCCCGCGCTGCTTGCATCGGGCGTCTCCTGCTTTGATCTTTCGGCCGATTACCGCCTGAGCGATCCGGCCGTGTTTGAGGCATGGTATGCCGCCGAGCACACGAGCCCTGAGCTGCTCAAGACCCGCGCTTTTGGCCTGCCCGAGCTGTTCTGCCAGGACTTGGAGGCCGCTGCTTCCAGCCATGCCGCTGGCAGGCCCGTGTTGGTCGCCTGCGCCGGCTGCTATCCCACCGCAACGAGCCTTGCCGCCGCGCCCGCCGTGCGCGCGGGCTGGGTGGCCGAGAGCGGCCCCGTGATTGTCGATGCCATCAGCGGTGTGACGGGTGCCGGCAAGTCCTGCAACGCTCGTACGCATTTTTGCAGCGCCGACGAGAATTTGGAGGCATACGGCGTGGGCAAGCATCGCCACACGCCCGAGATTGAGCAAATCCTTGGCCTGACCGATCGCGTCGTCTTTACCCCGCACCTGGCACCGCTCAAGCGCGGCCTGCTTTCCACGGTGACGATGTCGCTCGCGCCGCAGACCATCGACTCCCTGGCTCTTGAGGACGTCGTCGACTATTACAAGCAGTTCTATGCCGGTCGCACCTTTGTGCGCGTGCTCGATACCGGCCAGCAGCCCAAGACGGCTTCGGTTGTCGGCACCAACGCCGCCCAGATTGGCCTCGCGCTCAACAAGCGCGCGGGCGTGCTGGTGGCGACGGGCGCCATCGACAATCTGTGCAAGGGCGCTGCGGGCCAAGCGGTCCAGTGCGCCAATATCGTCTTTGGCTTTGACGAGCGACGAGGCTTGCCCACAGTGGCGTGCCCGGTGTAGCACATTCGATTGTTAACGATTTGGTAGTCGGGCATCGAGTGGGGCGCCACTCTTAAGCCGGTCTCATGATTACGACTGGCATGGCGCACCAACCGATGTCCGTTTTTTGTTTGACATAAGGAGTCATAAAGACGATGAATACCGAGCTGTTTGATATCAAGATTCGCGCCGTCGAGGGTGGCGTTACGGCTGCGGCTGGTTTTAAGGCTGCAGGCATCCACGCTGGGTTCCGCAAGAACCCCGAGCGTCTGGATTACGCGCTCGTCGTGCCCGATAAACCCTGTCCCGGTGCCGGCGTGTTTACCACCAATCGCTTTTGCGCGGCGCCCGTGCAGGTGAGCCGTGCCAACCTGGGCGGTGCCGACAAAGGCTACGGTATCATCGCCGGCGTTTCGATCAACTCTGGCAATGCCAACGCCGCCACGGGTGAGACCGGCCTTGCATGCGCGCGCGAGACCTGCAACATCGCGTCGCAGGTCATCGGCTGTGAATCCCAGCAGATCCTAGTTGCATCCACAGGCGTGATTGGACAGATTCTGCCCATCGACACATTTGAGACTGCCATTCCTGCTGCCTACGAGGCGCTCTCCGCTCACGGTGGCGCCGATGCCGCTCGCGCCATCATGACGACCGACACGCACTCCAAGGAGTACGCCGTGTCCTACGTCAGTGAGGCTGCGGGTCATGCGGGCAATGTCTATACGGTAGGCGGAATGTGCAAGGGCTCGGGCATGATCATGCCCAACATGGCCACCATGATCGCAGTTATCACCACCGATGCCCCCGTCGAGCCTGCGGCACTTCATGCCCTGCTGCTCTCGACCGTCAAACAGACCTTCAACAAGGTAACGGTCGATTCCGACACCTCGACCAACGACACCTGCATCATGCTTGCCTCCGGCGCCGCTGCCGCAGATGTCGAGCCTATCGTTGAGGGCTCCGATGCCTTTGACGAGTTGGCATTTGCTGTGCACGAGGTGTGCGAGAGCCTGGCGCGCAATATCGCCGCCGATGGTGAGGGCGCATCCAAGCTTGTTACGGTCAACGTTACCGGCGCCGTGAACGACGAGGAGGCCGATATCGCCGCCCGTGCCGTTGCCAACTCGCCGCTCGTTAAGACCTGCATTGCCGGCCACGACTGCAACTGGGGCCGCGTTGCCATGGCACTCGGCAAGTGCGGCGTGAAGTTTAATCAGGAAGACGTTTCCATCGACATGATGGGCATGCCTGTCTGTCGCGACGGTCTGACTGTTCCCTTTGACGAGGACGAGGCTCTACGACGTTTCGAGGCGCCCGAGATCGTGATCTCGGCCGACCTGGGCGCAGGCTACGCGGCAACGACCGTGTGGACCTGCGACCTCACGCATGAGTACATCTCCATCAACGGCGACTACCGTTCCTAGATTCCGGGCACGCTGCGCATCTTGCCGCGATTGCGGGCAGCGGAGCACGGCGCGATAACGATACGAAAGACGAGGCAGATTATGAAATTCGCACGCGATTGTCGTTCGAGCGAATCCAACGAAGCAACCGCGCAGCTGCTGTTCGAAGCGCTGCCGTGGATTAAGAACCTGACCGGCAAGACGGTTGTTATCAAATATGGCGGAGCCGCCATGGTTGATGAGCAGCTGCGCCGCGACGTGATGAGCGACATCGTTTTGCTCAAGATCATCGGTATGCGCCCCGTCATCGTGCACGGCGGCGGCAAGGCTATCAACGAGGCGCTGAGCCATTACGATATTCCCGTCGAGTTTAAGAACGGCCAGCGCGTGACCACGCCGGCGACTATGGATATCGTGCGCGAGGTGCTGGGCGGCAAGGTTAACCAGGAGCTGGTTGCTGCCATCAACCACCACGGCAACCTGGCCGTGGGCGTGTCCGGCAGCGACGCCGGCACCCTTATCGCCGAGCCACTCGACCCAGAGCTCGGCCGCGTGGGCAAGGTCACGCACGTCAACACCGACTATATCGAGCGCCTGCTCGATAGCGAGTACATCCCCGTCATCGCTACCGTCGCGGCGGGGGAGGACGGCGGTTTCTTCAACATCAACGCCGACACCGCCGCCGGTGCCGTTGCCGCGGCGCTCCACGCGCATAAGGCGATCTTTTTGACCGATGTCGATGGCCTGTACAAGGACTTTAGCGACAAGGACTCGCTTATCTCCAACCTAACGCTCGACGAGGTTAACGAAATGCTCTACGGCGGCGAGGTCGATAAGGGCATGATTCCCAAGCTGCGTGCGGCCGTCGATGCGCTTACCGGCGGCGTATTTCGTGCCCACATCATTAACGGTACTACGCCGCATTCGCTGCTCCTGGAGCTGCTGACCGATGCCGGCGTCGGCACCGTGATCCATTCCACCGAGACGGCTTACGAGTTCGATACGCATCCGCATCCGCTTTCGACGTTTGCTGCGCGTCTGACCGAGAACCTTGACGAGGTCGAGAAGCTTCAGACGGTCTAGCTGACCCTCAGCCGCCCCATTCCTGCACCCATAGCCCCGCGCCGTCTGGCGCCCAACGAAAGGCATCTCATGTCACTTGTAGCTCAGCAATCGCTTGAATCCCATTACGTTATGCATACCTTTGGCCGCTCTCCGGTCGAGTTTGTCGAGGGTCACGGCATGAAGCTCACCGGCGACGATGGCCGTGAGTACCTCGACTTTCTTGCCGGCATCGGCGTGTGCAGCCTAGGTCATGGCGACCCGGCTGTGCTCTCGGCGCTCGAAGCACAGACCAAAAAGCTCATGCATGTCTCCAACTATTTCTACATCGAGCAGCGCGGACAGGTCGCGGCGCTGCTGTCCAAGCTTGCTAACGACGACGTAGATGGTGCGCGCGTGCTTGCCGATGCCATTGCCGCCGGCGATGAGACCACGGCAGCTGCGCTTGGTGCCCCGGCTGCGGATGAGCAGGTTTGGGAGACCTTCTTTGCCAACTCTGGCGCCGAGGCCAACGAGGGCTCGATGAAGCTCGCGCGCCTGTATGCCAAGCGTGCCGGTAATGGCGGCAACACCATCGTGTGCATGCGCGGCGGCTTCCACGGCCGTACGCTCGAGACCATTGCCGCTACCATGCAGGATTGGCTGCAGGACAGTTTCCGCCCGCTGCCGGGTGGCTTTGTGGCCTGCACGCCCAACGATGTCGATGAGCTGCGTGCGATCTTTAAGCAGCTGGGGAGCGAAATTTGTGCCGTGATGCTCGAGCCGATCCAGGGCGAGAGTGGCGTGCACCCCATGACCGAGGAGTTTATGGCGGCAGCGCGCGACCTGGCACACGAAGTGGGCGCCGTGCTTATCGCCGACGAGGTCCAGTGCGGTATCTTCCGCTCCGGCAAGCCATTTGCATTCCAAACCTATGGCGTGGAGCCCGACATCATGAGCCTTGCCAAGGGCATTGCCGACGGCGTGCCCATGGGTGCCGTCGTGGCAAAGAAGGAGATTGCCGACGTGTTTAAGCCGGGCGACCATGGCTCGACCTTTGGCGGTAGCTGCTTGCCCATCGCGGCGTGTGCCGCGACGCTCTCCGCGCTTGTGCGTGGCGATTATGCCGAGCATGCTGCCAAGGTGGGTGCCTATATGGAGGCAAAGCTCGCCAAGCTCCCGCACGTGGTTGAGGTTCGTGGCCGCGGCCTGATGCTCGGATGCGACTTGGATGACGCTGCGGGCGATGCGCATGATATTGTTGCTCGCGCGCTGGCCGCCGGTGTCGTGATTAACGCTACGGGTGCCCATACGCTGCGTTTCTTGCCGCCGCTCGTCTGCGAGGAAGCCGACGTGGACAGCCTGATCGAGATCCTGTCGGGTGTCTTGGGCTAACGCAGCGTAATAACTCAATTTGGACCGGGTTCCGGACTGCGGACGTGCCCTATGCGGCATGATTCAGCGGTCTGGAGCCCGTTTTGCCTTAGATTTGCTAAGGCAGGGAGACCTGCTGGTCAAAAAACATCAAATATGAGTACTGTTACCGATTTGGTAG
>CAUEPS010000011.1 GCA_959019775.1 uncultured Collinsella sp.
TCGAGCGTCTCAACGTGATCCTTGGTGGGAATCACAATGCTCACCAGCGGCGCAGGCTCCGGCAGCGCATAGCGCATGCGGTAGACAAACGGCGTCCCGGTCTCCTCGACCGTTCCGCAAATGCCCAGCGAAGCAAAACGCCTGGCCAAGTGGACGGACCGCTACGACGTCATCCAGGGCTCGCGTCTGGACTTTGACGGCGGCGCCTTCTTTTGGCAGTACCAGCTCATCCTTTCGCTCGGCATTCCCAACCCCATCGCCAAGTGGAATCTGGGTCCCGAGGGTTACCGCGCCATGAACCAGCTGTGCTTTGAGGGCGGCCTGTTCTCGCGTCGCGTAGTCGACAAGATCGGCCTGCCCGACGCGCGCTTCTTCATCTATGGCGACGACGCCTGCTACGGCTATGTCGCCAGCCAGCACTTCCCCGCCGCCGTGGTCGCCGACGTGGTGCTCAAGCGCGCCCGCGCTGTCTCCAACTGGGACATCGCCGGCAAGCGCCAACTCAACTCCACGAGCGACACCAACCGCTACTACATCATGCGCAACCGCGGCTATTTAGCCCGTTACATGCAAATCTACGGTGACTACCACCCCATGCTGTTCCGCTTGGGCAACGCCGCGACCTTCTGCAAGGAGTTCATCCGCTTGGCTGCGGTAGACAAATGCTTTAAGACCGGTATCCCAGCGCTGCGCCGCGGCATGAAAGACGCCCGCAAAATCATCAAGGATCCCGACTGGAAGCCCATGCCGCCCCTGGAGGACGCGGAGTAACAGAAGCCGAACACGCCCCGCTACTTAAAGCCGCTGGCACACTACGGACACGTGCTGCCCGTCAAAGCCAAAGCCCCAGCGCACGCGGCCGACACCTGGTCGTGGCACGCGAATCTCGTCGATACCGTCACGTTCGATGTCGAGCAGCGCCTGAACCGCCAACAGTTCCAGACCCAGAACATCCACGTCGGGGTCATACATCATGTTCATAGTGACAAGCGGACGTTCGTCGAGCATGCCGAGGGTATCGGCCACATCGAGCATCCTTCCCGTAGGGAACACCTGGATATCCCAGCGATCCGCCCCGCGCTTTCGATTGGATGACGGATTGGCATACCCCGGCATACCAAAGCAGAGCCCTTGCAACAGCAGGTGGTATGGCAACGTCGAATCCTTCTCGACCGCGCCGGCTTCCGCGTCACCTAGAATTCGACGAAGCGCCTGCCTCACCGCATCCTCGTCACCACGACACAACCCATCACGAAACGCATCGACGTCCCGCACATCCTCGGCGGCGCACTCAAACCATTCAATAATCACGAGACGCAAAGCCTGGCGAAGCTCGTTATTGGGTAGCCGCAGAGCACGGGAGCGAGCGCCGTTTCCCGGTTCCTCAACCATATCCGTCGTTAGGAAGCCGGACAGGTATAACGCGGTCCACAGGTCATCGTCAGTCGAGGCATCCGACCCGACGGCGCACAGACAATGCGAAGCCTCAACGCATCCATGCGGTTCAAGTAAATCGAACAGAGTCGAAAGCCTCTCGAGATTCCAATCACCAACCGCCCTGCTCAGGCTATCAGCGTATCCATACAAATCGGCCCGCACCGGCGGCGTGCAACTGCGGTTCAAGAAATCGATCACGCGCGCCGGACTCGAGCAATAAAACCCGCCAAATCGGTATCCCTCGAACCATTCACGCACGTCATCCAGGTATTCCCCACGTCCAGCATGGACCAGCAGAGCCTGAACCTCTTCGTCCGAAAAGCCAAACCACTGGTCGCAGCACCCCGAAAGCGGCGTCGACAGACAATACGAGCAGCCGCGCGAAGAAAGTGCCGTCTCGGCAGGGGCGGGACGCTCCCCCATCAGGCACGTCAACCGTAGCGAATGACCCGCGGAGGCAATGGCATCGAAAAGCACACGGTCAAGCAGCTCCGCCAGATCGGCTCCGGAAGAGCCCCTCGCGCTCGCACGGCGCGGCCACGCCGCGTCGTATCCATCAACGAGCAGCACAACCTGTTCGTCGCAAACCATCTCCAGCAGCTCAATAAGCACACCGAGCACCGAGTCAACCTCGGCATCGCTTGCCACACCACGCGCAACGCGTTCGATGTGACGCGTCTTATCTCGCGGTAAATCCGGAGCCTCCAAAAGCGCCAACAAGCGAGCGCACTCACCCGAAAGAGCGTCACGCACGACGCCGACGACGTTGGCGCCGCACCTCGCTGCGCCAGAAAAGTCCAGCGATATCACCGGATAGCACGCATACTCATCCCGATAGCGCCCGCCGCCCGCATCCCAAATCTGAATATCGGCAAACAAACTCTGGCCAGCGCGACCGTCCGTGGGACGCTCCAGAAAAGCCTTGAGCATCGACAAGTTCATGCTCTTGCCAAAGCCCTCGGGTCGACAGCACACCACAACAGGCGCATCGCAATCCAGAACATCGGCAATAAACATGGTCTTGTCAACCAGCATGCAACGACCGATGGCATCGGCAAAATCATGCACACCGACCGGCAAAACCGCATCGTCGACATGGCTGACAAGCCGTACGCCAAAAGTATCTGAACTGTGGCAATACTCCTGTTCAGGCACTGTAACTTCTCCCTAAAACGTAACACGAGACCCATTGTAGCGAGCAGTTCAAGCGCAACGCTGGATCCGCGCAAAGGCATCGGGCAACGGTAGGAACAAAGGCCTTGAGGGGGCATAACAAATCGTTGCACAACAAAATGGGGCCCGATACATTCGCACCGGACCCCATCCTAGTTCTTAGATTATCAGGCGACCAGGAACTTACTCCTCGGATCCGTCCTCGCCAGCAGAATTCTTCTGCTGATCAAGCTTGTGCTTGCCGCTCACAATAGACGTGGCGCCAAGTGTCGCCAAGCTCGCGCTGGCAAGGCTCGCCATAACAATGAGGTCGCCCGTCTTAGGCATATTGCTACCCGAAGCCTTGGTCGTGGTAGCGGTAGTAGTCGTCGTGGTGGTCGTAGCGCCACCCTTGTCACCGGCCTTCTGAGCATCAGCGTCGGACTGTTTCGCACCCGCACCGGCGGAAGCATCAGCGGCGCCGTCGACATTGGAGCCGGAGCCCTGCTTAGACGTTCCCTCATCAGAAGAAGAGCCGACGTTAATGCCAGCCATCGAAGACCCGATCAAGGCGCCAAGCTGCTCACCAACATTGGTGGAGCCATTAGAGGAGACGCTATCGGTCGAGCCAGAAACGGAACCGCCAGTCGATCCAGAGACAGAGCCACCGGTTGAATCAGAGCCCGAATCACCAGCACCGCCAGCAGACTCCGTTCCACCCGAAGCAGTCCCGCCATTACCGGCACCATCATTGTTGCCAACACCAGGCGAAGGCGCACCCGTCTCGCCGCCATTGTCCGTATCGCTATCGGTTTCCACCGTTGGTCCAGCAGGCGCAGCAGGGACCTTGTTCGGGCGAGGCGCGGGCGCGGGCTCCGGCTCCGGCTCAGGATCGGGCTCCACAGGCGTTGCCGCAGCGGCCTCGTCCTCGGCAATGTAGACCAGGCAGTCCTTGAGCTCGTTCTTATAGCGATTCTTCCAACCCTCATGGTACTGAGGCTGACTCGAATACTTGCGCGCCACGTTATCAACCACGCTGTTCGAAAGCGCCGTCGCAAACTCGCGGTCGGTCATATCGTTGGAAAGATTCGCCCAACGGAAAAAGTCCTGGCAGCCACCCGTGCCGCACATATTGGTGATACTCCACACCATGCCCTTGACGCAGTCGGCACGACCGGAAATATCGATGCCCAGAGCGTTCTTAAGCCACGACTCGGTCACCGCATAGTAGGAGTTATACGCATAGGCATCCTGCAGCGCCGAGAACTCCGCCGGATCGGTGTTGTAAGCACCCAGGAAGGCATCCTGCGCGACGCGGCCCAGCTCGGTGAGCTGGCCGTTCGCGTACATGGGGTTGCTTCCGTTGGAAATCTCGCTGCCACGATCGATCGCGGCCTTAAGCATGCCGTACTTGGCAGAATCGTAGTTGTAGACCTGCTTCATAAACGGAATGAGCGACCAACGGCGATCGAACTGGTAATAACCCAGCGCGTTATAACCGTCGCCATACGAAAAGCCCTGGTTATAGTTGCCATGGCTCTCGTACTTGGTAAAGTACTTCATCTCATCGGTCACGTTGACAAACGAAACACCCTGAACCGACCTCAGCACGCCCGAGAAAGACTGCTGGGTGTACAGGCCCTTATCGATATCGGTGGCATCCGAGGCAACGCCCGGCGTGGGCTCCTCGGCTATAGCGGTTGCGGGTGCGGCAACGGCACCAAACGAAAGCGCCAGCGTCAGGCCCGCAACAATAGCGGAATGCTTGGGTTGCATACATCCTCCCTGCATTGGTGTGGTTAAAGTGCAGTTTGCAAAGATGGATTCAGTATTACAGCTCCCCGTTTGTTGCACAACAACCCATCGGTAAACGGCAACAACCCTCCGCGAAATCTTAAGGAATTAAACAAACTGGTCGTCGGGCGCCAGCAGAAGCTCGCCGTAACGCTCCATCAGGCCGTCCCTCAACTGACAGAAAGCGGGGATATAGACGTTCAAGATGCGCTGAATCAAATCTTGAGCAAGCTTGTTGTCATAAATATGAACGTTCGTGTTACGGTCTCTGAGCATATCTAGCCAGGCCGCCTCATCAATAAAGTCGTAGAATCGGTAGGACTCCTTCAAGATGGCACGAGGAGACCCCGACGCGGCAAGCGTGGCGCCCTCATACTCGAGCAGACGCTTAAGGAGCGTAATTGAGATACCGAAAACCTGCTCATAGATATATGCACATCCGGAGACAACATAGTCGTTATCGAAATCTTGGAATCGAGCTGTCTCTAGCAGTGCCAGACGCGAATCAAAGGCTTCGTACGACTTCACGAAAGCCAGCCCCTACAGCTTAATGTCAAAGTTGATCTCGGGGACGGCGGCTAGGTCGGCCAGCGTCACGCCGTCGACGTACTTTTCGATTACATCGTCCAGGCCGCGCCAGAACTTGACCGTTGAGCACAGGTCACTACGGGTGCAGCTGTTGTCGATGCCATCGCACGCCACCGGGGCCGTGCTGCCCTCGACGGCACGCAAGATGTCGCCGGCACGCACTTCGGCCGGGTCCTTGGCCATCATGTAGCCGCCGCCCTTGCCGCGCACGCTCTTAAGCAGGCCCGCCTTCATAAGCGGACGAACCAGCTGCTCCAAATACTTTTGTGAGATATGCTCTCGGTCGGCGACCTCGCGCAGGGCGATCTTGCCCTCGGCGTCGCCCAACGCCGCGATATAGATCATCAGTCGGAGGGCATAGCGGCCCTTAGAAGAAATGAGCATACCTACCCTTCCATAACGCTGGGGACAAGCACTGCCGATGAATTTGTCCCACAATCTGAAAAGTCGAGTGGATTAGTCGGGTTTTCCCTTGACTAACGCCGAACCCATAGTAACTTTATTCCGAGAAGATTCCTAGGGTTTCGTACACCCGTGAGTACACCATATACAGAGAGGAAGAGCATGAGCGCAAATCCGCTGCTTTCCATCGAGGGCCTCACCGCCTCTGTGGACGAGAAGACCATCCTCCACAACGTCAACCTCAACGTCGCCGCCGGCGAGACCCACGTGCTGATGGGCCCCAACGGCGCCGGCAAGTCCACCCTCGGCCACCTGGTCATGGGCGACCCAGTCTATACCGTCAATGACGGCCGCATCGTCTTTGACGGCCAGGACATCACCGAGCTCACCACCGACAAGCGTTCGCGCGCCGGCCTGTTCCTGAGCTTCCAGGCACCGGTCGAGATCCCCGGCGTGCCGCTGTCAAGCTTTTTGCGCGCCAGCATCGCCGGCCGCCCCGGCCTGGAGATGAAGGGCAAGGAATTCCGCCGTCGCGTCAAGGAGCTCGCAGCCGAGCTCAACATGGATACCGCCTACCTCAACCGCGAGTTGGGCGTGGGCTTCTCGGGCGGCGAGAAAAAGAAGGTCGAGATGCTCCAGCTCCTGCTGCTGCAGCCCAAGCTCGCCATTCTGGACGAAACCGACTCCGGCCTGGACGTCGACGCGCTTTCCACCGTCAGCCACGGTATGGACGCCTACCGCAAGAGCTGCGACGGCTCCATGCTCATCATCACGCATAACACGCGCATCCTGGAGCACCTGGATGTCGACCGCGTCCACGTTATGGTCAAGGGCCATATCGTGCGCGAGGACGACGCCTCGCTGATCCCCTGGATCGACAAGAACGGTTTTGAGACCTTCGAGCGCGAGGCCGCCGAGCAGCGCGCCCAGGCCGAGGCCGCCGCTGCCGAGCAGCAGGCGTAAAGGGGCGACGCAATGACCAAGAACCGCACCGAGGTCGCGGACATCGACCGCAGCCTCTACGACTTCACCTATGGTGAGGAGGGTTTCGAGCGCCTCGACGCCGGCATCACGCCCGACATCGTGCGCGAGATCAGCGCCAAAAAGGAAGAGCCGCAGTGGATGCTCGACCTGCGCCTCAAGTCCCTCGAGATCTTTAACCGCTTCCCGGATCCGACGTGGGGTCCCTCCATCGAGGGCCTGGACATGGACAACATCGTCACCTACGTCAAGCCCAACACTGACCAAAAGCACGACTGGGAGTCGGTGCCCGACGACATCAAGAACACCTTTGAGCGCCTGGGCATCCCCGAGGCCGAGCGCAGCTACCTGGCGGGCGTCGGCGCGCAGTACGACTCCGAGCTGGTCTACCACAACATGCAGGACACCGCGTCCAAGATGGGCATCGTCTACTCCGGCATCGAGGAGGCCCTGCACGACCCGCAGTGGGAGCCGCTCATCCACGAGAAGTTTATGACGCTCATCCCGCCCACCGACCACAAGTTTGCGGCCCTGCACGGCGCTGTGTGGTCGGGCGGCTCGTTTGTCTACGTGCCCAAGGGCACCAAGCTCGACTTCCCGCTGCAGAGCTACTTCCGCCTCAACGCTAAGGGCGCCGGCCAGTTTGAGCACACGCTCATCATCGTCGAGGACGACGCCGACCTGCACTTTATCGAGGGCTGCTCCGCACCCAAGTACAACGTGGCCAACCTCCACGCCGGCGCTGTGGAGCTCTTTGTGGGCAAGCGCGCACACCTGCGCTACTCGACCATCGAAAACTGGTCCAAGAACATGTACAACCTCAACACCAAGCGTGCGCGCGTGGACGAAGACGGCGACATCGAGTGGATCAGTGGCTCCTTCGGCAGCCACGTGGGTTACCTCTACCCTATGAGCGTGCTCAACGGCCGCCGCGCCCGCTCGAGCTTTACCGGCATCACCTTTGCCGGCGCCGGCCAGAACCTCGATACCGGCTGCAAGGTCGTGCTCAACGCGCCCGAGACCTCGGCGACCGTAGAGACCAAGGGCATCTCCAAGAGCGGCGGCATCCAGACCTTCCGCAGCTCCATCGTGGCCACGCCTAAGGCCGAGGGTTCCAAGGCAACCGTAAGCTGCCAGTCGCTCATGCTCGATGACCAGAGCCGCTCCGACACCATCCCCGCCATGGACATCCGCGCCAAGAACGTCGACATCGGCCACGAGGCCACCATCGGCCGCATCGGCGACGATAAGGTGTTCTACCTGATGAGCCGCGGCATCTCGGAGGAAGAGGCCCGCACCATGATCGTCAACGGCTTTGCCAACCCGGTCTCCAAGGAGCTGCCGCTTGAGTACGCCGTCGAGATGAACAACCTGATCAAGCTCGAGATGGAAGGAGCGATCGGATAATGAAACAGGAAACCAACACGCCGAACGCATTTACGTCATCCGAGCTTCTGCAGTGCGACGTATCGGGAGCGACGAGCCCGACGACGCGTACTAAAGGTACGCGAGGAGGGTCGGAGCCCCGAGACGGCGTGCTGCAGGAGATCGGGGGCGTCAATGCGATGCCTGCCGCCACTTGGGGTTGGCTCAAGATGAACCAGACCAAGCTCGAGCTTTCGGACGAACTTGCTGCCGCCCCCGCCGAGGCCGTTGAGGTCGAGGGCCTGGACGAGCAGTTTGCCGGCTCGGACGACGCCTTCGACGCCGCCATGGACGCCATGGCCGAGCGTTTCCCCGAGCGCCGTGCCGCCGCCCCCGGTGATGCCGCTGATCGCGCCCGCATCACGCCCGAGACCGAGCTCGACGTACCCGCCACCTCCGTCTACCAGGCCGGCGCAATCAAACTCGAGGAGGAGCTCTCCCCCGCCGAGGCCTTCGAGACCGGCATGGGCGAGGCTGCCTACACCTACCTGGCCGGCCACGCTACCAAGCGCATCGTCATCGATGTGCCCGCGTACCAGCACGCCACGGTTACTGTGCGCGTGAGCGGCGTCGACGCAGCGGCTGCGATTGCCGCCATCGACGTCGTCGCCCGCCCGCAGGCAACGCTCGACCTGCAGATCGCCCTAGACTCCCCCGTTGCCGGCGAGGGCGTCGTGGGTTCCGTGCTGCGCGTGTGCGCCCACGAGTACGCCACCGTCAACGTGACCTGCACGCAGACGCTCGACGACAGCTGGATCGCGCTCGATGACACCGGCCTATTCCTGGACGAGGGCGCGCGCGTCAACGTACAGCACACCATCCTGGGTGCCGGCGCCAGCGCCACCGGCCTCGCTGGCGACCTGCTGGGCGACACCGCCAAGGTGACGATCGATACCGACTACCTGGGTGCCCGCGAGCAGGTGCGCGACTTTAACTACGAGCTGCGCCACCGCGGCCGCAAGACCGAGTGCGAGATCGACGCCAACGGCGTGCTGACTGGAACGTCCAAGAAGGTCTACCGCGGCACCATCGACCTCGTGCACGGCTGCAAGGGCGCCACCGGCACCGAGCGCGAAACGGTGCTTTTGGCCAACAAGGGCGTCGACAACAAGACCGTTCCCGTCATCCTATGCGACGAGGACGACGTCGCCGGCAACCACGGCGCCACCATCGGCCACGTCCGCGACGAGCAGCTGTTCTACCTCGCCTGCCGCGGCCTTGACCAAAACGCCGCCGAGGATCTGTTCATCCGCGCCAAGCTGGAGGACGCCGCGCTTTCCGCCACCGATGAGCGCACCCGCGCCGCCGTCGTCCGCCTGGGCAACAACCTGATCGATAACTTTGAAGAGGAGCTCGCATGATCGATACCGAGCACGTAAAATGCGATACCTGTACCGCCCCCGAGCCCATGGAGCTCGACGCCAGCGACGAGGCTTCGCGCGGCTGGCCCACCGTGGATATAGAGACTAATCCCTACAAGGCGCAGTTCCCGCTGTTCCAGCAGCATCCCGAGATCGCCTTCCTCGATAGCGCCGCCACCGCGCAGCGCCCCGCCTGCGTGCTCGACGCCGAGCGCGACTTCTACCAGCGCATGAACGCCAACCCCCTGCGCGGCCTGTACTCGCTGTCCGTCGAGGCCACCGATGCCATCGCGAAGGTCCGCCAGCAGATCGCCGACCTCATCGGCGCCGCCCAGGCCAACGAAGTCGTCTTCACCCGCAACACCAGCGAGTCGCTCAACCTGGTCGCCAAGAGCTTTGCGCCCACGGTACTGGAGCCCGGTGACGAGGTCGTCATCACCATCATGGAGCACCACTCCAACCTGATCCCGTGGCAGCAGGTCTGCCGCGAGACCGGCGCCAAGCTCGTCTACCTCTACCCCACCAAGACCGGACAGCTCACCACCGAGGAGGTTCTGGGCAAGGTGGGTCCCAAGACCAAGATTCTGGCCGTGGGTCAGGTCTCCAACGTGCTAGGCGTCGAGAACCCGGTCAAGAACCTCGGCAAGCTCGTGCACAAGTACGGCGGCTATCTGGTCGTCGACGGCGCGCAGTCGCTGCCGCACATGCCGGTCAACGTGGCCGATCTGGGCGCCGACTTCTTTGCCTTTAGCGCACACAAGGCCATGGGTCCCATGGGCATTGGCGTGCTGTGGGGCAAGATGGACCTGCTCAACGCCATGCCGCCCATGCTCACTGGTGGCGAAATGATCGACTCGGTTACCGAGCAGGACGCCGTCTGGGCGCCCGTTCCCGAGAAGTTTGAGGCCGGCACGCAGGACGCTGCCGGCATCTTCGCCACAGGTGCGGCGCTTAACTACCTCGTCAACACCGTTGGCTACGAAAACATCCAGGCCCGCGAGCAGGCACTCGTCCACTACCTTATGGGCGAGCTCATGCAGCTCGACTTTGTCCAGATCATCGGCTCCATCTACTGGGACAACCATCACGGCGTCGTCAGCTTTAACGTCAAGGGTATCCACCCGCACGACGTCGCGAGCATCATGGACATGGACGGCGTCTGCATCCGCGCCGGTCACCACTGCGCGCAGCCGCTGCTTACCTGGCTGGGAGTCGAGAACCTCGCCTGCTGCCGCGCCAGCGTGGCCTTCTACAACGACAAGGCCGACATCGACAAGTTCATCGCCGGCCTGCATCACGTTTGGAGCACGTTCAATGGGTAATCTCTACACCTCCACCACGTTTATGGAGCACAACTCGCACCCCGACTACAAGTACGAGATGGATGCCCCCACGCACGAGCACGACGGCATCAACCCCAGCTGCGGTGACGAACTCACCCTGCAGCTGCGTGTCGAGAACAACGTAATCGAGGAGGCCTCGTTTACCGGTCACGGCTGCGCCATCAGCCAGGCCAGCGCCGACATCATGGCCGACCTCATCACTGGCGAGACAGTCGAGGAGGCTCGTCGCCTGGCGGGGCTCTTCCTCGCCATGATCCGCGGCGAGCAGCTCTCCGAGGAGGACCTGGAAGATCTGGACGAGGCTGCCCAGCTTCAGGACATCTCGCACATGCCCGCCCGCGTCAAGTGCGCCGAGCTCGCTTGGCGCACCCTCGACGGTATGCTCGAGGGGCAAGCTAACCAGTAGCGGATGCCCCGAATCCAAGGATTTTGATTGCCGAGCCGCCCGATACGGGCGGCTCGGTTTTTTCATAACGAGCGCACACAGCCCACAAGTCCGAAGCTCAGTCTGTCATTTATCGCACGGCCAACCGCAAACACGAGCGTTTTCCACCGTACCAAAGGCTTGCGACAGGGCCACAGGCACGCCAAGTAAAGCGCCAAGCCCCGTCCTGCAGGGTTCCGGCTCGCCTCACGCCTACCGCGGACGGGTCCCATAGGGTGCGGCGTGCATTTTTTCGAGTATTCTGCACGCCAAGTCGTGTGCATACGCGTCGGAAACGTTAATCAACATCTCCGGTCGCCTTTATATTGCGTTTTAGAACAGGTATCGCGGCCTCAGGGGGCGCAAACATGAGCTTCGGGGGCACATCGGCAGGCATAAAAAGCTTCGGGGCCCGTATGTTGCAATATTGCGGCGGTGCCGACAGCACCACGATGCTGAAAACTCCGCTTTTTGCACGGCACAAACGGGGGTAGGCACGGGCAAAACCGAGCTGAGGCGTTATTTTATGCAAGACGGCGATCGTTCTATGCAAATCAAGAAGTGCTGTTACCGTATCAAGCTCCGAGAACAGTGGTTGTGGCGTATGGGCGACCCCAGCTGCGGTGCCCGGGCGGCCCTACACCACGTTTCCGCCAGTCCTCACCGCCGTTCGCGCACGGGCGCGCACAATACGAGAAACGGTGCTTTTGCCAATCCCCGTATACCGCTCAATCTGGCGCACCGTAAACCCGGCATCGTGCAATCCGAGAATAACGATATTGCGCTGCGCCGGCGGTGCAGCTTTAACCCCGTGGAGCGGAACCCCGAGTCCCTTCGCCAATTTATCGGCAAAGGCGTGTCGCTCCCACTCCGCCTCTTTCATATCGCACGGCGCTGGCTCGCTGTCGTTGGGCGTCGAAAGCGAATGGGCAATAAAGCCCTCGGCAGAACCAAAAAGCTCAAGAACGCAAGAAGGATAGGAAAATCCCCTCGTCATATCGTTGTCATAGGCCCGTAGATACTCGGCAAAGCTGCTCCACGGATAGCGCTCAATCAGAGCAATACCCGCCTCCTGCGGACCAGCGTGTACAGAGCGAATAGCCTCCATCACCTGCCAGTCGGTATCGAGCGAACGTCGCTCAAAACGCTCACGAAACAAGCAGCCCGCGCGCCCAGTGCGCTTATTAAACCGACGAGCATACGTCAACAGCAGCCGCTGCATGGCCGCGCTCATTTCGTCCTCGTAATCCAAAAGCACCAGATCCACGTGGCCGCCCATGAGACACCACGCCACAATCGTCACCCGGGTATCGCGGCAGCACTCACGCATCAGTTCCAGGAACTCCCAGCGATCCGCATCGTTCTCAAAGATCAGTTGCTTGCCTGTACCGCGGGCACGAACATGGTAAAAACCGGTGATCGTTTTCCAAACGCGCTGCATGACGCTCCCTTCGCCGGGATCTGCTTGCCATCCAATACAGCACGATTGAAGCGCGCCATCAAAACATTCACGCAAAATGGCACCCGCCAACGGTAAAAGGCGGTAAACCGACGGCGAACGGCAACATAGCCACAGGTCAGGCAACGCAGCCTTGCCAAACCCTCGACCAAAAATGACCCCCTACAACGTATCGCATGATCGCAAACAGCCTAGTTAAATCGTTTCAATTGAAAGTTCCGCGCATCTCGCTACGAAAACTGAGCCGTTCGCCGAATATTCCGTGCATTTCGCGGTATTATAGGGGCTGCATGTCATGTCCCTTTCGAAGGGTCGCCCGGCAATCGCCAGCCACGACCCCCAGACGGGACGCCAACACGATAGAGAGGAGAGGCATGCAGTACTCACAGGAAGTGGAGAACATGTGCCCCGTTGCCAAGGGTGCATACCACGGCCCCGCACCCATCCCCGAGGAGGGCAAGTGGATCCAGGCTAAGGAGATTTCCGACATCTCCGGTCTTACGCACGGTGTGGGTTGGTGCGCACCTCAGCAGGGCGCCTGCAAGCTCACGCTGAACGTCAAGGACGGCATCATCGAGGAGGCCCTCGTTGAGACCATCGGCTGCTCGGGCATGACCCACTCTGCCGCCATGGCTTCCGAGATCCTTCCCGGTAAGACCATCCTCGAGGCCCTTAACACCGACCTCGTCTGCGACGCCATCAACGTTGCTATGCGCGAGATCTTCCTGCAGATCGTTTACGGCCGCAGCCAGACCGCGTTCTCCGAGGGCGGCCTGCCCGTGGGCGCCTCCCTCGACGACCTCGGCAAGGGCCTTCGCTCTCAGGTCGGTACCATGTTCGGCACCAAGGCCAAGGGCGCTCGTTACCTCGAGCTCGCTCAGGGCTACGTCACCCGCATGGCTCTCAACGACAAGAACGAGATCATCGCGTTCGAGTTCCTGAACCTCGGTAAGTTCACCGACGCCGTCAAGGCCGGCAAGACCCCCGAGGAGGCCATCGCTGGCGCTATGGGCCACTATGGTCAGTGGGAGAACGCTGCCAAGTACATCGACCCGCGCACCGACGAGGAGACTCACTCCGTCGCCAGCGTGTTCCCGGTTCACGAGTAGAAAGGGAGGGAAATAACTATGACTGTTACGTTCGAAGGTTACGAGCGCCGCGCTGACAAGATCAACAAGTGCCTCGCCGACAACGGCATCGCCTCCCTCGAGGAAGCTCTGCAGATCTGCACCGACAAGGGCTTCAACCCGCGTGAGATCGTCAACAACACCCAGTCCATCGCCTTCCAGAACGCTGAGTGGGCCTACACCCTCGGCTGCGCTCTCGCTGTCAAGCGCGAGGCCAAGACCGCTTCTGAGGCTGCTGCCATCATCGGCGAGGGCATCCAGGCCTTCACCGTTCCCGGCTCCGTCGCCGAGGACCGCAAGGTCGGTCTGGGCCACGGTAACCTGGGCGCTATGCTGCTCTCCGACGACACCGAGTGCTTCGCCTTCCTGGCCGGCCACGAGTCCTTCGCTGCCGCTGAGGGCGCTATCGGCCTGGCTCTGAACGCGAACAAGGCTCGCAAGAAGCCGCTGCGCGTCATCCTCAACGGTCTGGGCAAGGACGCCGCTCAGATCATCGCCCGCATCAACGGCTTCACCTACGTGAAGACCCAGTTCGACTACTACACGGGCGAGCTCAAGGTCGTCGAGACCATCCCCTACTCCGATGGTCCCCGCGCTGCCGTTAACTGCTACGGCTCCGACGACGTCCGCGAGGGCGTTGCCATCATGTGGCACGAGAACGTCGACATCTCGATCACCGGTAACTCCACCAACCCCACGCGCTTCCAGCACCCCGTCGCTGGCACCTACAAGAAGGAGCGCATCGAGGCTGGCAAGAAGTACTTCTCCGTCGCTTCTGGTGGCGGCACTGGCCGTACCCTGCACCCGGACAACATGGGCGCCGGCCCTGCCTCTTACGGCATGACCGACACCATGGGCCGTATGCACTCCGACGCCCAGTTCGCCGGTTCTTCCTCCGTGCCTGCGCACGTCGACATGATGGGTCTCATCGGCATGGGCAACAACCCCATGGTCGGTGCCACCGTCGCCTGCGCTGTCGCCGTCGAGGAGGCCCTCAAGGCCTAATCGCGCCCGCGCAATGCTCATATAGTCGAGCTTTAGAGCCGCCACCCACCCGGGTGGCGGCTCTTTTTGTTTGCGCTGTCGCAGGGCAGCTAATGCCGATATATCAGTTGGGGCGAAATACGAGATGTGATGAGATGAAGCGTCGGAGCGTCCATGACGCCCGCCTGCCATATTCGCCCTTTACCGATTTATCCAATCTTTGCGGCCCCATTGCCGATCACCCGTGCGACAATGCGCCGGACGAGAAAGGAATCCGATGGAATCGACTGATGTACTGGTAATTGGATCTGGCATTGCGGGCCTTTGCGCCGCCATAGAAGCAGCAAGTGCGGGCGCAACCGTTACCATCGCAAGCGCCGGCAAGACCATGAGCGGATCGAGCTTCTTCCCTGGAACCTGGGGCCTGGGCCTTATTGGACCCGTCGACGAAGACGACGAACAGGACCTCATCGACACCATCCAGACCGTCGGCGGCGGCGTTGCCGACCCTACGCTCGTCCAGGCGTTTGTCCACGGTATTCCTCAGGCCATCCAATGGCTCGAGCAGGATCTAGGTGTTGAGCTCCAGCGTCCGCAAAGTGCCGAGAGCGCCCAGCAGAAGCAGTTTATCCCCTGCTTTGACCATAAGACGCGTATGTGGCGCGGCCTCACCCGCAAGCCGCTTGAAAACGCTCTGTCGGCCCAGGTCGAGTCACTTGGCATTCGCTTGCTCCCCCGCCACGAGCTTATCGACCTTATTGAGGGCACAACCGGAAAGATTGCCGGCGCCGTACTCTACGACCGCGCAAACGAGCATCTCGTGCCTATGGCAGCTAAGGCCACCATCATCGCAGCCGGCGGCACGGGTGGCCTATTCGAGCGTAGCCTCACTTCCGCCGACGTGCTCAGCTCATCACAGGCCATCGCGCGGGCGCACGGTGCGTCCCTTACTAATATAGAGTTCATGCAGATGATGCAGGGCTTCATCGAGCCCAAGCGCAACCTTGTCTTTAACGAGAAGACCTGGCGCTACGTACATGTAGACCAGCCGGTCGATATCGCCGACGACAAGCTAGACAATCTGCTTGAACAGCGCTCCGGATATGGCCCCTTCACGTCACGCTTGGCTTCCCGCGCCATCGATCTTGCCATCGATCAAGCAGGCGCCGAAGGCCTGGCGCTCCACTACGACTTCCCCCGCGAGGACGTTCCTGAGTTTGTAGAGACCTTTGCCACCTGGCTGCAAGACGAGCACGGCATCGCGCCGACCGACGAGATGCGCGTGGCGATGTATGCCCACGCCGCCAACGGCGGTATCAAAATCGACAAGACAGCCTTCACGGGCGTCGAAGGCCTCTATGCCTGCGGCGAGGCGACAGGCGGCATGCACGGCGCTGATCGCATCGGAGGCCTGTCGAGCGCCAACGGCATCGTATTTGGACGCATCGCAGGCGCATCGGCAGCCCAAGCAGCACAGAATGCACCTGAGGCAGCCCTGAAGGCGGATATCGCCCTCCCCCGGTACGGCATTGCCACAACAGATGCCGAACGCCTGACACACAGCCTTAAGCACACGATGAGCACCTATTGCATGATCAACCGCACCGAGACGGGCCTATCCGAGGCGCTACACGAGCTTGAGGGCTTGAAGACAAAAGCAACGACCTTGAGCACGCAGAAAGCTCAGGACAGCGAAGTCGCAGCCCTCGCCCGCCTGCAATCGCAGATTCAACTAGCACAGGAAATGGTCAAAGCCATGCGCAAGCGAACCGAAAGTCTGGGTTCGCACTATCGAGCGGACTAAGCTGAGCACCCATCTAGAGCAGAACACAACTTCTCGATATTAATGGGTCCCGTAAGCTCAAAGCGACACGGGGCCCATTCGTGTCCGCGCGGGCAAATATACTCATTCTGAATACGGAGTCGGCATAGTCCACGTAGACAAACGAACAGAAAGGAAGGGATATGGACAGTAGGGATATCGAGAAATGGCGTGTCGAACTTGACAGCTACGCCCATGTAGAGGACGGCGTTGAGTATTGGCTCGCACGCGATTTAATGGAACCCCTCGGATACACCCAATGGCGTAATTTTGAGACTGCGGTTAAGAGATCCATGGCATCGTGTGACACCAATAAAATGCCTGTTGCCGCCCATTTTGCTGAGGCCAGCAAAATGGTAGATGCCGGCATCGCCAAACGAGCCGTAAAAGACTACAAGCTGACACGCTACGCATGCTATTTAATCGCCCAAAACGGAGACCCAAACAAGCCCGAAATCGCGCTCGCACAGGCGTACTTCGCCGTGCAGACACGCCGTCAGGAGCTCATAGAGCAGCGCTTCGCAGAGATTCAGCGCTTGCAGGCGCGCCACTCGCTATCCGATTCAGAGAAACAGCTCTCGGGCATTGCGTTCAAACGAGGCGTGGACTCCAAAGGATTCGCAATCATCAAGTCGAAGGGCGATGAAGCGTTATTCGGCGGCAGAAGCACGGCGGACATGAAGCGGCAGCTTGGTATGCCCAAGAGCGCGGCATTGGCGGACAGGTTAGCCGATGTTCTCATCAAAGCAAAGGACCTTACGAACTCGATGACGGCCTTCAACGCCGAGGAACACGATCTGTACGGCCTGGACCAGATCAAGCAAGAGCACATCGAGAACAACACAAGCGTGCGTGGCAGCCTCATCGACCGTGGAATTGTCCCCGAGAATCTACCGCCTGCCGAGGATACAAAGAAGCTCGAACGTCGCGTGAAAGCAGACGAGAAAAAGCTCAAGGAGGGCACAGACGGATTCACCGACCCCCAGGGCAGGCTCGACTTGTAAAGCGTCTGTGCCCTTTCGGGTTCGACCCCATGCTAGGTCAACAAAAAAAGCGACCAGCCGAAGCCAGTCGCTTTAACATGCTTTGGTGGGCCGTCAGGGGGTCAGCCTGCTTCGCAGGCGGCCGCTGCGGCGCTTCGCGCCTTGCGCGCTGCGCTGGTAAATGCTTACGCATTTCCTCAGCTCCGCGCCCTTTCGGGTTCGACCCCATGAAAGGACAACAAAAAAGACGGCCAACCGAAGTTGACCGTCTTAACATGCTTTGGTGGGCCGTCAGGGGGTCGAACCCTGGACCTTGGGATTAAGAGTCCCCTGCTCTACCAACTGAGCTAACGACCCAAAGCTAAAGTCCGTTGTGGCAGACTTTAGAGGAGATATCGTGTGGTGGGCCGTCAGGGGGTCGAACCCTGGACCTTGGGATTAAGAGTCCCCTGCTCTACCAACTGAGCTAACGACCCGATATCAACACGAAGCAAGAACTGGGGTGGGTAAAGGGACTCGAACCCTCGACCTACGGGACCACAACCCGTCGCTCTAGCCAACTGAGCTACACCCACCGTGTCCTGTGCGCTTCGCGCTCGACTATTATTGCAAGGAACGCCACGCGATGCAAGCCCCAATTTTCAAGAATTTTGAAAAGAGTTTTTCGAACGCGTTTCGAGCAATTCCCACCGGTTTCGTAGGAGTAAACTTGCCCCACTGCAAATGCTCGAAAGGACAAGCATGAAAGAACTCTCCAACCGTACGGCGACATTCACCGATTCGGTCATCCGCCGCATGACGCGCATCTCCAATAAGTACGGTGCCGTCAACCTCTCGCAGGGCTTCCCTGACTTCGATCCTCCGGCACAGCTGCTCGAGAGCCTCAGCACCATCGCGACCGACCCCAAGCCGCTCTATCACCAGTACTCCATCACTTGGGGCTCCCAGGCCGTGCGCGAGGCGCTCGCGGCCAAGCAGGAGCACTTTATGGGCTTGCCGATCAACCCCAACGAGAACATCGTAGTCACCTGCGGCTCCACCGAGGCCATGATGGCCGCCATGATGACGGTTACGAACCCCGGAGACAAGGTCGTCATCTTCTCGCCGTTCTACGAGAACTACGGCGCCGACACGATTCTCTCGGGCGCTGAGCCCATCTATGTGCCGCTCAACCCGCCCACGTTCGACTTCGATCGCGAGGTTCTCGAGGCCGCCTTCCGCGACAACGATCCCAAGGCAATCGTCATGTGCAACCCTTCCAATCCCTGCGGCAAGGTCTTTACGCGCGAGGAGCTCACTTTTATTGCCGACCTGTGCAAAAAGTACGATGCCTACTGCATCACCGACGAGGTCTACGAGCACATCGTCTACGCGCCCCACGAGCATGTCTATATGGCCACGCTGCCCGGCATGTTCGAGCGCACCATCAGCTGCAGCTCGCTGTCCAAGACCTACTCCATCACCGGTTGGCGCCTGGGCTACACCATCGCCCCGGCCGAGATTACCGAGCGCATCAAGAAGGTCCACGACTTCCTCACCGTGGGTGCCGCCGCTCCCCTGCAGGAAGCCGTCGTTACCGCCCTCTACTTCGACGACAGCTATTACGATGAGGTCCTCGACCTCTACACCGCCAAGCGCGACCTGTTCTGTCAGGGACTCGACAGCATCGGTCTTGAGCATAACGTGCCGCAGGGCGCCTACTACGTCATGATGGACATCTCTGAGTTTGATTACGACAGCGACCTCGACTTCTGCGAGAATCTCGCCTCCAAGGTTGGCGTGGGCGCCGTTCCCGGCTCGAGCTTCTTCCGTGAGCCCATCAACCATCTGATTCGTTTCCACTTTGCCAAGCGAGACGAGACGCTTAACGCGGCGCTGGAGAACCTCAAGTCGCTACGTGATAAAATCAAGCCGCGCGGGTAAGGACGGCCCGGCAACTAAAGCAACCAAAGAAGCCCCGCACCGCCCGCCGCGTTGCAGGGCTTCTTTTTATAGCGCTTTCTTAAATGGTTTAGAGCTCCATACTTTAGTCACGGAGCAACTCGTCCCAGAGAGAGGAATACTATGGCAGAGCAGCAGCTTATCGGAGCACTCGAGGCCGGCGGCACCAAGATGGTCTGCGCCACGGGCTATGCGGACGGTACGGTCCTGGAGCGCGAGCAGATCGCGACCACGACCCCGCAGGAGACCGTTGAGGCCGTCAACGCATGGTTTGCCGACAAGGGCATCGCCGCGCTGGGCATCGGCGCCTTTGGCCCCACCGCAGTCAACCCTGCCTCGCCCCAGTACGGCAAGATCTTGGAGACGCCCAAAACGGCATGGCGCTACTTTGACCTGCTGGGCACCATCCAAAACGAGCTCAACGTCCCCTGCGGCTACGACACCGACGTCAACGTCGCCTGCTTGGGCGAGGTCACCTTTGGCTGCGCGCAGGGCCTCACCGACGTTGTCTACCTGACCATCGGCACCGGCGTGGGTGCCGGCGTGCTCTCGGGCGGTCAGCTCGTCCACGGCATGATGCACCCCGAGGCCGGTCACATCCTGGTCACCCGAGACCCGCGTGACACCATTGGCGAGCATAGCGCCTGCCCCTTCCACGACAACTGCCTCGAGGGCCTCATCGCCGGTCCCGGCGTTAAAAAGCGCTGGGACGGCAAGAGCGCCGGAGACATGGCCGATGACCCGGAGGCCATGGACCTGCTCGCAGGCTATCTGGCGCAGGCGCTCATGACCTACACGCTGTGCTATGCCCCGCAGAAGATCATCATCGGCGGCGGCGTTGCCGACCACACCCCTATCGTGCCGCTCGCACGCAAAAAGTGCGCCGAGATGCTCAACGGCTATATCGTCACTCCCGAGGTCAACGACATCGATACCTACATCGTCAACAATAGCCTCGAGGGCAAGCAGGGCATCATGGGCTGCCTGGCCCTGGGTGCCGCCGCGCTTCAGCTGTAGGCGCGCCAAAGGGGCGCCGCAACGTCCAGCAATCCCATTCAACGGTATAACGCCGCCACGCCCCGTATAAGCCCCCAAACAAAGAAAGGCCGCCTAGGACCAAGCAATGTGTCCTAGGCGGCCTTTTTGGCACATATGAGCGATCGTAGAAGATACCGAAGCACAACGCTCGTCATCGCTCCGCAGCAATCGATCATCACGTCGGTGATCATGCCGGCGCGACCGGGCACAAAGAGCTGAATCGTCTCATCAATCGATGGGATCAGCAGCAAAAACACCGCCGTGGGAAGCAGCACGTCAAAGGTGCGACGGCCCTCAATATCGAAAGTGTGCGTCGCCAGAATACCGAGCACCATGTACTCGGTAAAATGCGCGCACTTGCGAATGACGAAGTTGGTCACCCACTCATACGGAAGCCCTATGCCGTGGAAAAAGCCGCGAACGGCCTCCATAATCGACAAGCTCAATGAACCGGACCCCGTGCCGGGAACCATCGAATTGCCCCAGATGAGCAGCACCATCAGGCAGGTCGCGACCGCCCATTTTCGATCGAGTTTAAGCATGCAGAAGTTATGCCTCCGCACAGAGCGGCTCAAAGCTTGCGGTGCCGCCCTCGATAACACTCAGATAGGCACGGCCCGTGCGCCTCACCGCGGCAGACTGCAGGCGGTCGATCTCCTCCTCGAGAATCTGATTGACGCGCTCGTGACGACGGTTCTCCATGATGCCAGCAGCGATGGCCTCGGCACGCTCGATGCCTTCGCGTGAGATGCGGGCGGTATCCTCGGGGAACACGGCGCTGTGGCGGCCAACGTAAGCGGGGGCAACGGGCTGAGGAGCAGGTGTAAACACCGGAGCGGCAACGGGAGCAGGCTCGACGGCCTCGTCCAAAATTGCGGCAGCGGCTGCCCACATGCCCTCGTGGCCCGAATAATCGGCCATGGGGACGTCTTCCTCAGAAGTCGCATCGACAGGCTCGTCAACTGCGACGGACCGGGACGCGGAGGCCGGGACATCAACCGGGGCAGCGACCACATACGGCATGTCGTTCGAGATGACCGGCTCGTCAAGATCATCGAGATCGATAGCCACAGCAGAGGCGTCGCTGATGATCGGCATGTTGGCAAGGTTCGCGTTGTACGGCATCGCCTCCGCCGCCTGCTGCTGTGCAGGGGCGCCCCACAGCGAGCTTTCGGCAGCGCGGCGGGCGGCAATAGTCTCCTCGTCGACGGCCAGCGGCTCGTTGGCGTAAGGGTCAGCGGCGGTGGCGGCGGCCGGAGTCACGGGCACGGCAGTGTCATACGTAACGGATTGAGCCGTGGCGGCGTTGTTGGCGGCGTTAGCCACGGCAGTCACAAAGGCGGCTGTGCTGCCCGCAGGGGCGGCATGAGAGCCCGAGACGGCGCGCGCAGCGGCAGCGATGTCATCGCGGTTATAGGAGCCGGTCTGTCCGCCGTAGGTGAGTTCGTCGATAGCGACCTGGTAGACGTCGCGTGAGCGCGTGGGATCGCAGCTGACCGGCGAATCGTCGTCGAGCATGCTATCGATCATGGACCAGGCGTCGGCCTCGCTCATGGCGTCTGCGGCGCGGGCGATGGTGGGGACGCCATCGTCGGCACGACGGCGCTGGAAGGCACCGGTCAGGCCGGAGAAAACCGAAGAGGGCTGCACGGCGTTTGCCTGAACGGCAGGAGCCGCAGCAGCAACGCCCTGAGGGGCAGCCCACTGCTGTTGAGCGGGCATCGAGGCGGTCTGGAACTCATTTTGATGCTGGTTGACGTTCGCAGCGCCACCCATGGCGTCGGGCTCGAACAGGCGCTCGGTATGCTGAGCACGATATTCAGAAATGCCGAGCGAGGCGGCATAGATGCCTACGCCCGCCACCGCACCCACGGCAAAGGGAACAGCGCCCGCGACGACCGTCTCGTTCAGCGACGAAAACGGTAGCGTGGCAGCATACATCACCACGGGAGCGGCAAGGCCGATTCCGCAGGAAAGTCCAGCAAGGACTGCTCGTTGTGTTGCATCAGAAGAAGCCATGAGCTCTCCCCATCTTCCAGCACCCAAATCGCATCATTCAGTTGGCTGCGCGAGAGAAGATGAAGCGGGGCTATGCCCCAAAGCAACGGTATATGGTTCGTTTCATCTGCGTTATCCGTCGCGAAGCTTAACAGCTATTATGCGAAACCCCCATGGGGATTGCAAGCGACGAAGCGGGATTGAAACGGGAAAATCGCTGCTTGCCGGTCATGAGGTCAATAATTGTTGGCGAGCGGCTATACGAAAAGGGCCAGGATCTAAACCCCGGCCCTTCTGGCATGACTATGGTTGTTGTCGCATGCAGCGGACGGCCTAGAACGCCTGCTCGTAATCGCTGTGCTTTTTTGCCGAACGCACCAGGAACTCCTGGTTGGTATTGGTGCCCTTGAGGCCCTTGATAAACGACGCGGCCGCGCGCTCGGTATTGTTCATGCCGGCGAGGATACGGCGCAGGCCAAAGACAAACGGGCGCATCTGCTCGTCGACCAGCAGGTCCTCGTTGCGCGTGCCCGAGGCAACGGGATCGATGGCCGGGAAGATACGGCGGTCGGCCAGGTCGCGGTCGAGCTTGAGCTCCATGTTGCCGGTACCCTTGAACTCCTCAAAGATGACCTCATCCATCTTGGAGCCGGTATCGATGAGGGCGGAGGCCAGGATGGTGAGCGAGCCGCCGTTCTCGATGTTGCGGGCAGCGCCCAAGAAACGCTTGGGCGGATACAGGGCCGCCGAATCGACACCGCCCGACAGAATACGGCCCGAGGCAGGAGCTGCCAGGTTGTAGGCGCGGGCAAGGCGCGTGATGGAGTCGAGCACCACCACAACGTCGCCACCCAGCTCCACGATGCGTTTGGCGCGCTCGATCACGAGCTCTGCCACGCGAGTATGGTTGTCGGCGGGCATATCGAAGGTCGAGGCCACGACCTCGCCCTTGATGGAGCGCTGCATATCGGTGACCTCTTCGGGGCGCTCGTCGACGAGCAGGCAGATGAGGTGCACCTCGGGATTGTTGATTGAGATAGACTGGCAGATCTTCTTGAGGATCGTGGTCTTGCCGGCTTTTGGCGGCGACACGATCAGGCCGCGCTGGCCCTTGCCGACCGGCGACACGATGTCGATAGCGCGACCGGTAATGGAATCCTTGCCGTGCTCCATGCGCAGAGGCTCATTGGGATAGACCGGCGTGAGGTCGCCGAACTTGGGGCGGTTACGGGCCTGCTCGGGATCAAGGCCGTTGACGGTTGTGATCTTGGCAAGGCCGGCGCGCTTGTCGCCGCCGCGTGAGGGGCGCAGAGAGCCCTCGATCACGTCGCCCGTACGCAGGCGTGCGGAACGGATGAGATATGCGGGAACAAAGGCGTCGTCGCTGGACTTCATGTAGCCGTGGGCATGGATGATGCCGGAGCTGTCCGGGCGAATCTGCAGAATGCCCTTGATGTCACGGAAGCCCTCGGCCTTCGCAGCGGTAGTGTAGATTTCCTCGACGAGTTCGGCCTTCTTCTTGCCGGTCGTCTCGATCTCGAACTCCTTGGCCTTTTCGCGCAGCTCGGCGACCTTCATGGCCGCGAGTTCCTCGCGCGAAAGCGTAGGCTCGGTCGGGGCGGCGTTGCGCTCCTTATTGCGCTGCTTGCGATCGCGCTGACGGTTGCGGCGGTCGTTGTTGCGCTCGTCTTTGCGCTCGCTGCGCTCGTCGTTGCGCTTGTGCTGACGGCGGTTGGGGCGGGCGTTCTCGTCGGTCTCGGCGGTCGTGGCGCCCTTGGCCGCCGGAGCTGCTGCGTCGGTGTCGGCAGGGACTTCGTTATCGGCCTTGGTATCGGCATCGGCGTTGGGCTCGGAATCGGCCTGCTGCTCGACGGCCTTAGCCTTTGCAGACTTCTTGCGCGTACGCTTGGGCTTCTCGGCTGCCGGCTGACCGGCGTTCTCGGCATCGGAAGCGGAGTCGACGGTTGCCTCGGCGATCTCGATGCCCGAGTCCTCGGACGTGTCCTTTTTCGAACCCTTGGCCTTGGACGAGCGCTTGGAAGCGGTACGACGGCTACGACCAGGGCGGACATCGGCGGGCTCGCCCTCGGCATGCGCGTCGGCCTCGGTGGCAGCGGCTCCCTGGGCAGAAGCGTCGGCGACTGGTGCGGGCGCGGCGGTCATCGCGGCGTCCTGAGCTGCTGCCGCTGCAGCTGCAGCGGCAGCTTTCTCGGCCTCGACGAAGGCCTTGGGCTTGCGGCCGCGACGGTGCGGGCGAAGAGCGGGATCGACAACGGGAACCTCGTTGGCCTCGACAGGTGTTGCAGACTCAGAGGGCTGCGCACCCTCCCCTACTGCAGAACGAGTCAGAGCTTCACCGGACTCTTGAGCCGCCTGCCCAGCATCCTGCTGAGACTTGGCCGCACGACGACGCGTGCGCGGAGCCGGCTTCTCGGTCGGCTGCCCCGCGACAGGGGCCTCGGTGGCCGCAGGTGCCTCAGAGACGACCGGCGCTGCAAGCTCGGTCAGTGCCGCGGCCTCGCGCTCGGCAGCACGGCGACGGGCGCGCACAACCTGGGCCTCGCTAATCTGCGCCAGTGCACGGGCCTGCGCGACCTCATCGGAAATGGGCGCGGAGGGATCGACAACGGTGCGCTTGGTTCGCGTCGCGCGCGTGATACGGCGCTTGGGCTTGGCAGCATCCTCGTCGTCAGCGGCGGGCTTAGGCGCACGGCGCGTACGCTTGGGCTTTACAGGCACGGCATCCTCATCGGCGGCAGGGGCAACTCCCTCGCCAGCGGCAGGCGCGACCTTCTCAGCCGATGCGGGCGTAGGCGTCGAAGCGGCCTTGGAGGCCTCAGGATCCGAGGTCTGCACCGGCGCAGGCATCACGACCTGGTCCGACGCAACCGGTGCAGCGGGAGCGGTTTGCGCCGTCGTTATTTCGTTTTCTTGCTGTTGATCAGACACAGTGTTTGCTCAACTTTCTTTTCAAGCCCTGTGATCACATGCTCCCTGCATATACCTTCAGGGCGGCTAAACAGTCTAGCTCCGTACAAAAACGACGGACATCATTGATCTGTATCGAGATGATTGCTTTATATACGCAGCGTTAGTGTAACACAACCGCAACCACCTGCAACTTAGTCATTGGACGTTCTTAAACGCCCAGTCATCAGGGACACTCTCCCTCAAAAGTGCCTTGAAATGTCGCGCCAGAGGAGTGAAGCCGTGGCATCCGGAATAGCCGCGCCACGAAACGCGCCTATCTACTACGTTTGACCCGCGACCCCTGACCATCCCCTCGATCTTCCTAAAATCGCAAGCCCGCTACCTGCGGTTTTAATATCGTACTTTTCGGCATGGTTCGGGGTATGCGACCAAACGTAGTAGATAAGCCCGATTCGTGGCAGACGGTTTCGCATCGCTCTCCCCCCGGACAAAAATAATCCGTTTTCCTCCGTCCCCGAGGGGTCATTTTCAAAACTATGGCGGATTACGTTGCAAGAACGGCGCAAGCCAACCATACCTTGCATTTTTAATATTCGGCAAGCCGCCTACCTGCGGTTTTAATTTCACTGCTGTCGCTATGGTCGCCAAGCAGCGATTCAGCCCCGTAAAGCGGTATAGATTCGTTTTTGTAGCATTTTCCAACACGCCAAAAAGCCTCGCCATACGCAAAAAGCCCGACCTCCGCATGGAGATCGGGCTTATAGGGCTCAGCAAAGCCGAACCTACACGGTCAAATGACCCGCAGCTTACATCTGCTCGGGAGCGGTCACGCCAACAAGGGTGAGCACCAGGGCGAGCGTCACGCGGACGGCGTCGCAAGCGGCCAGACGGGCGCGCGAAAGCTCGGGGTCGACGGGACGGCCCTCGCTCGGCAGCACCTGGCAGGCAGCATAGAAACTGTGGAAGTCGCCGGCGAGCTCCTCGGCAAAGTGCGTAAGACGGAACGGAGCGCGGTCGCGAGCGCAGCTACCGATAAGGTCGGTGAGCTCGTTGAGCTTACGCGAAAGGGCGAGCTCGGTCGGGTCGGTCAGCAGCGAGTAATCGACGTTCTCGCCAATGGCCTTCTCGGCGACGGCCTTCATGCCCATCTCGGCGGCTTGCTCGGCGGTAACGCCGGCGGCGCGACGCAGGATGGAGCACACGCGAGCGTGAGCGTACTGCACGTAGTACACCGGGTTGGAGTTGTCGCGCTTCTTAACGGCCTCGATGTCGAAGTCGACCATCTGGTTGGAGCTCTTGGAGATGAGCGTGTAGCGGGCGGCATCAGAGCCGACCTCGTCGACGAGCTCCTGAAGGGTCACCATGGTGCCCTTGCGCTTGGACATACGGACGGGCTTGCCGTTGCGCAGCAGGTTGACGAGCTGGCCCAGCAGAACCTCGAACTTGCCGGGGTAACCGAGAGCGTCGCAAACGCAGCGGACGCGCTCGATGTAGCCGTGGTGGTCGGCGCCCCAGATGTCAATGACGTGGTCGACGCGCTGGAACTTATCCCAGTGATAGGCGACGTCGGAGGCGAAGTAGGTATACTCACCGTCGGACTTGATCAGGACGCGGTCCTTATCGTCGCCCAGATCGGTGGAGCGGAACCACAGGGCGCCGTCCTTGGTGTAGAGGTAGCCCATCTTGTCGAGCTTCTCAAAAGCGCGGTCGACGGCAGAGGTGCCGGCAGTCTCGCCCTCGGTGTCCTTCACGTACAGGGAGCGCTCGGAGAACCAACGATCGAAGTCGCAGTTGACGGCGTGGCAAAGGTCGCGCATGTTGTCGACCATCTTTACGTAGCCGCGCTCGCGGAAGCTCTCCATGCGCTCCTGCGGATCGGCCTCGACCCACTTGTCGCCGTCGGTGCGCCAGAACTCGGCAGCCTCGTCGATGATGTAGTCGCCGCCGTAGGAGTCCTTGCCCAGAGTCTCGGCAAAGTTGTCCTGGTAGGGATGGGTCTCGGGGTGCTCGTCGTTCTCGTCGGCGACAAAGGCGTCGCGGTCGGCGATCAGAATCTTGTGAGCCTCATCGATGTCCACGCCCTGCTTGGCGATGATGTCGGCGAGCTGCATATAGCGCGTGCTGATGGAGTTGCCGAAGGTGTTCATCTGAGAGCCATGGTCGTTGATGTAGAACTCACGCTGGATGTCGTAACCGGCGTGGTCCATAACACGGCAGAGGGAGTCGCCCAGCGCGGCCCAGCGGCCATGGCCGATGTGCATGGGGCCGACGGGGTTGGCGGAAACGAACTCGACCTGGGTCTTCAGGCCGCCGCCAACGTTGGACTTAGCGAAGTCCATGCCCTTCTCGCGGGCCTCGCCAAAGATGGCGTTCTTGACGGCGACGGAGAGGTAGAAGTTGATGAAGCCAGGACCGGCGATCTCGACCTTCTCAATCGCGGGGTCCTCGGGCATATGGGCAACGACGGCCTCGGCGATCTTGCGCGGGGCGCAGTGGGCCAGCTTGGCGGACTTCAGGGCCATGGTGGAGGTCCACTCGCCATGAGAAGTGTCAGCCGGTCGCTCGATGGCGCAATCGTCAAGTTCAAATGCGGAAAGGTCGCCGGCCTCCTGGGCCGCAGCAAGCGCAGCGCGTACCAGCTCTTCAATCTTCTCGGGCATAGGTCCTCCTTGTGTTAAAGCCCCCGAGCTCTTGGTCACTCGTAGGGCAAAAGCCAGAGTTTGTAGTACTCTATCACAAGCGACGCACACTGTCGCAGGGTAAAGCTAATAGATATTGCATATGCACAAAAATGACTACCGCTCCTGCGCGGCAGTACAAAGTTGGCGGTTTGCCTGCAGATTATGCACGCGTTGGAACTGCATAAACATATGAATGGGCAGTGCATTTTATCGAATACTCTTACCTATCGGAGTTGTGTGCTTTTCCTGCATAAAGTAAGGGTTTACGCACGTCAGCGTGGTATTCTAAACATACGTGAATTCGTATAAGTTGGAGGTAGCATGTTCTCAATCGGTCAACACGTCATTCATCCGGGTCAGGGAGTCTGCACCGTCGTCGGTTTTAGGGACGACACGCCGCAGCCCATGCTGTTGTTCGAGACCAAGCAGGGACATGCGCAGACGATTCTCATGTACCCCGTGGCGCAGGCCGACCGTCTGCATGCCGCCATCTCCCAGCAAGATGCCGAACACCTGCTGAGCCACTACGACGAGTTGGAGTGCGACACCTTTACCGAGCGCAACAGCTCGCTGGAGGAGACGCACTTTAAGCAGCAGCTCAAGCTGGGTGCGCCCGAGACGGTCCGCGTGGCAAAAACCATGATGCACCGTATTCGCCAGGCCGAGGAAGCAGATAAAAAGCCAAGCTCTTACTACATGCGCGTACTCAAGGAAGCCAAGCGCCGCTCCATCGAGGAGTTCGCCGTGGCCCTAGGCGTCACCGAGGAGGACGCCGAAGCCCGCCTATCCCAAGCCGCCCTCAACTAACCTGCCAAAAAGGGACAGGTTTATTTTGGTAGGTTTTATCTGGCCAAACGTCAACAAACAATCAGTAAATGCCGGGTGCTCCGTTTTGTTTGTGAGCGCCCGGCCATTTTTCTATCGCCGTAGAAATGCGTGAAGCCCATTTGCGATGACATCACACGAGGACCATCCAGATCGACGCAACCAACACCCGCATCCACAACAAGCGTGCCCGTCTTGCTCAGTTACCATTAAAAAGCATCAATTTGAAAACGCAATAACATTTCGGCAGGTAGCAGCTATAGTCGGTGAACTGAATCTCGACAACCGATGCCTGCGAATGAGGTATCTTCAGCCCATCCAAGCTAAAGGAGGGGCCATGCCGAGAAAACCTCGCTCAAAGTCACCAACCGGTTATTTCCACGTCACGTTGCGTGGAAACGGAGGGCAATTGCTGTTTGACGATGCCGAGGACCGAATCGCCATGCTTCAGATCCTCGATGCGATCCTCCCTAAACACAATATCGAGCTTATCGCTTGGTGCCTTATGGGAAACCACATTCATCTCCTCATCGACGATCCGGACGACCGCAAGAGCGACGCGATGCACGCGATAGCCGTGTCGTTTGCGGGTAGATACAATGCGCGGACAGGGCATATCGGCCACGTGTTTCAGGAGCGGTTTTGGGATTCGCCCATTAAGTCGGAAGTATATTTACTCGAGGCAATTCGATACATTCATCTGAATCCACAAAAAGCAGGACTGGCGGCATATGACGAATATCCCTGGAGCAGCCATCGCGAGTATCTAATGAGTGCCAGGTCACGGCCGCATGTCACCGGCAGCATTGTCGGTGTTTTATTCCCAACACCTCGCTCATACCTTCAGCTCATGGAAAGCACGCCGTCGCTTCCCTATCGCCCCAGCGCAACAGCCAAGGTTCGCGAGGACGATTTATACGAATTTGGCACGGCAATCGTGCAGAGTGTCGCAGGATGTGCTCCGACGGAACTCAAATCCGTCTCCAAGCCACTTCGCAATGAGGCGATTATTGCGCTTCGAAAAGAAGGATTAACGATTAAGCAGGTTCAGCTGCTGACCGGACTGGGAATATGGATTATCAAGAACGCGTCCTAGCGTCGCGTTTGCCGAGTCACGGATACGGCGAAGCGCAGCTTCCTGCCGCGAGGCGCCGCCATTCGCCAGCATCACCATGTCAAACAGAAAACGCTTCCGCTGAATAACGTCCAACGGAAGCGTTTTGCCAGATAAAACCTGCCAAAAATAAACCTGTCCCTTTTTTGGCAGGTTAGGCCTGGAAGGTGTCGCGGTCGGGGGCGAAGGACTGCATGGCCGCGATAGTGCGGTCGAAGAGCTCGGGAAGCTCCCAGCCCAGCATCTCGGCGCCCTGCGAAATCACGTCGCGTGAGCAGCCGGCGGCAAAGCGCTTGTCCTTGAACTTCTTCTTGAGCGACTTGGTCGTAAAGTCCATGACGCTCTTGCTCGGGCGCATGATCACGGCAGCACCGATCAGGCCGGTGAGCTCGTCGCAGGCAAACAGGATCTTCTCCATCTGCAGCTCGGGCTTGGGCAGCGAAGAGTTGAAATCGGACGTGTGCGTCTGGATGGCGCGGATAAGCTCAGGAGTCGCACCCTCACCCTCGAGAATCTCGGCGGCATAGATGGTGTGATTCATGGGGTCATCCTCATGCTCCTCCCAATCCAGGTCATGCAGCAGGCCGACAATGCCCCAAAACTCTTCGTTTTCGGGGTCGAACTCGCGCGCAAAGTAGCGCATGGTGCCCTCGACGGTCTCGCCGTGCGTGATATGGAACGGGTCCTTGTTGTGCTCGTTGAGCAGTTCGAACGCACGGTCGCGGGTGATTCCGGCGGAAAGCGTCTGGGACATGGCAATACCTCCAGGTGAGTCGGTGCTAGGACACGGTGTCACTATCGTATATCGCCGCGGCTCAAGCCGAAAGGCAGAAAAGGCATGCGGAGAAAAAAGCCGGGCGAACGTGTCGCCCGGCAAAACCGCAGATAAAACCTGCCAAAATAAACCTGTCCCTTTTTGGTAGGTTTAGGGGCGGACCTGGCCGGTGCCGCGGAGCTTGTATTTGTAGGTGGTGAGGGCCTCGGCGGCAAAGGGGCCGCGGGCGTGGAGCTTTTGGGTCGAGATACCGATCTCGGCACCCAGCCCAAACTCGCCGCCGTCAGTGAAGCGCGTGCTGGCGTTGGCGTACACGGCCGAGGCATCGACTGCATCCAAGAAGCGCTCGCAGGCGTCCGCGTCCTCGGCAACGATGGCTTCGGAGTGCATGGTGCCGTAGCGGTTGATGTGTGCGATGGCCTCGTCCTCGTTCGCCACGACCTTCACGCTCATCTCGAGTGCCAGGTACTCACGGCCCCAATCCTCCTCAGTCGCGGCAACATAGTCGTCGCCCTCGGCAAGCCCAGCGTCAGCGCATGCAACGCACGTGGCCTCGTCGCCGTGAATCAGCACGCCGTGGTCGTGCAACACGGTCACGACCGCCGGCAAAAACGTGTCGACCACGGCGCGGTCCACAAGCAGCGACTCGGCAGCATTGCACACGCCCACGCGCTGCGTCTTGGCATTGACGATAATGTTGAGCGCCTTATCGAAGTCGGCCGACTCGTGCACGTAGATATGGCAGTTGCCCGTGCCTGTCTCGATCACCGGCACAAGCGACTCGCGCACGCAGCGCTGAATCAGGCCCGCACCGCCACGCGGAATGAGCACGTCGACGATGCCGCGGAGCTTCATGAGCTCGCCGGTGGCCTCGCGGTCAGTGGACTCGATCATCGAGACGGCCTCGCGCGGGAAGCCCTGGGCCTCAAGCGCATCGGCCAGCAGTTCGGCAATCATGGCGCACGAGTGATAGGCCAGCGAACCGCCGCGCAGAATGCAGGCGTTGCCGGTGCGGATGCAGATACCCGCGGCATCGGCCGTCACGTTGGGGCGCGCCTCGTACACCATGGCGACCAGGCCCAGCGGCACGCTCGCGCGGGTCAGGTCCACGCCGCTTGCAAGCACGCGGTGGTCGAGCACGCGGCCGACAGGATCGGGCAGCTCGGCGAGCTTCTCCAGGCCGGCGGCCATGCCCTCAACGCGCTCGGGCGTCAGCAACAGGCGATCGAGAAGCCCCGCCGAGGTCCCCGTATCGCGCGCGGCGGACATATCGAGCTCGTTGGCGGCGACGATGGAGTCGACACCTTCGCGCAGCGCCGCGGCCATGGCGCGCACGGCCTCCTGGCGCTGCTCGTCGCTCGCCGTGGCAAGCGAGGCCGAAGCGGCCTTGGCGGCAACGGCAAGATCGTGGACATACGTGGCTATATCGACCGACATGGGCGGCCCTTTCTCTTAGTAGTTTGCCCACCATGGTAGCCGATTTGCGCATGGCCTCGCCCGCGGCGGTAGAATTGGTCAACCCGAAACACCGCAACGAACGGAAGACTCACATGGCCCTCATCACTTCGTACCACGTCCCCGGCCTTTACGTCGAGGACCACAGCATCGACGTCCCCCTTGACTGGCGCGGCCTGGAGCCGATGCTCCTGGCCGTCGGCAGCACCATGCGCCGCGGCGCTATGCCGGCACCCATCGCCGGCGCGCCCGAGAGCATCAAGCTCTTCTACCGCGTGGTTTGCGCGCCCGACCGCATCAACGACGATCTGCCACTGCTCCTGTTTTTGCAGGGCGGCCCCGGCGGCGAGAGCCCGCGTCCGCTGTCGCCCACAAGCGACGGCTGGATCGAGGAAGCCGTCAAGCACTTCCGCGTGGTCCTTCCCGACCAGCGCGGCACCGGGCGCAGCAGCTGTGTAGACGGGCGCACGATCAAGGCACTGGGTGATCGCGCGACGGCGGCCGGCTCCGATGCCACACGCTCGCAGGCGGACTTCCTCAAGCGCCACCTCGCCAGCTCCATCGTGCGCGATTTTGAGTACCTGCGCCTGGTGGGCTTTGGCGGCAAGCCGTGGATCACGCTCGGCCAAAGCTACGGCGGCTTTTTGACGTTGAGCTATCTATCGCTCTTCCCCGAGGGCGTGGCGGCGAGCTTTACCTGTGGTGGCATCCCCCACGTCCCGGCGAGCGCCAGCGAGGTCTACGCGCACACCTTCCAGCGCATGGCGGCCAAGACTCAGCAGTATTACGACCGCTACCCCGCCGACGTTGAGCGGGTGGCGGCCCTGGCCGATGCTATCGAAGAGCAAAAGCCCGTGCTACCCGACGGCTCGCCGATGACGGTCGAGCGCCTTCAGCTCATGGGCAGCGACTTTGGCATGAAGCCGAGCTTTGAGCGCATGCACTGGATTATCGACCATGCGTTTGTTGATGGCGACGGCACGCTGAGCTGCGGTGCCTCAGTATCCGATAGCTTTTTGATGCGCGCTTTCGAGCGCACCAACACGCGCACGAATCCTCTGTACTGGACGCTGCAAGAGTTCATCTACGCCGATGGAGACACCATGCCCATTCGCTGGGCCGCGGCAGAGGAAAAGGCACACCGCGCCGAGTTCGACACGCTCGCGCGCCCGCTCATGTTTACCGGCGAGGCCATGTTCCCGTGGATGTTTGAGCAGATGCCCGAACTTAAGCCCTTCAAGCCCGCGATGGACCTGCTGATGGAAGACACAAGCTGGGACAAGATCTACGACCCGCAGCGTTTGGCATGCAACGAGGTGCCACTCCAGGCCGCGGTGTATTTCGACGACATGTACGTCGATTCGGGTATGCAGCTCGACACGCTCAGCCGCGTGGGCAACTCGCACGCCTGGGTGACCAACGAGTTCGAGCACGACGGCCTGCACGGCAGCGTGGTATTCAAGCACCTCTTCGACGAAGCCCTCAACCGAGGAGACCTGCGCCGAATCTTCTAGCAAAGGAGTGTCCCCACCTGCCGGCACAATAGGAACGTCCCCAAGTGCCGGCAGTGGGACCCCGCCGCCTCAACAAGTTGCGGTGAAATGGGGACTGTTAAAGGATTTAAAGCCGCCAAACCATCCCTATTTCACCGCAACTTACGATATGCCGGCGTTACGGCCACCGCAGGTAGAAGGCGGAAAGCGAAAACGCCCCTAAGCGAGTGGCTTTAAATCGTGGGTCGAACAAAAGAAGCGAGCGGCGCGCAGCGTCGACCCGTTAGGCGAAGACGATTAGGTTATCCCTGTGTATCGCCGGCTTATCGGCCAGGTTAGCGAGCAGGCGGTTGCTGGCAATCTGGTCCTGGCGGCGACCGGCTGCAAGCTCCAGCACGTCCGAATCGGCTTCGGCGATACCGCGGGCGACAACCATACCGCTCGGATCACACACATCGAGAACATCGCCCTCGGCAAAATCTCCATCGACCTGGCGAATACCCACCGCGAGCAAGGACGAGCCACGGCTGACCAGCGCCTTCGCGGCTCCGTCGTCAACCGTTACCGAGCCATGCGCCTTGTCGCCCAGTGCGATCCACAGCTTACGGGGCGCAATGTCCAGGCGCTCCGCCGGCGGGTCGAACAGCGTGCCCACGCTCTCGCCACGGGCCAGGCGCACGAGCGCATCGGGCTCCTCGCCCGAGCAAATCACGCTCTGAATGCCGGCCGTCATCAAAATGCGGCTCGCGCGAATCTTGGTGATCATGCCGCCGGTGCCCACCGACGTCGAAGAATCTCCCGCCGAGGCGATGATCTTGGCATCGATTTTGCGCACGACCGGGATAAACTCGGCCGTCGGATCCTCATGCGGATTGGCGGTGTAGAGGCCGTCGATGTCCGAGAGCGTCACGCACAGGTCGGCAGAAACCAGGCAACTCACGAGCGCAGCCAACGTGTCGTTGTCGCCGAACTTGATCTCGTCGACGGTGACGGTGTCGTTTTCGTTGACGATCGGCACCACACCCAGTTCCACCAGGCGCAGCAGGGCGTCGCGCGCGTGCAGGTAGGACGTACGGCGCGCCGTGTCATGGCGCGTGAGCAGCACGAGCGAGGTGAGTAGGTCACGCGCATGGAACTCCTCGTCGTAGGCCGACGAGATGATGCACTGACCTGCCGAGGCGCAGGCCTGCAGGCTCGGCAGGTCACCGACCGGTTTGCGGTCGAAACCCAGAACGGGATAGCCACAGGCAATGGCGCCGGAGCTCACCACGACCAAGCGCCAGCCGAGCTTGCGCAGGGCCGCGGCCTGATCGGCCAGGCCACCGATAAACGCGCGGTTAACCTTACCGTCGGCACCCACCACCGTGGACGAGCCGATCTTTACCACCATCGTTTTATAAGAAGTCGTCATACGTCAAACCAATCGAGTGTTGAGCAGGCGGGCGAGCTGGAGCAGCCGGGGCACCCGGTGCGGAACGGACGAAAATGATCCGTTTTCCTCCGTCCCCTTCAGATCATTTTGCCCAGGGGAAGGCCGAAGCCGCGGCCATGTTCTTGCGCACGAGCTCGTCGCGCACCTGGGCCAGACCCTGTTCCATACCCACCACGTAGGTCTGCGGATACAGGAAGCGCTTGAAAGCCGCATCCAGATGATCGAGTGCCCAAGCACAGCGCTCGCGTGCGTCCTCGATACTCTCGCGCGGGGCTACCGCACTGCCATCGCGCACAATCGGCACCAGCAGCTCGCGATACTCAAGCTCGGACACATCGGTCACCAGGGCGGCATCGTTCACGGCCACGAGGGTATTGCCGCGCGCGGCGCCCTCCCCCGCCAGATGATCCTCGTCATAGATCATGTCGCAGACCGGGCCGCCAAAGCCGTCGTAATAGCGGCGCACACGCTGCACGCCCGGAATCGTGCGCTTGTAGGGCTGCTCGGAGAGCTTCACCACCGGCGTCCACGGGTCCGCATCGCTCGCACGGCGGGCGGAAAGCTTGTACACGCCGCCCAGCGCCGGCTGATCGTAGCAGGTCGCAAGCTTGGTACCCACGCCAAAGCTATCGATGGGCGCGCCCTGGTCGAGCAGCGACTGAATCGTGTACTCGTCCAGGTCGTTGGAAACCGAAATCCCCACATAAGGCAGGCCCTCGGCGTCAAAACGTCCGCGAACATACTTGGACAACTTAGCCAGGTCGCCCGAGTCGATGCGAATGGCCGACAGGCGCTCGCCCGCCGCCTCCATCTCCTTGGCAACCGTAATGGCATGCTCGCAGCCCTCGCGCACGTCGTAGGTGTCAATGAGCAGCGTGCAATTCTTGGGGCTCGACTTGGCAAAGGCGCGGAAGGCCTCGAGCTCGGAGTCAAAGCTCATCACCCAGCTGTGCGCGTGTGTGCCAAAGACGGGGATGCCGTAACGGCGCCCTGCAAGCACGTTAGACGTGGACGAGCAGCCGGCCACATAGCTTGCGCGCGCAACAGCCAAGCCGCCATCGGGACCCTGGGCACGACGCAGGCCGAACTCGGCCACGGGACGGCCGTCCGCCGCCAACACCACGCGTGCCGTCTTGGTGGCAACAAGCGTCTGGAAGCCGACGATGTTGAGCAGCGCGGTCTCGAGCAGCTGGCACTCCAGCGCCGGGCCGGTGACGCGCACCATAGGCTCGCGCGGAAATACGAGCTCGCCCTCGGGCACGGCGTCGATATTCACGTGCGCACGGAAGTTGCGCAGGTAGTCGAGGAAAGCAGGCTTAAACATCGCGCCGCCGGCAGGAGCCTGGAGCGAAGCTAGATAGTCGATGTCCTCGGGCGTAAAGCGCAGGTTCTCGACAAGCTCGGGCAGCTCGGCGGTGCCGCACATGACGGCATACGCGCTGCCAAAGGGATGGTCGCGGTAAAACGCCGTAAAACAACCCTGCTCATTGGCCTTGCCGCTCTCCCACAGGCCCTGGGCCATAGTGAGTTCGTACAGATCGGTGAGCATTGCGATGTCGGTGGGATGCGAGATGTCGGTCAAAGCCATGGGGCGACCTTTCGGATGTGTTGTGCAGAGGTTGAGGGTTGGGCGAGGCGGACGTACGGGCATGGAGCCCGGCGTGAACAGGTTAGTGCAGGCCCATGCTGCCCGTGATCGTGTAGACCATAAAGACGATAAACGCGATGAGGGCGAGCACGATGATGATTTTTTGAGCCGGAGCCATGCCGGGGATCTCGTTCTCGCCCGTAGGCTCCTTGGAGGTGACCATGCGCTGGGCAAAGGTCATCTCGTCACGGCTCGGTTTGGGCTCGACGGGCTTGGGACGAGCGGCCTTTTTAGGCTGAGGTTTGGGTGCGGTGGGTGCGGGCTTCGCAGCGGCAGGCTTGGGTGCAGGCGCGGGCTTGGGCGCGGGCGCGGGCGCAACCTTCGCAGCGGCCTCCTCGGCCTTCTCGCGCTCGGCACGCAGGGCGGCCAGCTCCTCACGCTCGCGGCGCGCCTCTTCCTGGGCCTCGCGACGAGCCTTCTCGGCGCGGAGCTCTTCCAACTCGGCGCGCTCCTCGGCAGACAGTGGTTGGGACTCAAGCTCGGCCATGGTATTGCCCTTTCTTTTTAAAAAAAGCCGCCGACACAATGTCAGCGGCTTATCAAATCCAAGGGTGGAGACGAAGGGAGTCGAACCCTCGGCCTCTGCCATGCGACGGCAGCGCTCTCCCAACTGAGCTACGTCCCCAGGACAAGTTGATATTTTACCTACGGCTCGCCAACTGTCAACGCCCAATAACCAGTCTTTTTGGGACGGGGCTGTTTTGACTACTTTCGGATGCCGGCTCGGCCCCGTCCCAAAAAGACTACTCAAAGAGCCTCGTCCCAGATTAGCTGGTTTGAGCACTAGTAAGAACACCGGTGGTGTCGAACGCCGGGGTAAAGCTCTCGTCTGCCGCTCCACCTTCTTGCCAGAACATCGTCGTAAAGCCCAGGTCGTCGGCATGGTCGAGCACCTGCTCGTACTCCTCGCGCGTCACGGCGCGTGCCAGGTCGCCGCCCTGCTCGCGCATGAGCGCATTGGGCGTGTACTGGTTCATGACCGAGATCGGCACATCGCCCACCGTCTGCCACACCAGGTCCAGCACACGGCACGAATCGTCTGCATGACCCGGCAGCACCAGATGACGCACGATCATGCCGCGCTTCATGAGCCCGTCCTCGTCCACCAGCTCTCCCCCGCGGCGCTCGGCCTCGCGCGCCATCTGTGCCAGACCCGACACGGCCACGCGCGGGTAGTCCTTAATATGGGAGAGCGACTGTGCAAGCGCCGCATCGGCATATTTAAAGTCGGTAAGCCACACGTCGACCAAATCGCCGAGCGCAGCCACGGCACTCGCCCGCTCATAGCCGCTCGTGTTGTAGACGATCGGGACGTCCAGCCCGCGCTCCCGCGCTGCGGCAATCGCGGCCGGCAGCAGGTGAGCATAATGCGTCGCAGTCACCAGGTTAATGTTGTTGGCGCCCTGGTCCTGCAGCTCCAGCATAATCTCGACCAAGCGCTCGGGCGAAATCTCAAGACCGAAATTGCCCGTCGAGATCTCGTGGTTTTGGCAGTAGACGCATTTGAGCGAACAGCCGCTAAAGAAAATCGTGCCCGAGCCGGCCTCGCCCGAAATGGGCGGCTCCTCCCACATATGGAGCGCCGCGCGGGCGACCTTAAGCGTGTCGTCGGCGCCGCACACGCCACGCGCGCCCTCGTCGCGTGCCGCGCCGCAACGGCGTGGACACAAATGGCAGGCGGGCGAAAAAAGTTCGGTCAACGACGTCGGCATAAAAACATGCTCCAAAACAACGATTCAGCAGCTCAAACGTAAAGCCCCGGACAGCACAGACGGTTCCAAGCCCAAGGCGCCGTAATCGTCCGACACGATTTTTGTAATGTCAAGACTGGAATCAACAAAGTGCCGCTTTATGATGTAGATATTCCGCCCCCCGCGGAGCAACTGGGTGAACCGTCGCGTTTATTTAGGGAGCCCACACAGTCGTACTTAGTACAGGTATCCTTCGTTGTTAAGGACGCTGGAACAGTCGATGAGGGCACCCACCTGTTTTAGGTGGGTTCATTTTCGTAACGTGGGGGGTGGTTTTCTTTTGCCGATTTTGCCAAAAATTGCCATCGCAGATTCCGTATGACACCCAACGGCACTCGGCAGAACCCCCGCCAACATCCCAATATCTGGTAAGCGCGTGATAATCGCCCCGTGCAATTCCTCACACCCTCCTTGGTCGAGTATGATGGGTCAGCTATGCCCTTTTGCGCGTAGCGTCCTTTGACCTTTTCCTTCGACGCTTGGCGGTTTATCGATTCATGGCTTTCTCCACGAGCTTCATACCGTACTTTTGCGTGGCGGTCGCGGCTTTTATCACGACCTTCCTTGCGGTGCCCCTGGTCAAGCGCCTGGCAATCAAGCTCGACGCCGTCGACTATCCTTCCAAGCGCCGCATCAACACTAAACCCATCCCGCGCATGGGCGGCACGGCGGTCTTTTTGGGCCTCGTCGTCGCCTGCATCGTGCAGATCCTGGGCACCTGGTACCTGGGCTGGCCGCCCGTTTTGGTACCGCACCCGCGCCTTCACATCAGCTACCCCGTGCTGGCACTCTCCTTTACCGTGATCTTTGCGACCGGCGCGATTGACGACGTCTTCCAGCTCAAGCCCAAGCAAAAGCTGGCCGGCCAGGTGCTCGCCGCGCTCATCGCCTGCATCGGCGGCTTAAAAATCGGCGTCATCATCAACCCGTTTGCCCCCGGCGAGATCATGCTTGGCTGGCTCGCCTACCCCATCACCGTGATCTACCTGGTGGCGTTCACCAACATCATCAACCTCATCGACGGCCTCGACGGCCTGGCCACGGGCATTTGCGGCATCGCATCGTTCACCATGTTCACGATGGCCATGCTTTCGGGCCGTATCGACGCCGCCGCGCTCTCCATCGCGCTCTTTGGCTCGTGCGTGGCTTTTCTGCATTACAACTTCAACCCCGCGAGCATCTTCTTGGGCGACTCGGGGTCGCTGCTGCTGGGCTTCGCTTTGGGCTCCATCTCGCTGCTCAACGTGAGCCGCACCGCCGCGCTCACCTCGCTCATCATCCCGCTCATCGTGGCAGGCGTGCCCATCATCGACACGTTCAGCGCCATCGTGCGTCGCAAGCGCGCCCACATTAGCATCGGGCAGGCCGACAAGGGCCACATCCACCACCGCCTGATCCAAGAGGGCTACAACCAAAAGCAGGCCGTGCTGCTCATTTACGCCTGGTGCATCATGCTTTCGGCCGGCGCCGCCGCAATCAATCAGGTCGAGGTGCCCACGCGCGTGCTCATCTTTGTCGTGCTCGCCATTGGCTCGACGGCCTTCGCCAAGCACCTGCACCTGTTTGAGCCCGTCCTGCGCCACCATTACAACAAGCGCACACACGAGGACGAGCTGGTAACCCCCGACGACCCCGCTTTTAAGCAGGAGGAGCAAGCAGCCGAAGAACGTAAAGAAGAGCGCCACCACAAGCTCTAGGATAAGCTGCCGAGGATGTGCCCAGATGCCGCTGGCCAAGCGCAGCCCGACGCCCATCGCGCTAGCCGCCTCCCCCCCCCCCGCCCCTCGCCTACTTACGCCCTGACCCTCCAATAAACGCGTTATCATCTTGACCCATGAACATACGTAAGGAGCAATCATGCCAAACGAGAACAGCTACGAAGTCGCGCTGCAAAAGAGCAACGCCATTCGCGAGGGCCTGGCCAAGACGCCCGAGAAGTTCACCATGCTTACCGGCGACCGCCCCACCGGACGCTTGCACCTGGGTCATTACTTCGGCACCCTCAAGGGCCGCGTAGAACTGCAGAACATGGGCGCCAAGACCAACGTGCTCATCGCCGACTACCAGGTCATCACCGACCGCGACACCACCGAGCATATCCAGGACAACGTGTACAACATGGTCATGGACTACCTTGCCTGCGGCATCGACCCCGACAAGACCATGATCTACGCGCACTCCGCTGTGCCCGCCGCAAACCAGCTCATGCTGCCGTTCCTGTCGCTGGTGTCCGAGGCCGAGCTGGCGCGCAACCCCACGGTCAAGGCCGAGATGGAGGCCTCGGGCCATGAGCTTACCGGCCTTCTGCTCACCTACCCGGTGCACCAGGCCTGCGACATTCTGTTCTGCAAGGGCAACGTGGTGCCAGTCGGTCGCGATCAGCTGCCGCACATCGAGCTCACCCGCACCATCGCACGCCGCTTTAACAACCGCTACGGCAAGGTATTTCCCGAGGTCGAGGCGCTGCTGTCCGAGACCCCGCTGCTGCCCGGCCTTGACGGTCGCAAGATGAGCAAGAGCTACGGCAACGCCATCAATATTTCGATGACCGCCGAGGAGACGGCCAAGCGCATCAAGAAGAGCCAGACCGACTCCGAGCGCATGATCACGTTCGATCCCGAGAACCGCCCCGGCGTATCCGGTCTGCTTTCGACGGCCGCCATCTGCACCGGTCGTTCCGAGGTCGAGATTGCCGAGGAGATCGGCATGGGCGGCTCCGGCCAGCTCAAGAAGTACGTGACCGAGGCCGTCAACGAGTACTTCGCCCCGATCCGTGAGCGTCGCCAGCGCTACGAAAACGACCTAGATTACGTCAAGGACGTGCTGCACGAGGGCAATCGCCGCGCCAACGAGATCGCCGAGCAGACCCTGGCCGAGGTTCAGGACGCCATGGGCATGGTGTACTAGGCAAAGCGCTTTCGCACAACATAGACGGTGAGGCTGAATCCTCACCGAAACAGGAACAGGCCCGCTGGCAGTTAGTTGCCAGCGGGCCTGTTCCCGAAGTACACCGTTGAATCGCACAGAGGGGAGGGATGCGAATCAAACTCAACAGGGCAGGCTTTTTCATCGCCTATTGCCTGCTCCGTTGCTGAAACCAATATAGTTCACCATGGTTTACTTTCTGGCGAGAATATACGCCAACACATCGTCTCCATAAGTTAACCCCGGTAAACCTACAACGTAAAACCACCGCAAAGGGGACAGGCACCTTTGTGGTGGTTTTGGCCACGGCAGAGCAGTTAGAGCCCTACTGGCCAGCGACAGGCGGCCAAGTCGACGTGCATGGGATCGGTAAACGTCACGCCCTCCCCCATTAAGAGCTCACGCTGAGCATCGGGGCCGCCAAAAGCAAAACCCTCGCATATGCGCCCGTCGGCAAACACCACACGATGGCAGGGAATCTGACCAGGGCGCGGATTGCTGTGCAGCGCATACCCCACGTACCGCGCACATCGTGGACGACCGGCAAGCAGCGCCACCTGACCATACGTGGCGACCATCCCCTCGGGAATCTGCTCGACCACCTCGTACACACGCTCAAAAAAGCCCTCAGATGCCATCGCATGCTCCTTTCAACCGGAACCAGCATAAACCACCACAAAGGTGCCTGTCCCCTTTGTGGTGGTTTTGACCGGATAGTTAGTTGGCGGGGCGGAAGAAGGCTACGGCTACGGCGCCGGGACCCACGTGGGTGCCGATGGTGGCGCCAATGGTGTGGATGGGCAGCTCGTTCTCGGCATGGCCGGCCCACAGCGCGGCGCTGTCCTCGATATACTTCTTGAGCACCGCGTCCGAAAGACCCGTATAACCAAGCGCCAGCGGCATGGAGAAGTCGACGCCGCCCGCCTGTTCGACCTTCTGGTTCAACAGGTTTCGACCGTTTTTGGAACCGCGCGCCTTGCCCAACTGCACGATGAGGCCGTCCTCGGCGGCCACGACCGGCTTCACGTTGAGCAGCGTACCCACAGCGCCCGCCGCAGCAGACAGGCGGCCGCCGCGCACCAGGTATTCCAGCGTCTCGAGCAGGCCGATAACCACCACGCGGTCGCGCACGGCCTCGACCGCCGTCGCGATCTGGGCCGCACTACGGCCCTCGTCCACCAGGCGCAGCGCATATTCGACCAGCACGCGCTCGCCCAAGGTGACGTTATTGCTGTCTACCACGTACACGTCGCCGCCCGGCGCCTCGGCAAGTGCCGTACGAGCGCTCTGATTGGTGCCCGAAAGCTTGGCGCCCACGGTAATAATCACCGCCTCGTCGCCGGCCTCACGCGCCTCAGCAATCGCCTGCGAAAAGGCGTACGGGTTGACCTGGCCGGTCTTCGGCAGCTCGTCGCGCTCCACGAGCATCTCGTAAAAGCGCTGGTGATCGATGTCGACGCCATCCATGTACACGTCGGAGCCAAAGGTGACGGACAGCGGCAGAACACGCAGAGCGGGGTGCTCAGCCGGCGTCATATCGCTCGCGGAATCGGTAATAATACGAATGGACATAGCAAATCCTTTCTTGCGCAGACCTCGCGCGGGGAATTTTGACAGCAATGCCCCTGCACGGTAGACGCGCTCAAACGGGACGATGCAGTTGTTAATGGGAAGCAAATGCCTTGGCGGTCTTAGATCTCACGCAGGGTGTTGAGAATCGTACGCAGCGACGCGTACATCTGCTCGCGCTGCTCCACGCCCATGGCCTTACCGGTGGTGTCGAGCACTTCGCGAATGATGCGATCGGCCTCGCTCATGCTCTCGCCGCCCAGGGCAGTCAGGCGCACCGGGGCACGGTACTTGACGGCCGCATCGCCCGAATCATCGACCTCGACGTAGCCGCCCTCCTCCAGGTGTGCCAGTGTGCGCGAAACGGCGGCACGGGTAACGCCGGCCATGCGGGCGAGGTCGGCGCCAGTCAGGCCGTCCTTGCTGCGCTCAAGATAGTACAGGCACATGACGTCGGAGCCCTTGAGGCCCAGCCTTGCACCTTCGGACGTCTTGATGCGCTGAATCTCCTTGTAGAGGCCGCTGATCAGTCCGACAAAGTCCTCAAAACGTGTCTCGTCGTTCCACTGCATGGTGACGACCACCTTTCGCTTACATGATGCTAACGGGTAAACATCTTAGCCGCATGTCCGAACCCCCGTACCCAAATATCCCAATTGTTAACCCATCAACATAAAAACCACCACAAAGGGGACAGGCACCTTTGTGGTGGTTTGGGACATCAATAGGTTCTAGGCGCCGCTACAGCTCCACGCAGGGATTGTCGCGGGTTACAAGCGTCTTAACGACGACCGTCGCTCCCAGATAGCGCTCAAGCAGCTCGGACAAGCGATCGATGGCAGCCTGGCAATCCCCCATCCGCTCGGGCTCCACGCACTCAATCGCCAGAAATGCGTCCGCCGAATCATCGGACAGCGCCGTGCGAACGCCATCGCGCCAGTTCCAGCAACGGCAGACGGCGCCGGCATCATCGATATAGGCAAGCTCACCGGGCAGCGTCGGATCATCCGTCTCCTCGCCAAGCGGCAAGAACGCGTCGCCGCCGTCGGTCACCGCCAGGCGCAGATTGCCCTCAATAGCATGCAAATCCTCACCGCCAACGGGCAACGCATAAGTCAACGAAATCGTGTTGTAGATATCCACCGCCGGCGTGATGTGGCCGACCGGCTTGCCTTTGAGCACGCGCTTGAGCAGGTTCTCAACTGAGCAACGCGCGCCCTTTTTAGTCTTGAACAGCCGGTACGCGTCACGCCAAGCCTTAACCGGCGCATTCTCGCTGATAGTATCGCTGGTCAGATGACGCTCCGCGTCGATATTGGCGCGGTCGAGCAACGCCGCAATCGCATCCACGTCCTCTTGAGGAATCTGAGCCGCGGGCTTCATGCCCTTCACAACCACAACGCCGACCGCTGCCCGCGGAAACAGCTCCCAGAATGAATCCTCGGCAATAAAGCTCTTCATACGCTCTCCCTTCATTGTGCGCGCCCGAGCGAGGGCACCTAAAAAGCGCCCTTACGACGGCCACCTTCAAAGTCCTACGGTGCCGCCACAAGAGCGCTTACGCTGCCCCCATCCGGAGAAGGGGGCGATATGTCAGGCGTATTGTAACCTGAGTCATCCGCGCGAGCAAAACCACCACAAAGGTGCCTGTCCCCTTTGTGGTGGATATGGACTCGCGGCGACGCTAGTGGCGGAGTCCCAGCAGGCCGCGGCCGCGATGACGGGCCTCGGCGGGCACCTGAGCGTGCGGGCCGGCGGCCTTTACGGACTCGGGCAGATGCGAGTACTTCTTCTCGAAGTTCTCCTCGAACATCACGGCCAGGTTGTGCGCTGCCTCGTCGTAGCGCACGGTGCTCTGCCAGTACTGGCGCGGCACCAGGATGCCGTCGGGCACACCGTGGCACGTAGTGGGAATGTCAACATTAAAGATATCGTCGTGCACAAACTCGCTGTCCTCGATGGTACCGTCGAGGGCGCGAGCGACCAGCGAGCGCGTGTAGGCAAGCTCGATGCGATGACCCACGCCGTAACCGCCGCCAATCCAGCCGGTGTTGACCAGGTAGACGCGCGTGCGGCCGTCGGCGATGCGCTCGCCGAGCATCTTAGCGTAGACCATGGGGTCGAGCGGCATAAACGGCTCGCCAAACAGCGAGGAGAACGTGGGCGTGGGCTCGGTGACGCCGACCTCGGTGCCGGGGATCTTGGCAGTGAAGCCCGTCACAAAGTGGTACATGGCGGCGTCGGCCGTCAGGCGCGAGATGGGCGGCAACACGCCAAAGGCGTCGCAGGTCAAAAACAGCACGACGCTCGGGGTGGTACCCATGCCCTTGGTCCACGCGTTGGGGATATGCTCGACGGGGTAGGCCACGCGCGTATTGTGCGTGATCGAGACGTCGTCGTAGTTAGGCTTGCGATTCTCATCGAGTACCACGTTTTCACAGATGGCGCCAAAACGAACGGCGTTGAAGATCTCGGGCTCGTGGAACGCGTCCAGGCCCTCGCACTTGGCGTAGCAGCCGCCCTCGACGTTAAAGATGCCCATATCGGACCAGCCGTGCTCGTCATCGCCGATCAGCAGGCGCGTGGGATTGGCCGAAAGCGTGGTCTTGCCGGTGCCGGACAGGCCAAAGAACACCGCGGTCTCGTGCGTGACGGGATCCATGCTGGCGGAGCAATGCATGGGCAGCACGTCGTCCTCGACGGGCAGCAAGTAATTCATGACACTGAAGATGGACTTTTTGATCTCGCCGGAGTAGCCAGTGCCAGCGACCAGAATCACGCGCTCCTGGAAGTTGATGACCACGGCGGCGCTGGAGTTGAGGCCCTTGATGGCGGGGTCACACTGGTAACCTGGCGCCGCGAGCACGCAAAAGTCCGGCTCACCGGTGCGCGCGATTTCGCGAGCGAGCGGACGGGCGAGCATTTGCTTAATGAAGAGCGCCTGGCTGGCACGCTCGCAGGCGACGAGCAGGCGACGCGTATGGTTGCGGTCGGCGCCGGCCATACCGCGAGTGACGAACACGTCGCGCTCGTTGAGATAGTCAACGATGCCGGCCTTGATAGCCTCGTAGCTCTCGGCGGAAAGCGGGCGGTTGACGGCACCCCAGGCAATCTTGTCGTGCACATCGGGCGTGTCGACGATAAAGCGGTCGTTGGGCGAACGTCCAGTACGCTCCCCCGTCTCGATCACCAGTGCGCCGTTGGAGGCCATGCGGCCTTCGTTGCGGCGGATGGCATGCTCGACGAGCTCGGCTGCCGGCAGGTCAACCAGCAGGCGGGGCTGTTTCTCGGCAGGGTCTTCGACCAGCGTAATGCCAAAGTTGGACAGAACTTCTGCAGGGGTAACACCAGGCATGGGGCCTCCTTTAAAAACGCAACACGTGGACGCGGCGCGCACTTTACTCACGTAAAGCCCGTTGTACCCGATATGCAAAAACGTTTTTGCGGCAACGGCGAAGCGCCCGCTCAACGGTCAAAAATCGCACGCAAGCGGCCTAGTCATTTGGGACGTTCTTAAACGACTAGTCGTTGGGGACACTCTTGAACAGGCAACAGCCAAGGAGTGTCCCCAGATGCCGGCACTTAGGGACGTTCCTAAAGTGCCGGCACATAAGTAATGTCCCCAAGTGCCGACTACAGCGGCAAGCCTTGGCCGAGCATGGCGATGGCGCTCATGAGGACCAGCATGCCGGCGGCGTAGGGCAGCACTGCGCCCAGGAGCTCGGCATCCTTACCGCGCACGTGAACGGCGGCAAGACCGATGGCGAGGGTCTGTGGCGAGATCATCTTACCGGCGGCGACGCCCAGGGCGTTCAGCGCGACCATCCAGTAGTCACTCACGCCCAGCGCCGTAGCCGCCTGGCTCTGGATGGGACCAAACAGCATGCCCGAGGACGTGCCCGAACCGGTCACGAACGCACCGACGGCACCGATCCACGGAGCCAGAATCGGGTACAGCCCACCGGCGACGGCGATGCAGAACGCGCTGATCGACGAAACCATGCCCGCATAGCCCATCACCTTGGCGCAGCCCAGCACCGAAAGCATCGTAATTACCGTCGGCATCATCTGCTTGACGGTCGCGGCCAGCACCTCGCCCATCAGACGCGGCGAAGCGCCCTGAATCGCACCGCCGATAAACGCGGCCAGGAAGATCCAAACACCCGGCGTGTTGATCCACGAAAACGTAAGCGTACCGGGGTTCTCGCCGCAATACACCTGCACGTGGCTCGCAAACGGCGCGAGCGCGGCGTGCACGACGGGAACCAGGTTGGAGGTACCCAGCAGCAGTACAAAAATCAGAATGAAGCACGACCAGGCCGAAAGCGCCGATTTAACGGTGAGCTGTTCGCCGGCCTCGATATTCATATGGAAGCGCGCGTCCAAATGCCCCGACTTCTCGGCACGCATGGCGAGCACGGCAGTCAGCGCAAGTGACACGATGGAGCCCACGACTACGGCAAGCTCGGGACCCACAAACATGGCAACGACCAGGGCCGCACCGACAAAGGACACACCGGAAAGCAGTGCCACGCCGGCAACGCCGTGCAGACGCTCGGCAACGCTTGCAACATTGCCCTGGTCATCGGCAACACGACCCGCAACCAGCACAATAAGCAGCGGCATCACCACAAAGAAGGGTGCGAGCTGCACCAGCTGAACGGTCGCCAGATGCAGGGAATCCAGACCCACCAGGTCGGCAACGGACACTGTGGGGATGCCGATGGAGCCGTAGGGCGTGGGCACGCCGTTGGCCAGCAGGCAGATCAGCACGGCAGGCACTGCCTCAAAACCAAGGCCCGCGAGCATGCCGGCGGGAATGGCAACAGCGGTACCAAAGCCGGCCATCCCCTCCATAAAGCCACCGAAACACCAGGCCACGAGCAGCGCCAACAGACGGCGGTCGCTGCTGATGGAGGTGATCATGCTGCCGATCACGTCCATGGCGCCCGTGCGCACACACAGGTTATACGTAAACACCGCGGCGATAATCACGAGCACGATGGGCCACAGGGCCATCAAAAAGCCCTCAAGCGAGGCCGTGGCTATCTGCGCCGCCGGCAAATGCCACCACGCATAGGCGAGCACGCACGAAAGAACAAACGAACCGATGGCGGCCTTCCAAGCTGGCCATTTAAAGCACAGCAGCATCACGACGAGCCAGATGATGGGCACAAGAGCCAGCAAAAACGCGGCGACATCCATGGGTAAAAAACTCCTTGGTACCGCGCAGGCGGCATCGGGGGGTCACAAAACTTCAACAGGATACCGCACGTTTACCGACAAATTACAGCCGCCCGCCGAAATTATTGAACAACCCGTTCAAAAACACGAATGGACACCACCGCGACTATACTAGAGCGCAGTAAGAGAAAGGAACCGCCTTGAGTATCACGCCCCTCGATAGCATCCGCTGCGCCATCGCCCGCCGCAATGGCGTCGCCGACCCCGCCGTATCGGGCAGCGTCACCGCAAAGGCCCAGGGCGGACGCATCGAGAACGGCCTGTTCCCCGCATCGCACACCGCCGAGGAGCTCGCACGCATCCAAGAGCTGAGCCAGCGTAACGCCGGCGGTCCCGACAGCAGCCAGACCACACGCCGTCGCCGCGAGCGCGATCGCCAACCCGGCCCCATCCACCGCATGGTCAATGCCTGGTGGAACCGCCTGCTCGGAGCCGTCTACGGCGGCGGCTTCTCCACGCAAGAAGCCGAGTACGAAGATCACGCCACCCGCCGCGACTATCTCTGGAATACCCTGGGCACCGCCGTATGGGGCATGGCGTTTCCGCTGCTCACCATTGTGTCGACGCAGCTCGTAGGCGCCGAGGAGGCCGGCAAGTTCTCCATCGCCTTTGTCACCGGCACGCTCATCATGATCGCGTGCAACTACGGCGTGCGCAACTTTCAGGTCTCGGACATCGATGAAAAGACGTCCTTCGCCTCCTACCAGCTCAACCGCTGGCTCTGCGGAGCGCTCGCGCTGGCATGCGGCCTGGTATACAGCAACGCCCGCGGCTACGATGCGCAGATGGCCACGATCGGCCTGGGCGTCTACCTCTATAAGGTGATCGACGGCATCGCCGACGTGTACGAGGGCCGCCTGCAGCAGGCCGACAAGCTCTATTTGGCCGGCATGAGCCAAACGTTGCGTTCCGCCGGCGTCATCGCGGTCTTTAGCGTGGCGCTGTTCCTTACGCGCAGTATGCCCATCGCGGCCATGGCCATGGGCATCGCCGCGATTGCCTCGCTCGTGCTGGTCACCGCCCCGCTCGCCCTGCTCGAAACCGAAAAATCACGCCGCATGAGTCTGCGCGAGGCTGGCCACCTGTTTGTCCAGTGTGCTCCGCTCTTTGGCGCGCTGTTCCTGTTCAACCTTATCGAGAGCATGCCCAAGTTTGTAATGGAAGGCACGCTGGCCTACAAGTATCAGCTGTACTTTAATGCACTGTTCTTTCCGGCGCAGGCCATTTTGTTGAGCATTGGATTTATCTATAAACCGCAGCTCCTGCGTCTGTCGAGCATTTGGGCGAATCCGCGTAAGCGTCGCCGCTTTGACCTGATTATTATTGCCGTTATGGCACTGATCGTGGTCATTACCGGAGCGTGCGCCGCATTTATGGCAGGCCCCGGCATCCCCATCATGAGCTTTATGTACGGCCTTAACTTTGAGCGCTACCGCACGCTGGCGCTGCTGATGGTTGTTGCCGGCGGCGTCACCGCGGCAATCGACTTTATCTACGCCATCATCACGGTGTTGCGCCACGCCGGCGACGTAACCAAGATCTACCTGATCTGCTTCGCTGTAAGCGTGGTGCTGCCGGTGGTCCTGATTAAGCTGCTGGGTCTGATGGGCGCTGTGGTGAGCTACCTAGCCATCATGGCCCTACTCCTGGTGCTGCTGATTATCGAGTACGCCCACATCCGCCAACGCATCGAACGCGACCGCAACCCATACGGCGCCTAATTAGCTGCCCCGGTCACCGGAATTTGCGATGGAATCACCCCGACTGGGGTCTCGTTGCGGACAATATGCATCACGCAAAACTAAGTGAGTAGACTTTTACCGAATCCCCGACCACACCGACAAGGCACAAGTCTGTGACCTGCGCTTTTATTGAGGCAAATATGTTGGGTACTCGGCATTTCCAAAAAAGTCTACTCACTTAGCCAGCGGGCAGCCAAATGATTATTTAATCCCCGTCCCAGAAAAATCATTTGATGGGCAGAAGGGCAAAAGTAGTCAAAAAAGCCCCGTCCCAAATTAGCTACGGTAGAACGGCGGAACAAGGTTATTCGCCCGGGTTGATGTTCGCGTAGAACTCGGCCCCGTCGTCCAGACGCAGAATGCCTACGCGGCCGAACTCCGACCCGGTGGCGGCGGCGCAGTCGATGTCGATGCGGTCGGGCTCGCCGGCGGTATCCTCGCCGCCCAGGCGCACGATCTGCCCGCGGCCCGACTCCTCATCGAGCCCCGCCAGGCCGCCCACCTCGCAATAACGCCCGAGCGACACCGTGGGCGTGTGGCCGCTCACCACGACCGGGCCCTTGCCCTCGGCAGAGAGCAGCCCCGTCGGCGAATCCCAATAGCCGTGACGAATCCACAGCAAGTCATCGGACGACTGCACGGCAAGCATCTGCTTCAGCAGTTCGCGATCGGCATCCACCGCCCCCGCACCATCAGCACAATCAACCCCATGTTCAAGCAAAAACGCCCGCGCCGCCTCGGTCTGGATGCCGGCATGTACCAGCAGGTACGGACGCTCGTCAGTCTCGGCCACCGCATAGAGCGGCAGCGTCGCCATCCAACGCACGAGCTCCTCGTACGCCTCGAATTCCATGTCGTTGAGCTGCTGACGGGTAGTCCAACCGCCGTTGATATCCCAGGTCTCGGCATCGAGCGGATCCTGGCCAATGATGGCATCGAGCATAATCTGTTCGTGATTGCCCTTGAGCACGCGAGCGTTGGGTAGCGAGCGCACGAGTTTAATAACGCCAACCGGATCGGGCCCGCGATCGATCATGTCGCCCAGCACGTACAGCGTATCGTCGGACGCCAGCGAAATCTTGGACAGGGCCTCGTCAAGCGCACGCACGTGCCCGTGAGCATCGGATGTCACATAGATCGCCATGGAACGCCTTTCCCTGCATTACGGCCGAAGCCCAATGCCACGGCTAAAACTTCAAGTTGAACTTAAACGTTATCCATTGTACTCCGTTGCAATAAAGCTGGAAAGTGTCGCGAGCCGCCAACGGTCGCTGGCGGTCGCCTGCACGCCCCGAAAACACCACACCGCCAGTACCAACGCCCCAACCAGCGCCGCCCGCGCCTCCGCTTCGTGTCGAAAATGCGCACGCCCGCAATCCGCCCCCATAAACCCACCATCTTTGGGTACAAATAACCGCAGACAATTGACCGTGCCACGCCAACCACCCAGGAGCGGACACTATCCATGAACCAGATACTTCTTTTTATCGGCCTCGTCATTATTCTGTGCCTGACCATCAAACCCGTCGGCAAAAAGCTCCCCTTCCCCACCCTGCTCATCTTTATCGCACTCGGCATGCTGCTGGGCGTCAACGGTCCGGCGCACATCGACTTTAGCGACTATGCGCTCACCGAAACCGTCTGCAGCACGGCGCTGCTGTTCATCATGTTCTACGGAGGCTTTAACACCAACATCGACCGTGCCAAACCTGTCGCCGTGCCAGCGGCGCTGCTGAGCACGCTCGGCGTTATCGCCACCGCTGGCATCACCGGCGTGTTCGCTCACTTTGTACTGGGCTTCGACTGGATCGGCGGCCTTCTGCTGGGATCGGTCGTGGCGTCGACCGATGCGGCGAGCGTCTTTAGCGTGCTGCGCGAGCACAGCCTGTCGCTGATAGGTGGCACCGACTCGCTGCTCGAGGTGGAATCGGGCTCCAACGACCCCGTCGCCTACATGCTCACCGCGGTGCTCGCCACACTCGCGGCCGGCGGCGACGTTAACATCCCCGTGCTGCTGGCCAAGCAAATCATCCTAGGCGTGGGCTTGGGCATTGTCATCGGCTGGGCATCGGGCCGTCTGATCGAGCGCGCGCATGCAACAGCCGAGGGGGCGCAGACCATCTTCTTGTTCGCCGTGGCCATCGTCGCCTACGCGCTGCCGAGCTACCTGGGCGGCAACGGCTTTTTGGCAGTGTACCTTGCCGGCATTGTGCTGGGCGCAAGCGACATCACCGGCAAAGTCGAGCTGGCGCACTTCTTCGACACCCTCACCGAGATGGCCGAGATGACCATCTTCTTTTTGCTCGGCCTGCTCGTGACGCCCGCCCGTCTGCCGCAAATGCTGCTGCCGGGCCTGGCACTCATGGCGTTTATGCTCTTTGTGAGCCGCCCCATCGCCGTCGGTCTGCTGTTGGCGCCCTTTAAGACGAACCCTCGCCAGGTGGCGCTCGTAAGCTGGGCGGGCCTGCGCGGCGCGGCTTCGGTCGTCTTTAGCCTCTTTGCCGTGGTAGCCGACGTTCCCGGTGGCCACGACCTATTTGACCTTGTGTTTGTAATTGCCGTGTCGAGCATTGTGGTGCAGGGCTCGCTGCTACCAGCAGTGGCAAAGAAGCTCGACATGATCGATGCGGAAGGCGACGTTCGCCGTACGTTTAACGATTACCGCGACGAGGAAGGCATGTCATTCGTCAAGCTCAAGGTGGGAGCTGGACATCCGTTTGCGGGGCGCTCACTCGCGGATATTGGCAGTGCGACGGACATGCTCGTGGTCCTGGTGCTGCGCGACGGTGCCCATCCGGTGCTGCCCAATGGCGATACCGTGATTGAAGAAGGTGACCTGTTGGTGATGGCCGCCCCGACGTTTGAGGAGCGTGCCGAGATTACGCTGCGCGAGGTCACCGTGACTCCCCACGGTCGCCTGGCCGGTCAGCGCCTGCGCGACGTGCCGCAGGGCAAGCACCCGTTTATCGTGGTAATGCTCAAGCGCGACGGCCAAACGATCATCCCCGACGGCAACACCCTCATATACGCCGGCGACGAAGCCGTCATCGCCACGCTGGCGTCGTAGCCATCCCCACCCATAAGTTGCGGTGAGATAGGGACTGAATAGGCCTTCTAGCAGCCTAAACAGTCCCTATTTCACCGCAAGTTATTAAGGGGATGGGTTGAAAAACATTTGAATTGACACCGAAATGAAAAAAGCCGGGAAAACGTCCCCGGCACTTGGAAGCCTTCTCTTTTGAGATGACCGACTTCTTTATATCACGAACGCTAGTTAGATGCCATTCATTGAGGGCTTTTTCAGGCGCGCCATCCCATCCACATGGCGCCATTTGAAAGCCGTCCGATCTCATGCTATAAAGAAATCGGTACCCTCCAAAAAGAGGGGCCTCCAAGAGCCGGGGTCTTACCCCCGGCATTTTTTGTGCGCAAAGTCACCGCAACCCCTGCCTTGTCCCTAAGAGGGGCGGGGCAGCCGTCCCGAATTGGCCACTCTTGAGCATCAATCGCCCCGGTTGGGGTCTCGTTGCGGACAATTAGCGTCTCTCAAAACTAAGTGAGTAGACTTTTGTCGAATCGCCGACCACGTCACCAAAGCACAAGTCTGTGACCTGCGGGTTTGTTGAAGCAAATTTGTCGGGTGTTCAGGATTTCCAAAAAAGTCTACTCACTTAGCCAGCGTGCAGTCAAAACAGAACCGTCGCGAGGTCATTAGACTCCATTGCGCCGGCTTATCGTGCATTTTCGCGCAGCTGCGAGTGCAGACGCCCCATCCCAAATTAGCTACCTTAGTCATCGTCGACGGCAAAGTCGCGGAGGTCGAGGCCTTCGCGTTCGGCTCGGTCTAGAAGCTCTTGAGGGGACTCATCCTCGATATCCATCACGTCGAGCATAGCGGCCGGAAAGCCCACGCCTGCCGCACTCCCCGCGCGGTCGAGCTGGCTCTCGCACAGCTGATCTACATCAACGTCGATTTTCATGGTGAAACCTCCTACCGGCCAATCGCGACCGAACAAACCGCACGCCCCAAATGATGTGCAATAAACCCCAAATATGGCCATAATAAAACAATGAACATCAGGGAGGCTGCGGACGATGGATAAGCTCGATGCCATGACGGCACAAGTCAGGGACTTTTGCGATGCACGCGACTGGCGCAAATATCACACGCCAAAGGAGCTTGCCATCGGCATGGCAACTGAGTCCTCCGAGCTCCTCCAACTCTTTCGTTTTATGAGCGACGAGCGCATTGCAGAAATGTTCGAAGACACCGAGCAACGCCAAGCCATCGAAGACGAGGTCGCCGACACGCTCCTTTTCCTTCTGCGTTTCGCAGATTTAAATGAAATCGACCTGCCAGCGGCGCTTTCGTCCAAGCTCAAGCGCAATGGTGAGCGCTACCCCGTCGACGCATCATCCAATGAATACAGAAAGGCGGAACACCGTGAGTAGCGAGTTCGCCCTTCGGCAATACACGCTTCCCCTACCCAAGCCCTTTGAGGCAAGCGAATCACTACAAGACTTTGGCACGCCAGAGCCCGGGGCTCACCATGACGAGAGCTGGCCTGTTCTCTACATCCTGACCAACAGTAAAAAGAAGACAGCATACATTGGCCAAACAACCAACTATCAACGCCGCATGAAGCAACACGCCGCAAACGTGGACAAGGATTTCGATCGAACACTACTGATCGACAACCCAACCTTCAATCAGTCGGCGACATTTGAGTTTGAAAACAGGCTCATCGAACTGTTCTGCGCTGACGAAAAATACCAGGTAACCAATGGCAACAATGGCTATGCCCAATTCGATTACTTTGAGCGACCTCAGTACCGCCAGAAGTTCCGAACGCTATGGACAAAACTACGCGAAGAAAACTATGCAATTCACCCCATCGAAGAGCTCGAGAACACTGACCTGTTTAAATTTTCGCCTTTCAAAACGCTCACACCCGATCAATATGAAACGATTGAGACGATTTACAAGCGTCTCGAGCAGGAACAGAAAGACGTTGAGCACGGCAGCCCCAAGAAGAAACGCGTAACCGTCGTAAACGGCGCGCCCGGAACAGGCAAAACCATCCTTGCCATAAGCCTCATGTTCAAAATCAAAAACGAACCCAAGCTATCCGGCCTGCGGGTCGGTTTCGTGACACCCATGGAGTCTCTGAGCAAAACGCTCAAAAGGCTCACGCACTTCCTTCCTGGGTTAAAGCCCGGAGATATCCTGACCCCCAGTGATGTTACCAAAAAGAATCGGTATGACATCCTGCTTGTCGACGAGGCACACCGACTGGGAAACTGCTTGACCGTCGGCGCCGGCATCGGGGCTTTTTACAATACCTGCGATCGCCTCGGCCTTCCGCGCTCGAGCAACCAGGTTGACTGGATATTCACATGCTGTGACAAGGCGTACCTGTTCTACGACCCCAAACAGCAGGTTCGTGCATCCGGACTTAATCGGGACGGCCTTGAGCAGCGACTCAATCAGCTCGAAGAAGCGGGCATTGAAACTGAAGAGTTCGGCCTAAGCACACAAATGCGCGTGCGCGGTGGTGACGAATACCTCGATTTTGTCTACGACTTACTCGACAACAAGGCGTACGTGCACACCGGCATGAAGTTCAAAGAACTCTTTTCATCGGAGCCTTACGATTCGCGGGCCGGGGATCCGGACAGCGATATCCCCAGATACCAGTTTGGAATCGTCAACCGATTTGAGGATTTCTGTTCTCTGCAGCAAGCCAAGGAAGAAGAAGTTGGCCTATCCCGTATGACGGCAGGCTTTGCGTGGAAGTGGCAAACGAAGAAATACAAAGACGCGTTCGATATCATCATCGAGGACATCCCTAAACGTTGGAACTCGAGCCAAAAGGATTGGGTTAACTCCGCCAACGCCGTAAACGAAGTCGGATGTATCCACACGGTGCAGGGCTACGACCTCAACTACGGCTTCGTAATTCTGGGACCAGACATTTATTACGACACCGATATAGGAGCCGTCTGCGTTAACAAAGCGAACTTTAAAGATGCCGTCGCAAAGAAAAAGGCGAGCGACGATGACCTGCGAAAGATCATCGTCAACGCCTACTATGTCCTCATGACGCGTGGCATGCTGGGAACGTTTCTTTATGTATGCGACCCGGCGCTCAAGGAGTATTTGTCACGGTATATCCCGGTGATTTAGCGGCTGCCCACGCATGACATGAACAGCAGCGAAACCCCCAGGACACAATCCCGGGTTCACGAAGGGCTGCGGGGCGCGCCGGCACCCTATCCAACCAATACTGCCCCCAGAAGATTTGCGAACTTCTTGGCGGGGCGCCTATTCGCTTTTTCGCCCATCGCCACGAGCGCGTGGTTGCAGGCATCCTCATTCATGTCGCAAACAATTCTGAGCTCATGCCGCGCCCTTGAAGCAGCCGTATAAAACAAAGTTCCAGGCTCTGGCATGTAGCTCATGGACGGCTGTTCCCATAAGGCTTGATCAACATCAATCATAATTACCGCAGCAGCCTCCATCCCCTTGAACTTCCTCACCGTATGGACGGGAATCTTCTGACCTTTCCACCTCTTTAGGTTCTGGTCACCAGCGAAACAGCACGACAGCTTAGAGTTTTCCAGTGTCTTGCATGTGATAACCACAATGTCATTAATACCGGCGTTCTTGAGTAAATCAATGTGCTTATCCACAAATGCCTCTTGCGCGGCGGCGTCACAATTAATCATAAGCAATGGAGGTTTTCCGAGCCTAGCCATAACCTGCATTCTAAAACCGTGCGCTTCACCAAGAGCACTCAGGGAAGACTTCTCGATAGCCTCCGTATTCCGGCAGTTTACATAAAGCGTTAGCTTGCAATCGGCATCCATAAGGAAGCTGGGCATAGTTGAGCCTTGGACAAACTGCCTTTTATCGTAAAAGAGATACATCGTGCTTTCCGGCCTCGAATCCACGATAGAACGCAAGGTTTCGAGCACCATCGCATCTTCAATGGCTTTGAGGCCAAAGTCTTGGCCTTCGTCTATTACGATGTGCTGATAGGGAAACGAGTCAGGGTGCTCCATGAGCTCTTCGGTCAGGCAGGCATAGTTTGGCTCGAGAGAATTGCAGGCCTTGCAGGCGTAGCCCGGAATTGTATAGACGTCAATTTCCGGGACATCGTTGCACCTTCTAGTAATCTCTTCCTTCAAAAGCGAGTTAAAGCACAAAAAGAGAACCCTGCCCGTACAGGCGGCCTGCTTAGCTCTCTCAATTGCAATGAGAGTTTTGCCAGTTCCTGCCGCCCCGTTAATTACCGCTGTCTTCTGATCCTTTATGAAATTCAACACACGAGCCTGCGAGTCCAGCAGCCTTGCGAACACGAAGTCGTTATATCGATAGTCCACCGAATTCGTCGGGACGATATCGAACTCCGGCAGGAGCACTTTATGCAAGACCTCTTTAGCCTCATCATTGGAAAGCCTCGTCTCCCTTCCTCCGACATCCATGCTCATGATGCGAACTATTTGTTGAGTTGGATCCCCAAGGTCCGTCTTGCACAGAGTAATATCGCGAGAAGCCTCGGAAGAGTAATCAATAAAACCAAGTTCATGTGCCCCCAGGGACGGAAGCCAAACCGCATGAGTGACCTTGCACCTACCGCAAAGCTCCCCTAATCCCACGTCCTCAAAGCGTTTAATAAGCTTCCATTTAATACTATCAGCCTGTCGGAAAGGGCCACCGTGCCTCCTCATCGATATGCCACTTCCGTACAGCCACTCACCGTTTTCGCAGCGAATTCTCCCCGCTTTCGCCTCGATAACAAGAATGCCGAGCTTGCGATTAAACACGACGAAATCGGCTTCCCTCTGTTCAATAGCGTTTCCATCCACAATATCCAACATCTTGTATGAATGGATAACCGTAAAATCATCGGGAAGCTTACTCAACGCGTAATAAATCTCCCCTTCACGACTCCGATCGTCGAATTCAGCCGGGCCAAGGCTCGGTATCATTCTTGCAGCCACAGTTATGCCTCTTTATAAATCGCGCCCATCACATCTTCGGCAGAGCACTCGCCAACGACAAACAGGCTCCAGCCCGAAACGTTGCGCCAGGCGGACCCAAATACCTTTTTAAAATCGCCCGCTGACTCCTCGTCAAGAAGAATGACCTTGAACTTGCGCCAAACAAGCGTGGCGTAAGCGCTGTCGCCGTCAGCATCAGATAGCTCCACATCTTTGTCCGGAGTCTCCCAGCGCAAATGCGAATCGCAGCTCGTCATTTCACGAATCAACTCGATCCACTCCTCCGAAGAATTAGATCGGATTGACAGCTTTATCGCTTCAGCCAGCGACAGCGCCTCGTTGTTCGCACCTTCATCAGAGGCCCATAGCTCAAATCCATCAACTGGGTTGGGGACACCAGCCTTGTAATCGAGCTCTTTATCCTCATCGGCATTACCAGCAAAACGGCCGGATGACGAGGCAGTAAGAAGAGCTCCCAAAATTCGTTTTGCAGCCCCGCGGGAAAGATTCGCCTGCACAACTTGGTTGTAATAATTTGCAATACAACCGTAGCAGCAAGTTTCTTCACCACAACCGCAATGGCCATCTACGACCTTATAGGCCTCTTCAATTAGATCCGTCACCTCTTTGCTGAGCTGGCGTACATGACCGGCTCCTCCGGGCACGTCATCATAGATGAGTATTGAGAAGCTGCCTGCATCATTTTTGTATGTAGTCCCTCCGAGTTCGGTCTCGGGAACCTCGAGGATTTTAGCCGCAGCGGTAAACAGTGCCCACATCACAGCTTCCCAGTCGCCATCGCTGCAAACTGTCGCCTCATCGAAATCAAATACGAGCTCGAGGACGTCGCTCACAAATGCCGTACCCAGCGCACTGAACCTATTAATCTTTGGAGCAGTGCCGCTCTTCTCGCACCAGTAGGTATGTTGGATCTTCTCCCCACCAACAGCAGCGCGATTGCAGTAAGAGCAGACTTGGAAGCCCTTAGCAGGGCTATTGAGCACACAAAGTTGCCCGTTCTCGGCATATTTTACTTTCACCGCACCGCCAGGAAAACAAAACTCCCTGGTCGCGGTCTCGTTAGGCCAGTGCTGGCTAAAGTGCACCGATGCATACCCCTTTGGCCTCGGCCTTCTAAGCCCTATGCCTTTTTTGTTTTCCGTGCCGACAAAACCATAGGAAGGTATGAGCATATTCTTTTCGAGAGCAAACTCGGTATGGCAAACGGGACACTCGCCTTTATCACTGTAGTTTTCAATGGGCCATACAAATGTTTCGCAATTTGGACACTTTCCATACCTGCGCTTTCGCAACTCTTGCCCTTTCGGCTTTCTGAGTCCAACGGACTTCCAAAGCGTCTTGCCGGCAACGATTTCCGCCCCCGGTGCATATTCCCTAATGGCTTGACGCATACCCCTAGAAAGCTCGAGCCTGTTCTCACCTACAGAATTCTCGATATCAAGAAGATGGAGCTCTACGAGATCAGTCGGAAACCCGTACTTAGGCAATACTCCGCTCTCGGCAAGAATTGCGATAGTTCTCTCCTTCTTGAGCGCATCCCTAGACTTTAGAAGCTTGGATGCGAGAATGTCGTTGACGCCCATATTCAGCTCAATACCATCCTGAATACGCTCAAAATCAGCATGCTTAAGGCTATGCGCAAGGAGAAGCCTGCCACCGCTTCCGCTCTCAGCCGAATCGATTGGCCCAACGAGCTTTGCTATCCACCCCCACTCGTTTACGCCAACTTCTTCCGCCACAGGCATGCCTTGCGGAACAACGCGGACGAGCTGTTCATAGACACTCTTTGGCCGCGATGCAAGGAAGCGGCGAAGATCTTCGAGGCCTTCCGGCTCCGATTTAGAAAGATCCATAAAGTCGTTGTATCCATGAGAGTAGTCTTTGCCCAAGCTCCGGCTCGCGTAGCGAAAGAACTCAGACATAGCGACGGCGAAAACATGCCGTATCGCAATGGCATCGTTATTCAGATAACACATTGGCACTCTCGTGTTGCCGCCAATTATCTTGGCTGGGTCCTCAAAGTACGCGACATCATGGGGCCGCAAGCGAGCAAACGTGATGGCATATCCAGGCTTGCCAGCGCGGCGTCCAACGCGACCGGCTCGTTGCGTATAATTCGCGGTACTAGGTGGAACGTTTCTCATAAAAATGGCCCTCAAATCGCCAACGTCCACACCCAGCTCAAACGTAGTCGTGCAACTCAAAACATTAACGTTGCCTTTGATAAATTCGCTCTGTATTTCTCTAGCCTTTTTGGATGACAGCTGTGCCGTATGTTCCTCAATGTCGAGGGGAAGCGCCTCATCTTGATATACCGTTTTATAAAAGCGGTCCTTGTTTTTTGCCTCTGCGAAGCTCATTTTCACCATCGTACCGTTGCATTTCGTTGTCGTGCAAACGCCACGTGTATCTAGGTGAGTCTCACATCCACACGCATCGCAACGATAGACAATATCATCGTTGGAGTGCGGATACATAGTCCAAATATCTCTGCTGAGCCTAAAGTGTTCAGGCGAATCAATCAAATATCCTTCGCCCTTAAATAGCCTGCAACTCAGATACTCCCCCATAAACTGGAAAAGACTTTGCAGAATCGGGCGAACGTCCTCACGGGTCAGCTCGATACCGTGGACCCTTTTGACGTACTTGCGAATAAAGGCGCTGCGCTTGTTTTCTGTACCACGTACAGCATCTCCCGCGAAATAAACGATATCCCTAGACGCAGAGCTGCCTCTCTCAAGCACGACAAGGTTGCCGCGCTTCTCATGATTGTTTCTGAGCTCAGGGACCCCTTCAGGAACCTCGATAACGTTTTTCTCTCGGAGCAGTTCAAGACAGGTCCTTACAAACAAAATGTAGTCTTCGCATGAAAGCCAGGTGACCCCATCGGCATTAAGTATATCCACTTGCCTTGCGACAAGCTTTTTCGCCCCAGGATGGGAAAACCCCTCGTTAAATTCAGTAGGCTCGATCCTTACAACGCCAAGGCCTTCAAGGCTGTTCCGCGAATCCTCAGCCGCAAGCTCATCGAGAATCCAGGCCGTCGCCTGGCCCCTCTTGTTGGAACCCAAGACCCCCGGATATCGCCTCTTTGCAACACTTGTTATCCAATCAATAACTGAGCTCGGCTTACAACCCTCACCGTCGCGGGACAGAGCCTCCACCGCTTCTCTTATCAGCTGACGACGTGTGATGTTTCCATAAGTTCTGTCCATTGCGGGCGCGAAGAAAGCCGCGTCCTGGCGCTTGTCCGAGAAGCAAATAACACTTCCGGCCCTGCGCTCTTCATCGAGGTCTGCGAACAAATCATCCTCGTCAGCTTCCTCCTCATCAAAAGGCGGAATATCCCTGACCAGGTCGTAACAGACGACACTGCCTGCAGCTTCAGGCGAAACGCGCATTGGCTGAATTGCCACAACGGACTGATATCCACAATGACGACAACGCGCCTCTGCTTCATCTGCTTGTTTTTTCTCGTTTTGGTTGAGCGCAATTGGGATGCGCGCAACAATCTCATGCTCGAAACGATGAGCACCACCCTCGGCTTCATGATACAAAGACCCGCATATCGGGCACAGCCATTGGATCTTCTCATCGGGATCTCTCTCCGATTCGCCAGAGAGAAGACGGTAGTAGACTCTCGGAAGAAACTCGTCGTCGGAATCCGTTCCTTCGTGTCGAGGACTTAGCCACGCAGTCTTCACCTCGGGATCAGAGCTCTCCTCACCAAGGATGTATGCCTGCCCACAATGGCGACAGACCGACACCTCATATACAGGAGTATCGTTTTCATCGTCATAATGCTCCGCAATCGTTTTATGAGGAGTCAGCTTACGTGTATGCAGATTTAAATAGATGCCCTCAGGAGCACGCAAGAAGGAATGGTAGCGACTCGTAAGAATGGGAACATCCTTGGAGCGCTGCGCAGAGGAAAGCACCTCAACCATAGCAGTGAGGATTTCCACACCCCTCTTATCTCCCGTGAGCTCTTCGATCTCAAGCTCCTCAATGGTGTCAAGATCAGTGAGGTCGAAAAGACGCTCGCAGCGTCTCACCAGTTTTGCCGCAGACGATTCACCCAGAAGGATCTTTCCTAGTCCCATTAGGGGGGACTCGCCGTCTAGTCTCGCTACAACCTCTTCAGGAGCTCCACCAGACGTGAGCGTGCTGCGAATGTCTTCTACGCTTGCGTTTTCAGGATCGGAAAGTTCCCTGCGAAGTTCCGCCCAAGTGTCTAAAGAAAGCGTGCCCCAAGGCTTTTCGTCAAGGGCATCTTGGGGCTGATCTTTCTCGCTCGTGATGACGTCAAGATTCGCGGGGTCACTTGAGAAGACCTCTCCAAAAAGATCCTGAGCAAATATAGCTACCTTAGGCATATCCTCTTCTGAGCCAATTGTTGCGGAGGTTGCATAACAATGAAGCTTGGGCAGTTCTCCCGTTTCCGATTCGATACGAGCCTTTACTCGTCGCAGCAAATATGCGATTTCGGTGCCAAGCGCGCCTGAATAAACGTGCGCCTCATCGATGGCGATATGCCGCCAGTTTGCACCAAATGCCCCTTCGAACAGCGGCGCATCCTCCGGACGTAGAAGGAGATACTCAAGCATAGAGTAGTTTGTAAGCAAAATGTTGGGTGGGTTCTCACGTATTTTCTCGCGAGAGATGATTTCATTTGGCAGTCTAGTTTGATCCGGGTTTTCGTCTTTCCACTTACGGAGAGCCACGGACTCTTTCTCCTCAGTGTCGCCGGTATAACGCCCGAAGGTGACATCGGTCCCCTTCAGCAACTGACGCAATCGTTTAAGCTGATCGTTTGCAAGGGCGTTCATCGGGTAAAGAATCATGGCACGGACGCCAGCGGAACGCCCGCTCTTTTCGAATTCTGAGAGGATGTCATTCAGAATCGGAAGCAAAAAGCACTCAGTCTTGCCCGAACCCGTACCCGTAACGACGGCGTAGTTACGTTCGGCAACGCTCTTTTCAATAGCCTTAACTTGATGCACATATAAGGGGCGATAGGGGTCAAAGTTATGCGTCTCCCCTCCGCCTAAACTCATCATGCCCTTGCAAAGTAGCCCCTCGTCCACCAGTTCGGCCACAGTTTTATCCTTGCGGTACGGAGGCGCCGCCTCAAGAAACGGTCCCTTTGCAAGATATCCCGGCTCGCAAAGAATCGTCTCAAGCTGCTTCTGCAAATCCGCGTCATCAAAGTGAATAGTGGTAGCGATGTACTCGCGATAAGAGTCCTCCACTTTGCGCGCGGTCTCAATGGGATTGAATTCTTTCACATTCGTCATTATTTGCTCCCGCTAGTTAAGATTGATTCTTGTCGCATATTCTCTCCGGGAGTCCCCAAAGAAGTCGCTCGGAGACATTTCGACGGCAACCCCCCTCTTGCTGCTCAGCTGCCTTACCACGCTGGGTGGAAGAAAGACCTCTGTAGAGCCCTTTTCTGCAGAGGCTGTAGCAATTGGCTTATCGTCACTTTCCTCATACTTAGAAATCCTAAAGAACCTGAAATGGATGTCGCATAAGGGCTTGCCTTCAAACCGAAGAACATATCCAAGGGATTCGGCTGGCAATAGCTTCCACCCGTTAATGCCGAGCCCTTCGGCACAGTCAAGCATTTGAACATCGGTCCAGGCTTGCTTCAGTTCTCCCGTTGACACGTCATCGCCGTAGCACAGAGACAGCTTCAGGGGAAGACTGACGGACGCCTTATAATCAGCTTGTTGAAAGAGGCTTGCATGCCTAAAGAGATTGAATCCGTATTCGCCAGGCTGCATGAGGTTCTTGAAGAAAAGAGGTTTTGAACCGAGCATCACTAGCACGGCCCTGTTGTACCTCCAACCATAGGAGACAATCTTGAAGTTTGCCGCACTGGGACCGAGCTCCAACGCATCTGCCAAACAGATTGGGCGCTCTTCGGACAGATTCGCAAGTCTGCCTGGCATGTCAACGTCTATTGCAGCAAGGGCCAGTTTGGCATCGGTCTCTTTACCGCTTTCTCTCGACCTAATGCGAACATGCAAGAAATCATCCTTCAGAAGCGCCTTCGCTTCATAGTGCTCCCATGCATTGAGGGAATTAAGCCTGTCGCATTCGCCTCCCGCATCGCCTTCTTCATAAATACGCACAACATCAATGGGAAGACACGCCTGGAAGCCATATTCGGCTACAGCACGCCCGTGATCAATGCTGATTGACAGAGGCCTAAATTCTTGTATGGGCACCACTGCGAATCGGTAGCGGAAAACAACCTTACCACCGGCAGATTTCTGCCTCGCCTCTAGGATGCACTCTTCAATATGCCAACTGAATTGACTCGTTTTTGAGGGATTGAATTCTATTCTTGCAATACCTGAATTTTCAGTATCATCCTCATATGTGGCGCAACGAGGCATCGACACCAGCTCGCCATCGCAGCAGCACATGATGTCCAAGTCTTTTATGGCGCTCGCGCCATCAAGCGCTTCAATGCTCACAGAGGGCAGGCCGTCGCTGGTATTGAGTTCGTTCGGAACGCGCCCATACAAGTCAACGCCGTCGCTCGTTTCTCCGATAATGCGATGCTTATCAACCTTTGCGACATAACGTTCTTGCCAAACGGCAACTTCCTCGCCCGTAAGTTCGTCAACAACCGAACCTGCCGAACCGGGCTCCACATCATAGATGAAGATCTGGTTTTCATCCCAATCGCCAGAAGCCTCATACTCCGAAACGGCTTTCATGCCTTGCCCAGGAACGATTTTGTATCCGTCTTTAACAATGTATGCGATACGACGCTTTTTCGTTAACCGCTCGTTCTTGCCACGTAAGCGGTAGAAGCCCTTAGCGTCCTTTATAAATTCAAAACAACCGGGCTTGTTCCTACTGAACGACTGGCTCAAAGAACTAAGCTCGATGTAGTCACCCGCTCGCTCATCTTTCTGCATGAGCTTCAATTCCACGTCGTAACGAGCCCGAGGGTTAACGGCAATACCGACGGCATTCAAAATGCATTTTCCGACACTCATATCGAATTCAGAGCTTGCCTTTAGCTCGCCGTCAACATAATAGTCAATCTTGTCACCAGCAAAATGCAGCGGGAACTGTTGGCGCGGCCAGCGCATGGTCACAACACCCTCGGATAAATCCAGCTGCAAGCTGGCAATAGGAAGATAGATCAATCGATGGGCGCCATTTCTCCGTCCTTGGGAAGAACCAGTGGCCTTTCCTTCGGTCGTCGAGGACGGCACGCGTTCTTGATTGTCACGAAGAGCCTGCATTGCGGCTTCAGGCAGACCGAAACTAGACAGCATCGTGTAGCGGCTTCCGACCCTATTTGAGTCCACAATTTGCGCCGCCACACGCATGGACGCCTCAAATAATGGAGCAATGGTTGAATCGGGAGCTTTCTCAAGAATGTTAAGAACCGCCTTTTCGGGAGCATACCGACTCTCAGGGTTCTTTAGCTCCCTAAGAACAGAGTGACCGTCCATCTCTCCGCCAAAACCTAAACCGCCTTGAGAGACTTCCCGCGCGAGCGGAAGTAATTTCTCCCACAGGTTTGACCAGGAATCTTCCGATAAGCCTCCGTGGAGAAGAGTAGTGTAGAAGTAGTAATTAACCTCCTCATCGCGGCCATACAAAGGCATTCCACGCTCTTCAACATGTTTAATAAAAATGTGCTTTACTATCCCCTGCACGCCGCCGTCGCGAATGCCAAGACTGGCAAAGAAGTTGCCCCACAGATTATGGCCATTGAATACCCTACGCGCCTTGTCGGCAACATAAACCATAAAAGCGTTAGGCAAACACCTATCAATCAGCATCAGAACAATGCAAGGTTTTGTTGGATAACGTTTTATGAGCTCTTCAAAAGCTGCGCTGAGTTCATCAAGGTCTGTTGAGAATTCCTCAAATACCTGATAAACCATGACGTTTTCAGACCTAGATTCCAGGTCGTCGAAGGCACCCCGAGATCTTTCTTCAAATTCCTCCAGCTTTGCTGAAAACAGCCCATGGGAGCGCGTAAGCGGAAAGCGGCTCAAGTCATATTCATATTGCTCAATCGAAGACGTTGCCTCGGCCTTTGGCTCGTGAGGAAGTCGGCATTTCAGCGGGGCCTTCACGCTCGCTGGTTTCTCGACCATCTTGGGCTGAAGCATAGAAGCAGCAAAGGCGTCCGGGGCCGCACGGTATTTCTTTCGCATCTTAATGATTGAATCGGCATATCTGCTATCGAAACGAGCGTCTATCTCTTTATCGGTAAGAGACAAAAGATCGGGCAAGTAGCAAAAACCAGCATTCTGGATTGAACGCTTTAGCCGCACATCGTCAAAACTAAGCTCCGAGATGGGCACCTTCTCCAGACTCTCCAAGTAGTTCGCTTCGCTCATCAGCATCCCCTATGCCACAATCGCATTTGATGCCACCATTTTTGACCTTTTATTAACACTGGTCTGGCGCAACGTGCTTTTAATCATACCGTGAGGCACTCATGTAGCCCGAAGAACAAAGACGCCCAATAGGGCTGTTTCTGCAGACGGTCGCTATCATCCGGCGAACAGCCTATGGGAGTGCCGGCCATAACTCGAGCGCACTTTTATTGCGCAACAAAACCGAAGCAAATATGATCCAATTATGAAGCTAGGAACGTAAATCAGCAGTCCGGGAGCCCGAGTACTCCCAGTGGCACTACGTTTTGCCCCATGTCTGCGCGATACCAGCGCGTTATCATCGATATCGATTGAAGAGGACAGCGTTACAGAGGGATTCCGTATGCCAGTTGAAAGAACAGATCCATTCTTGCCAAACATCCCTGGCTTAATAATCGACAACCGCCACGGGATGAATAGAACCATCCAGCAATCCATCGCTCGTGGCTACGACGACCTCACCAACGGCCGCGTGCGTCCTTGGAAGCAGGCGAAGGCCGAGGCGGATCGGATGCGAGCCATCAGGTAAGGTCACCCCTCCCCCATGTAACCATCCTGTAAATCATAGCGGCACACTCGAGTTTTACCGTGATGCGGTCGCACCTGGCGCTCCACTGTGCTAAAGTATCCCGAACGTTCAAACGACTACGAGGGGGAACTAGAAGATGGCACGTGTGCACAACTTCTCAGCTGGCCCGGCCGCACTGCCCACAAGCGTGCTCGCCGAGATCGCCGACGAGATGATGGACTACCGCGGTTGCGGCATGTCCGTGCTCGAGATGAGCCATCGATCTAGCATGTACCAGCAGATCATTGACGACGCCGAGGCGACTCTGCGCCGCCTGCTGAGCATCCCTGACAACTACCGTGTCCTGTTTTTGCAGGGCGGCGCCACGTTGCAGTTTGCGGGCATCCCGATGAACCTCATGCGCCGCGGCCGCGCCGGCTACGTCGTGACCGGCAACTTTGCCAACAAGGCGTACAAAGAGGCCGCCAAGTACGGCGAGGCCGTGCTGCTCGCGAGCTCCGAGGACACCAATTTCGACCGCATCCCCAACATGGCCGACATCAACGCGCGCATTGCCGCCGAGGCCGCGGGCGGCGGGCTCGACTACGTCTACATCTGCCAGAACAACACCATCTTTGGCACCATGTTCCACGAGCTGCCCGATTGCGGCGACGTGCCGCTGGTCGCCGATGTCTCGAGCTGCTTTTTGTCGCAGCCGCTCGACGTCGAGCGCTACGGGCTCATTTACGCCGGCGCGCAGAAGAACGCCGGCGCAGCTGGCGTGACCGTGGTTATCGTGCGCGACGACCTGATCGCCGACGGTCCGGCCTTTGCGCAGACGCCGCAGTACATGGACCTTAAGACCCAGGCCGCCAAGGACTCCATGCTCAATACGCCCAATACCTTTGGCATCTACGTGTGCGGCAAAGTGTTCCGTTGGGTCGAGCAGACCGGCGGACTTGCCGCCATGGCCGAGCGCAACTGGGCCAAGGCCAACCTGCTCTACGACCTGCTCGAGAACAGCAAACTATTCCACGGCACCGCGCAGACAGACAGTCGCTCCATCGCCAACGTCACGTTCCGTACCGGCGATGCCGACCTCGACGCCGCCTTTGTTGCGGGCGCGGCAGAGCACCAGATTCAAAACGTCAAGGGCCATCGCCTCGTCGGCGGCATGCGCGCCAGCGTGTACAACGCCGTCACCATGGAGGACGTGCAGGCGCTGGCCACGTACATGAAGGACTTCGAAGCGCAGCATAGTTTGAGCCCGCGATCTAACTAGCC
>CAUEPS010000012.1 GCA_959019775.1 uncultured Collinsella sp.
ACAAGGATACGTCGCTGCTTGCCGCCGTGGGTGTGGTCGAGATCGTCATGAACGCGCGTACGATTGTCGCCACGACGGGCTCCATTACCCCGTACGTGGTTGCCGCCCTGTTCTATCTGGTCATCACGTTGCCGCTTGCTCGTTTGGTGAGCGGTCTCGAGGCGAGACTGCTGGGTACGGCCGAGGCCAAGAAGAAGCATCCTGCCAAGAGCGCCGGGCAGGTTGTCGCTACGCCCGCCGATCACATTGCCGGTCTATAAGGAGGTCCTGTTATGAGCGAAACGAATTCCAACGAGGTCGTCGTCAGCATTAAGAACCTCCAGAAATCCTTTGGCGACAATGTAGTCCTGCGCGATATCGATCTGGATGTGCACAGGGGCGAGGTCGTCGTAGTCCTGGGTCCTTCGGGATCAGGTAAGTCGACGATGCTGCGCTGCATCAACCGCCTTGAAGAGCCTACGAGTGGCTCCATCATGGTGGAAGGCGTGGATGTGTGCGCCAAGGGCGTCGACTTAAATAAGGTACGCACGCATCTTGGCATGGTGTTTCAGCAGTTCAACCTGTTCCCGCACCTGTCGGTCAAAAAGAATGTCATGCTTGCCCAACAAAAGGTGCTCAAGCGCAGCAAGGAAGAAGCCGAGAAAATAGCCCTCGAGGAACTCACCAAGGTTGGCCTGGCCGAGCGCATCGACTTTATGCCGAGCCAGCTTTCGGGCGGCCAGCAGCAGCGCGTCGCCATTGCCCGCGCTTTGTCGATGAACCCGCACGTTATGCTTTTTGACGAGGCCACGTCGGCGCTTGATCCCGAGCTCGTTCGCGACGTTTTGGGTGTTATGCGTGATTTGGCGCGCGACGGCATGACCATGATCGTCGTGACGCACGAGATGGGCTTTGCCCGCGACGTCGCCGACCGCGTGGTCTTTATGGACGGCGGCGTTATCGTGGAGGAGGGCTCGCCGAGCGAGGTCTTTGACCATCCCAAGAGCGAGCGCACCAAGGCGTTCTTGGGCAACATTTCCTAGATTGCATTGATATTTGAGCATAGTTTGAGTTGACGGGCCAAGGCGTTGCTGCCGCGGCCCGTTTTGTATTTTGGTAAAAGTCAGCCGTTACCCCCAGTGGACGCTTAAGACGCATGTTTGGTGAATTCTGTGGACGCGGTACGGGGCGCGTGTCAACCATGCGGCCTTTCATACAATTGCATGTTGTTTGAAAAGAAGCCGGACCGTGGGTGCGCTTGGCGCATAAAAGGGAACTGGGTGGGAATCCCAGACAAGGCGGTTACTGTGTGCGGGGATGTTGTCTTCGCGAGTCAGATTACTTGCCCACGGTCTTCTCGTGTCGAGGGTCTTTTGGAAGCCGCTGGATTCCGGTGAACAAGAGATGACATCATATATTGCTCCTATGCGTCCCGCCTGTTGTGCGGGCCATTGTTGTGTGCTGTCAGGTGCGGGCGCCCCGCTGTGTCTCGTTTCCCTTTACATGATCGGCCTCGATTCTTGTTGAGGTAATGATCTTCCAAATCAAGGGGGAGTGGGATGCTCAAAAACATCCGAACTGTTGCGAGGAAATTCCTCGTGGTGTTCATGGCGTTTATCTTTGCCAGCTCGAGCACCGGAATGACTGCATTTGCCGAGGAGGTGGGTGCGGGCGTAGCCGTGATGGCTGATCAGGTTGCCGCGGCGACCGATGCTGAGCAGGGTGCATCGAGCGAAGATGAACCTTCTGCCGATGCTGAAATCGGCGTGTCCGATGACGGCGACAGCGCACAGGAGCAAGAAGGCTCCGATACTGCCGTGCAGTCCGTTGTGTCCAACGGGGAGAATTCGGCCGCGCAGGCCGAAGTGGTCGGAGCTTCTACTGGGATAGCGCGCTCGGGCGAGACGGTTGTCGTCAACGACGCGGTCGATATGCCTTCGACCATCGAAGCCGGCGCTACCGTAAAACTCGGTGCGAACATTTCGATGGGTGCCGACCAGCAGATTGAGACCGTTGCCGGCGTGTTGGACGGTCAGGGTCATACCGTCACCATTAGCGGCAAGGCCGTCGCGAACAACGTAACGGGAACTATCCAGAACCTAGGCGTGACGGGCTCCGTCTCGAATAGCGATAATGTGGGCTCCATCGCCATGACGCTTTCCGGTACCGTTCAGATGTGCTGGTCCACGGCGAGCGTGAACCTGAGCGGTTGGATGGGCTATGCCGGCGGCCTGGTCGGCGGCATGGCGTCCGGCAAGATCGTCAATTCCTATTTTGCCGGTTCGGGCGTCGAGATGAATGGCGGGCTGGTGGGCGAGGCCCGGGCTGGCTCGCTTTCGAATTGCCTCTATACCGTAGGTTTTTCGCCTGCCGAGATGAACTATAGGGGCTTTGATAAGGGTAATGCTGCGAAAGCCTCTGACCTTTACCTTTCGTCTGCCGAATCTCTTACCGTGCTCAATGCCAATGCGCCGGCGACCGGGTTTACCTGGACGTCCAACGGCGGCCTGCCGATCTTGACGAGTGGATCTGCTCCCGTTGTCGTTAACAAGGATGCGCTCGCCGCTGCCATCGAGTCTGTCGAGGCGCTCAAGGAGTCCGACTATACATCCGATTCGTGGTCTGCCCTAGCCTCTGCCCTTGCGGACGCAAAGGCCGTAAACGACAATGCCGATGCCTCCCAGTCCGATGTAAATGCGGCGGTCAAGGCACTCAATGCGGCTAAGGATGCCCTCGAGAAGAAGAAGCCGACGGCCCCCGTCGCCCAGCCCGAGAGCGTCAAGCACATTAAATCGCAGGACGACTTCATTTCTATGAACGTCAAGGACGCGAACAACTACTATGTGCTCGACAACGATATCGTGATTGATGATGAGTATTTCTTTGGTCCTTCGGGTGAGCTCAACTGCACGTTTGACGGCCAGGGCCACACCATTACCTTCAACAATGGCGGTGGCGTCAAGTCGCTCTTCGCGAGCGTCGGCTCCATCGGCGTTGTCCAAAACGTCTCTTTTGCCGGCGAGCTTAAGAAAGCGGTCGACGGCAAATCGTTCGGTCCGCTCGGCAACCAGATTAGGGGCGCCGTTCTCAACTGCTCCACGTCTGTTACGGGCAAGGGCGTTGTGGGCTTTGGCCGTACGCTCGAAGGCGGCGTAATTTCTAACTGCGTGTCTACCGCTGCAGCGACCGGCGGCGTGCTCTTTGCGAGTTATGGCTCCGGTCAGCTCGTCAATACGTACTGGCAGGAAGGCCTTACCAACAAGACTCAGTTCCCCGCGAGGGCGCTCGTCAACTCCTATGCTGTCGATGCCGACGACATGAAGACGGCGACCTTTGTCGAAAACCTTAACGTCAACCGTGGCGAAAACGGTAGCGCATGGGGCATGGGAGCCGATGGCTTGCCGTATTTTGGTGAGGACCAGGACTACGAATCGCCCGAGAGCCCTGCCGCAAACAATAAATACGAGGTGACGTTTACATCTGCGCGCACCGGCAGGACCGTGACTGCCGCCGATGGCATGCTCTACCCGTCTCCCGACGATGTCGTGGTGGGCGAGAACGGTGCCGCCTGCGTCTCGGGCACGCTTGCGCTCAAGGGTTTGTCTAAGGGTGCTAAGGTGACTTGGGGCACTCTGGACGCTAACAGAGGAGATATCGCCGTTAACGAGGAAACGGGCCTGCTGCACGTATACAACGATGCCGTGGGTACGGTGACCGCTACGCTTCATAAGGATGACGGCACCACCGAGAACGTTGCGACCGTCGTGGTGAAGGCGATCTCCAAGTCTATTGATGATTTCCAGATTTGGTACAACGGCGAAAACGTGACGGGCGGCACTATTGCGGTTACGGGCTCCGAGGTCAAGAACCTCGAGATCCGTGTTCATTACGCCGACGCCGCTGAGGGCGAGTACACCCCTGTTTCCTATACGCGTTTTCGCTTTGCGGGTACGCCTTCGAACGTGCTCTATTCCAATCCCGGATCGGCATGCTTCTACTTTAAGCAGGCGGGCGAGGCCACGATTTCGGTCTCCTCGCGAACGAACGTCGACCTTGCCGATAAGAGCGTAAAGGTTACCTCGACCTATGTGCCGGCGACGAGCATTTCGCTTGGCTACAACGAGGACGGCAAGACTGTTTATCTGCATGGCCGTAATCCGCTTGCCAAGGGTGCTTTCCTGACCGACAAGGCTGCACCGGTTGTGGGCCCGGAGTATGCGAGTGACCGTGCAAACTACACGGTCACCTCGAGCGATAGTGCAGTCGCCGAGTACACTACAAGCGGCGATATTGGATTTACGCCGTATAAGGCCGGCAAGACGACATTCGAGGCGACGGTCGAAAACCAGGACGGCAGCGTTATCTCCTCGGGCAAGCGAGAGGTTACCTACGCTTACCGAAACCCGCTGAAATCGGTGACCATCGCAAATGCTCCCGCGTCCATTAAGGCCGGCAAGACGGTCGGGCTCGACCTGAGCTATGTGGGCGAGAACGATGCCGAGGGCTGGAGTGTCTCCGAGCCCGGCATGATATGGACCGTGACGGGCGCAGATGGCCAGGATGCGTCGGATGCTGTGAGCATCGACCGTCGCGCTCTGGGTGACTGGAAGCACGTTGACGGTGCTCCCGACGACGGGCTGTTTGTAGCGAGCGGAACCTATGTTCTAACGGCCAACAAGGCCGGTACCTATACGGTGACGGGTACTCCGGTCGACCAGACTGCCGGCGCCAAGGCCGTCTCCTTTGAGATTACGGTTGACGGTATCGCCGCCTCGCCGGATAACGAGGCGCAGGCCGATAAGGGTGCCCTCTCTGCCGCCAAGTACTTTGACGCCAACCGCACGACCGATGCGTACACCTATGGCCAGGAATGGGAAATCTACGCCTTCGCAAAATCGGGGCGCAAGATCGACGACGCGCTTATCAAGAATTACAAGAAGTCTCTTGCCGACCATAAGGCCGAGTGGGCCGGTAGCACCGCCAAGGTAACGGATTGCGAGCGCGTTGCGCTTACGTTGGCTGCACTTGGCGAGAACATTACGTCTTTTGATGGCGTTAACCTTGCTGCCGTCATATGCTCGCACGGCGACCTTGCGGCTTCGGCGAATAACTTGGTCTATGCGTTGATCGCCCTTGACGAGGTGCGCGTTTCGGATGAAGCGCTGTCTGCATTCGGCTCGTCCTGGACACGTGCTCAGCTTGTTTGCACGCTGCTCACGTTCCAAAACTCGGATGGCGGCTTTACCATTGATACGGCTGGTGCAAGCAACGTCGATATGACCGCCATGGCGCTGCAGGCGCTTGCGCCCTATGTTGACGGCGACGCATGTGCCGCTGCCCTGGCTTCGAATGGTCAGCTCTCTGTTGCGTCCGCTGTCGACAAAGCACTCGGCTTCCTTAAGGGGCGGATGAACGGTCTTTGCGATTTTGGGTCTGTTGAGTCGAATGCCCAGGTGCTGCTTGCTCTTGTGGCGCTCGGCAAGGACCCCGCAAATTCCAAGAACGGTTTTGCGACGGGCGCAAATAGTCTGATTACCGCGATTGCCGCCTATGAAGTTGCTGACGGCAAGGGATACGCTCACACCATGGGATCAGACGGCAAACCCGGCAATGCCAACGCGCTTGCCACCGTGCAGGTCTTGCGGGCCCTTTCGGCCTATAAGTTCGCGGGTGCCGGCGTGAGTTGGACCAAGATCGGCAATGTGAAGGCCGGCACCGTCAAGCCGAGTGATCCTAAAGAGCCTGTGACGCCCGAGGTTCCCGTACCTACGGTTCCGACGAAGAACCCGACACCTGCGGTTGTGCCGCCCGCCTCGCAGGATGGCAACGGCACCGGTGGAAAGCAGGGCGCTACCACTTCGCAGGATGGCGCGAAGCCGGAGACGGCGGAGCACGCGGATTCCGCCAAGAGCGAATCCGGCAAGGAGTCTAGCTCTGACAAATCTTCTGGTTCGAAGGCGAAGACCGCTACTGCCGCCGCATCGCGCAAGGATGCCTCGGCTGGGCAGAGCGGCGTGAATCCTGTTGCCGTTGCCGGTGTCGTCGCTGGCATCGTGTGCCTTGCGGTCATTGGCGCGTGGTTCGTGCGTTCTCGTAAGAACGCGTAGCAATTCAATGCGCATTGCGCCCGCCGTTTGACGCGCGGGCGCGACTATGCCGCCTGTGCGCGGCTTAATAGATGAACGGGCCCCGGGTCTTGGCGACCTGGGGCCCGTTTACGTTGCGGTTGGCGTGGCGATGGGTAGTTTTAAGCCAGCTCGGCGCCCAGGGCCTTACAGGCGGCTTCGGCCTCGTCGTCAGGCGCGTCGAAGCAGATGACGGAATCGACGACATTGACGCCGGCCTCATCGGCGTCGGCCTTCCAATTGTCCATCCACTCGCCCTCGGCCCACGAATAGGAGCCAAACAGGACGACCTTCTTGTCGCTCAGGTTCTCCTTGACCTCATCCCACATCGGCTGGAACTCGTCGTACTCGAGTTCCTCGGAGCCCATGGCGGGGCAGCCGAAGGCGATGGCGTCGAAGCCGGCGGTCTTGTCGGCAGAGAAGTCGGCACAGGGGATGACCTCGGCCTCGGCGCCGGCGGACACCGCGCCCTCGGCGACGAAGTTTGCCATGGCCTCGGTATTGCCCGTTCCGCTCCAGTAGACGACGGCGATCTTGCTCATGTTGAGTCCTTTCGGTTGTGCGGCACGCGGCCGCGTTTTGTATGTTCTATCGGGCTGCCTGAACAAGCTGTTCAAGGGTACAGCCCTGCTGATAGATGTAGGTAAGGTATTGCGTGCATGCGCGATAAGCGTCAAAGGTCGCAAGCGCCGCCTCGACGTTTGAATACACCTTCCAAGCACCAAAAAACTTGTAGTTTTGGCCGTGCTGGGCAATAAACTGATGCACGTCTTCGTAGGGGTAGCCCAAAAAATACCCAATTTCGTGAGGAAACTCGCATGCGCAGCTCTTATCGCACGCTTCGTTCTGAGCGAGAACGCAAGGTCCGCTGTCGCAGGCGCTTTCCGCAACGTTGCTGCTCGCCAGCGTAATGCGTGCGGCTAGATGCACAAGGGATGCGGACAGGTTGCCAACGTCGTAGCCTTCGGTGGCAAGAGCTGCTGCGGCTCGAGGGTCGGATAAGTAGCGCATGAGGGCGGCGGGGCGGTACACGTAGATCAGCGCTCCGCAGGGACGCCAGACCAGGACGCTCATGTGGATGCCGAGTGGCTCGAGCTCGCGGTTGCATTGGGCTATGACGGCAAGCAGACGCGTGCGACGCGCTTCGATATGAGGGTTGCCGGGCTGTTCGTTTTGGTTTGCGTAGGGACCGGGATAGGTAAAGAGTGAAGCGGGTTTGATGCCCGCGAGCGTGGGGGAGCAGTTGCGCACGACGGTCGTTTGAAACGTTGGAATGTCGATGGTTCGAGTCACGGTGCTCCTTTCGGTTCCTTATCTGTTAACCTAGGAAAACTTATACACGAAAGTAAGCCTTGGTCAACTAAAAAGTTTGAATTGGGAAACTATTTGACCGAACTGACACGAGTTTGGGGTAAGATGGGGGACACCCCATGGGGGTATTTGGCTAGAGCTTTAATGGGAGGGGAACATATGGAAGACCTGCTTAACCCTGCAAATCTTATCGTGCTTGCCGTAATTGCCGTCGGCATGTTTTTTGGATTGCGACGTATTGTCGCCTCGACGCACGGCAAAAGCTGTTGCAGCGATGGCGCGTGCGGTAAGAAGATCAAGAGGGCTGTGGTGACCGATACCGATGAGTCTCACTACCCCTATAGCGCAGAACTGCTCATCGGCGGTATGAGCTGCGACGGCTGTGCTCAAAACGTCGCGAATGCTTTGAATGCGCTGGATGGCATTTGGGCCACGGCGACGTATGCCGATCACACGGCGAACGTGCGCTCTAAAAACCCAATCGATCGCGAGGCGCTCGAGGGCGCCGTGAAGGGCGCAGGCTATTACGTCATGAAGCTATAGGGTCGGACGTATCGCTTGCGCCTAGGCACGGCCGCGCAGCTCGATATCCTGGATATCGTCGAATTTGATGGCGATGTCGCGGAGTTTGAGCAGCTTGAACGCGGGAAGCACCTCGTCGAGAATGCCGGTGCGGGCACGATAGCCATACGTATCGTAATAGGTGACGCGCACCAGGTCGCCGCGCTTGAGCCCCTCGAGCTTATTCGAAAGCTCGAGGGCTTTTTCTTCCGTCAGTTCACATTTGGGCTCAACGGTAATCTCTTGCTTGCGTACGAGCTCGTAGTATCCCGTGAGAGCGGCGAATGGCATAAACTGTGCGGCGCGGTTGGCGCGAACGGCGCCGTTGGCGGTGAGTTTGGGGTCGGCGGTGCGACGCCTTCCCTCGGGGTCTGCTAGACGTTCGAAGGGAGTCGGCGGGCGCATTGGCTGTTGTTTGGATTTAGGCACGATGTCCCCCTACCTGGTCGTTGCGTTCGCGCGCGGTGGCACCGGCGGTAAAGCTTAGTCCCTTAACCAGCGCGTTCTTGCCGTATTTGCCTTTTACAGCCAGCACGGCGCGTGCCAGGTCACGCTCGCGCTCATCGGCCTCGACGTCGCTAAACAGATCGATGGTGGCAAATTCTTCGGGCATAAGGTTTCCGAAGCCCAGGTTAATACGTTTGACAGGTCGTTTTGGATCGACGGTCTGCGCCCACAGGTCATCGAAGTAGCCCATGATCTTCTTAAACGAATTGGTTCGTTCGGGTAGCTTTCGAGACGCGTTGGAATGGGCAAAGAGCGCGGCATAACCGCCACGCGGCTTACCGCCGTGCTCGCCCACGAAGATGCCGTCAATCGCCTGTGCCTCGCGAACCATGCGAAGGCGCTCATCGTCGCGCTGGACGGGCTTGGGCGCGCGGGGTGCAAGTTCGGGGCCATCGCTTGCGGTCGGCTCGACACCTGAGGTGCTTGAGCGTAGGTGCCCGCAGCCGTCGATGTATTGCGCTGTGCCGCTGGCATCGAGCCGGCGGATATCAGCACGCTCGCTTGCATAGCCCACAAACAGCGAGATGCTGTCGCAGACCACGTGCTTGTCGACCAGGTCCAGTACGGCTGCATCAACCATCTCGCGCAACACCGTATAGGCCTGTTCGTAGGCATAGCCCTTCGAGAGCACCTGTCCGGTCGTGGTCGAGGTTGCCTGGGGGCGATAGGCCTGGATGTCGGCGATGGTTGTCGGTTCGCGCCCAAAAGCGTGGTCGATCAGGTACTCGGCATTGACGCCGAGCTCGTCATAGAGCAGGTTCTCGTCGAGGGCCGCGACGCCCATCAGGTCGTAGACGCCGTACTTTTCGAGACGCGCCGCCACGCCGGGGCCAATACCCCAGATGTCGGTGATGGGGCGATGCGGCCAGATCTCCTTGCGAAAGGTCTCGTCGTCAAGTTTCCCGATACGGCTGGGCGCGTGTTTGGCGGTGATGTCGAGCGCCACTTTTGCTTGGAATAGGTTGGGTCCGATACCGACCGTTGCGGTGATGCCGGTACGGCGCAAAACTTCGTCGCGCAGCATGCAGGCAAAGCCTTCGTCATCGGTGTGATAGAGGTCCAAATAGGGCGTGACGTCGATAAAGCACTCGTCGATTGAATAGACGTGGACGTCTTGCGGGCTTACGTACTCCAGGTAGATACCGTAGATCTGCGCCGATACCTCCATATAGTGCTGCATGCGCGGTACGGCTTTGATGTAGTCGATGCCGTTGGGAATTTCGAACAAGCGGCAGCGGTTATGGATACCGAGGTCCTTCATCGCCTGTGTGATGGCCAAGCAGATCGTCGTGCGGCCGCGAGACTCGTCGGCCACGACCAAGTTGGTGGTAAGCGGATCGAGCCCACGGTCGACACACTCGACGCTGGCGTAAAACGTCTTAAGGTCGATACAGATGTACGTACGCCGACCGTGCTCCACCGGGTCCTCCTCATCAAACACATGTTCCTATCGAATACTTGTTCGATAATACCAGACCTGCCAAAAAGGGACAGGTTTATTTTGGTCGGTAAATCGCTTGGCCTATCTAAAAGAAACCCGTCCTTTTTGGTAGGTTTACGGGGCGCTTACGCTAGGTCGTTAACCTTGATGTGATGGATACGCTGAAGGGATATGGATGACCGCCGATATGGGTGATCTTGCGCTTTTGGTACTGGCCGTGCTGTGTCTTGCAGTCTTTGCTTGCCTGCTGGTTAAGGTGCTTAAGCGACAGGCCATGAGAATCGACAGGTTGGGCTACGCGCTTTTCGTTGAGAAGCTTCGTTCGCCGGCGTTGACGGTTGCGATGAAATCCGTTTCGAACATGGCATCGCTACCGGTTGTCGTGGGCGTGCTGGTCGCCACGTTTATATGGGCGCCCTGTCGGATTCAGGTTATGTGCGCCGCTGTCAATGTCGGCGTCATCAGTGCCATCGATCAGCTCCTTAAGGTGTTGGTGCGCCGCCCTCGCCCCCAAGGATATCGGCTTGTGGAGGCTCCGGGACTCAGTTTTCCCTCGGGCCATTCGATGGCTGCTATGGCGTTTTACGGATATGGCATATGGCTCGTGCAGGGAGGAGCCGGCGGCCTTTCGTCTAACGTGTTTGCCGTGATGGCGCTTGCGTGCGTCATTCTCGCTGTTGGTGTCAGTCGCATTTATCTGGGGGTGCACTACGCTTCTGATGTACTGGGTGGATTTTGCCTGGCGCTAGCTTGGCTCATCTTATTTGTGCGCCTGGTGCCTCCGTTTATCGCGGCATAGCCATCTGTGCGTCCCGTTTTGATTGATTCGGGTTTTAACGCAGCCCTAAAGAGCACGAAACAGCTCGGAAAACCTTGCTTCGTAGCATGAGCCTAACGATCTGTTTCACCTTAAAAGCATGGAAGGGTTGTGGGGTAGATGGTCAACTATGGGTTTGGTATGCCAACGCGCCTTGTCGCGGATGGCGACGTGGCACGTTGGTGCGGGCGCCTGGTCGCCCACTACGGCGGCACCAAGGCACTGGTAGTGCTGGGCGGCGACAAGCATACGCGCGACGAGCTCGTTGCGGCGGCGCTTGGGTCGCTTGACCGGGCATTGTTGGAGCGCGCGCTGTTCCGTTGTGGCTCGGTTGAGGGCGAGGGGGGAGACGAGCTGGTCGATGAGGCTGTTGCCTTGGCCACCGACGAGGGCGTCGACTTTGTGCTTGCGATTGGGGATGCCGACACGGCTGGATTTGCGCGCGAGGTTGCCCGTCGTATGGCGGTGCTCGATTCTGGCGAGGACGGTTTTGTTCCCCATGGCTGCATTGTCTCGGAGGGAAAGGTGCCTGCGGCTGTGGGTAGAGGCGAAGTGCCCGTCTTTGCCATTATCGCGCCTGAGCTCCTGGATGGCATTGGCTCTCCCTTGCGCGAGTTGCTCGCCAGTGTGTGCGCCGCCGCATAGTTTTGATAGATAAAGCGTTTGACCTGCCAAAATAAACCTGTCCCTTTTTGGTCGGTCGCCGTTTGGGGGCGGATTGATAACGCTCGCTGATTACGGTCTTGACCTGAGCTAGAATAGTGGCATCTGAATGTCCGGGCGCATGGGGACACGCGCCCGTATGCTGAGGAGGACTTTATGGCAACTGTTGCCGCACCTATCGACGCCACGTCGACCGCCGCTTGGAAGGCGCTCGAGGCTCATCAGGAGAAGCTCGAGGCCGAGGGTATCGACCTCAAGGCCTGGTTCGCCGCCGATCCCGAGCGCGTGAACAAGCTGGGCTTTGACGCCGGTGACCTGCATTTCGATCTATCCAAGAACCTGGTGACCGACGAGACCGTTAAGCTGCTGTGCGATTTGGCCCGCGAGGTTAAGCTCGAGGAGCGCCGCGAAGCCATGTTCTCCGGCGAGCACATCAACACTACCGAGGACCGCGCCGTGCTGCACACCGCGCTGCGCCGCCCGGCGAGCGAGAAGGGCCAGCTCATCGTTGACGGCCAGGATGTTGTCGCCGACGTGCACGAGGTCCTCGACCGTATGTATGCCTTTGCCGAGCGCGTGCGCTCCGGTGAGTGGAAGGGCGTTACCGGCAAGAAGATCGAGCACCTGGTGTCCATCGGCATCGGCGGCTCCGATCTGGGCCCGGTCATGGCCTACGAGGCCCTGCGTCCCTACGCCGACGCCGGCATCGACTGCCGCTACATTTCCAACATCGATCCCAACGACCAGGCCGAGAAGCTCAAGGGCCTGGATCCCGAGACCACGCTCGTGATCATCGTCTCCAAGACCTTTACCACGCTCGAGACGCTTACCAACGCTCGCGAGGTCAAGACTTGGATGCTCGAGCAGCTCAAGGCCCAGGGCGCCATCGACGGCTCCGATGAGCAGAACGCCGAGGCTGTGGCTAAGCACTTTGTCGCCGTCTCTACCGCACTCGACAAGGTCGAGGCCTTCGGTATCGACCCGGCCAACGCCTTTGGCTTCTGGAACTGGGTCGGCGGCCGTTACTCCGTTGACTCCGCCGTGGGCCTGTCCCTGATCGTCGTGCTCGGTCCCGAGCGCTTCCAGCAGTTCCTCGAGGGCTTCCACGCCATCGACGAGTACTTCTGCAACACTCCGCTCGAGCAGAACGCCGTTGTGCTGATGGGCCTGCTCAATGTCTGGTACGTCAACTTCTTTGGCTCCAAGAGCCATGCCGTGCTGCCGTACTGCCAGTACCTGCATCGCTTCCCGGCTTACCTGCAGCAGCTCACCATGGAGTCCAACGGCAAGCATGTCCGTTGGGACGGCAGCGCCGTGACCTCCGATACCGGTGAGATCTACTGGGGCGAGCCCGGCACCAACGGCCAGCACGCGTTCTATCAGCTGCTGCATCAGGGCACCGTGGTGGTTCCGGCCGACTTTATCGCCTTCGCCAACACTGCTAACCCGGCGACCGACGGTGGCCAGGACGTCCATGAGCTGTTCCTGGGCAACTTCCTCGCTCAGACCAAGGCGCTTGCCTTTGGTAAGACGGCTGACGAGGTCCGTGCCGAGGGCACGCCCGAGCAAATCGTCCCGGCTCGCTGCTTTGAGGGCAACCGCCCGACGACCTCGATCTTCGGCGACACGCTGACCCCGTTCGCGCTTGGTGAGCTCATCGCCCTGTACGAGCACATCGTGTTTGTCGAGGGTACGGTTTGGGGTATCGACTCCTACGACCAGTGGGGTGTCGAACTGGGCAAGCAGCTTGCCAAGCAGATCACGCCTGCCTTCCACGACGACGCTGCCAAGGCCGAGCAGGACGCTTCGACCCAGGCACTCATCGAGTTCTATCGCGCTCACCGCAAGTAGTCTTTGTCTGCTGAGCTAGCTCATCGAAGAAGGGGCCCGTATCTGTTGGGATACGGGCCCTTTGCAATTTGCCATTTGTCCGCAATCGTTCGGTGTGTTTTGCATTCGTCCTCAATTAATCCGTGTGAGGGACGCCCGCCTCGGATATGATGAAGCGCGATAAAAGCGATGCAGGGAGGCATATATGGCAATCAAAGCCATTGCGATGGATATCGACGGTACGCTCACCAACGATCAGAAAGTGATTACCCCGCGCACGCGCGAGAAGCTGCTCGCGGCGCAGGAGTCGGGCATTAAGCTCATTTTGGCTTCGGGCCGTCCCGCATGGGGACTGCACGCCTTGGCGCGGGAACTCGACCTCCAAAACCATGACGGTTTGCTGGTGGCCTTTAACGGTGCTCACGTTGTCGATGCCCAGACCGACGAGGTGTTGTTCGATCAGGCTATGCCTGCCGACGAATTGCATCGCTTGATTGATCACCTGCGTAATTTTGACGTGATCCCTATGATTTCGCTCGGTCGCGATTTGCACGTCGAGGACTCGTACCATTGCATGATCACGCTGCCTGACGGCTCGCAGAAGAATATCGTCAAGTATGAGCGCGACGCGTGCGATCTTAAGATTCGCGAGGTGGAGAGCCTGCATGAGGTCGCTGATGCTTATCCCGTGGACAAGCTACTCACTGCGGGCGACCCGGCCTATCTGCAAGCGCATCACGAGGAGATGTACGCGCCCTTTACTCAGACGCTTTCGGGTATGTTTACGGCCGACTGGTACTTTGAGTTTACGGCGCCCGGTATCGACAAGGCCCGTGCGCTCGAGGGTGCCCTGCCCAAGCTCGGCATCGATGCCAGCGAGGTCGTATCGTTTGGCGACGGCCAGAACGACAAGTCCATGATTGAGTGGGCGGGTACCGGTGTTGCCATGGGTAACGCCGTCGACGAGGTCAAGGCTGTGGCCCAGATGGTGACCGCCAATAACAACGAAGACGGTATTGCGGTGGCGCTGGATAAGCTGCTGGGTTAGAATCGCCGATAATGCATGGTTCGGGCGCCTGCTTACAGGCGCCCTTTTGTTAGGGAGAGTGCCGTGTCCGCATTTCCGTTCGACGCCGTTATCTTTGACATGGACGGCGTTATTGTCGATACCGAGTATTACTACCTGGGCGAGACTGCCGCGTTTGCCAAGGAGCTTGGGTTGAACCTGACTCAAGAGGAATTGAACGGGCAGGTCGGTACTTCGCATCAGTTCTTCCTGCATATGCTGGTCGATTGGTTTGAGCGCGCCGGTAAGGGGCATTTCACTGGCGAGGAAGCGTTGGCCCGTTGGGACGAGTGGGCGCATAAACGTCCGCGCGACTATCAGGCTTTGATTAACCCAGGCGCCGCGGATACGATTCGAGAGCTGCCGCGCCGTGGCGTTCGCGTGGCGCTTGCCAGCTCGTCTCCCATGGTTAGCATCAATGAAGTGCTCAATGCGTGCGGGCTGTCGGATGCCTTCGAGTATGTGGTGAGCGGCGAGCAGTTTAAGGAGAGCAAGCCCGAGCCCGACATCTACCTGCATGCGCTGGACCTGCTGGAGCTGCCCGCGAATCGCTGCTGCTGCGTTGAAGATTCCGTTCCGGGCATTACCGCGGGTAAGCGTGCTGGCCTGACGGTGATTGCCAAGCGCGAGGAGCGCTTTGGCTTTAGCCAGGATGCCGCGGACAAGATTATCGACCAGCTGCCGGAGCTGCTGGAACTCGCGTAGATCCTGGGCGGTACTGCTGTCGCAACAGTGGTTCCGTTGGCATAAGAGAGAGGAGCGGCGTCATGGCATTTAACGTAAGCGCACTGGGATTTGGCGACAACGTCGTCGACTGCTATGAGCATATTCACACAATGTATCCGGGTGGCAATGCGGTGAACTTTGCCGTATATGCCAAGAAATGCGGAGCCGCGCGCTCCACGTATATGGGCATCTTTGGTAATGATGCTGCTGCTGAGCATGTGATTGCGAGTCTTGAGGATGAGGACGTTGAGCTTGCCAAATGCAAACAGCTCATCGGCGAGAACGGTGCGGCACGCGTTACTGTGGTTGATGGTGATCGTGTCTTTCTTGGCTCCAACGAGGGCGGTATCCGTGGCGATGCGCGCTATGTCCTCGATCGCTTTGACCTTTCGTACATGAAGCAGTTCGATGTGGTTCATTCGGGCAACTATTGCTTTACCGAGCGTGAACTTCCCAAGTTGAAGGCCGCGGGCATCACGGTTTCGTTTGACTTCTCGGACGATTCGACCGACGAGTACTACGAGCAGATTGCTCCCTACGTTGACTTCGCGTTCTTTAGCGCGGCAGACGTTGCGAGCGAGGATGAGATTCGCGAGCGCCTTGCCTGGGTGAAGGGCTTGGGCCCATGTTTTGTGTCAGCAACGGCTGGCGCTGAGGGCTGCATTGCCTATGACGGCGAGCGTTACTATCGGCAGCATGCCAAGCCCGTGGCAGACATGAAGGACACCATGGGTGCGGGCGACTCGTTCCTGACTTCGTTCCTGATGTGCTATCTCGATTCCGCCAAGCGTGGCGAGGATGGTGCTGAGGCCATCGAGCGCGCACTCGACTTTGCGGCGGGGTTTGCTTCGACCGTATGCGGCATGGAAGGCTCCTGGGGCCATGGAGCGCCGATTTCCGAATAGGTGAGCAGTCCCGGTGAGTCGAATTGTCGCCTCCCCGGGACCCCGTGGGCAAAAAATGCCAAATATGAGTACTGTCACTAATTTAGTAACAGCGAAATCAAGCTTTTGAGAGCCTAGTTGGGTGTCTGCGAGCGATTAAAACCTGCTAAAAATGATTTTAAGCATCTTGATAATGAACAGTTGTGCATTATCAAGATGTTATTTTGCCGTAAATAATGTGACTAGATTTGCAACAGTACTCATATTTGGCATTTTTTGCACACCGAGCTTAGCGAAGGCTAAAAACAGAGCGTGCATTTGCTAAAACTGCCGACTCGATGTGCTTTGCGTCACAGTTTTTGAGTGAGGCGATGCGTTTTGAGGTCCTTGCGAGCGATCTGATGAGCGACTGTGCGCTTGTTTCTGTGTTTGCCTCCGCTGGTGCATCGGTCTCGAGCAGTAAACGATCGAGTGGAATTTGTCGTGCGTATTCGCGTCCTCGTTTAGACGCGAGCATACGCTCGTTGACGGAAAAATAGCAGCCCGCATTACGCGCGCGGACGAGTTCGTCCGAAGTACCGCTAAACCAGTGGAAGATGATAACGGGGGAGTCGGGGTTTGGGATGAGTAATCCGTGCGATTCGAGGGCGTCCAGCACGGTTCCTGCCGAACGAACGGCGTGAATTGATATCACGCGCCCGGTAAGAGGATGTTGCACGAGTGTATCGCAGAGCCGGATAAGTGCCTGTATTTGTAGCGGTTCGCTTCCGGCGAAGCGTGCGGAAAAGTCGAGTCCGACTTCGCCGATGTAGCGCTTTTGGGCAGCAACTTCGCAAAGCAGATCGACTTCGGCAGGACCGCAGCGGCCGTCGGCGAGCCACCAGGGGTGGAGCCCAATGCCGGCGATGATGCCCGGATGGCGATGAGCGCGCTCGTTTGCGGCCGAAAAGTCGCGTGGGTCGACCCCGCAGTCAAAGAGCCCCAGACCCAACGCCGCCGACTCACTGGCTGCGGCATCGGGGCTGAGCGTCAAATCAAGGTGACAATGCGTGTCAAAGAATCGCGGTTCCATCGCAGGGCATCCTGCTAGTCCAGGCGCTGGCCATCGGCGCGCACGCGCTCGGTGCCGCGCCCACTGATCTGGCGGATAACCTCGCCGGCAATCATCTGACCCATGATGGGCGGCATAAAGCTGGCGGTTCCGAGTTCGGTACGCTCGTGGATGTTGGAAGGGTCGCGGGGCTGTGTCTTAACCGATTCCTCGCAGCTAAACAGTACATGCAGGCTCTTGATTCCGCGCTTCTTGCATTCTTTGCGCATGATGCGGCTCATGGGGTCACGTACCGTATCGAAAATGTCGGCAAAGCGGAGGCACTCGGGATGGAGCTTGTTGGCCCCGCCCATGGAGCTAACCAAACGGATGTCGTGGTCCTGAGCATATTTGGCAATGGTGAGCTTGGCCGAGATGGTGTCGATGGCGTCGACGACGTAGTCGAGTTTGCCGTCCGTCTGCTCCAAAACGCTCGCAAAGAACTCGTCGATGTTATCGCTCAACAGGTATTCAGTTCGCTTGATAACGGTGGCGGCGGGATTGACATCGCGAATCATGGCTTCCATCACGTCAACCTTGCGCTTGCCGACGGTGCTGTGAAAGGCGATGGCCTGACGGTTGATATTGCTGGGCGCGATGACGTCCTTATCCAGAATGACGAAATGACCGATGCCGCCGCGGGCGAGTGCCTCGCAGCAGTTGGAGCCCACGCCTCCGCAGCCGAGCACCAGTACCGTAGCATCGGCGAGCTTGTCGAGTGCCTCGCGGCCCATGATGATCTCGAGCTTGGTGTCGCGTGTCTCGATGGGGGCTGCGGCTGCGGTTTCGGTCATAGATATCCTCCGATGGGGAGTCGGTCGTGTTTTAGCTATCGCCATTATAGGTATTATTGCGATTCCATTTGAGCCCTTGGAGCTTGTTGAAATGGGATCGGGATTCGCATAAGATTGAAGCAGATGGCACCCGTTGCCGCGGGTTGGCCAACTCCCAAACACGTTTGTAGCGTGAGAAGTGGCCGTCTTTGCATTACGCGGGGGCGGCTATTTCATTCGACCTCCAATGTGGATGCCGAGCTCCACAGCCGCGATTACAAGCAACAACAACGTCAGGACATCGTCAATACTCATAGTCCATCTCCTTCTCGGGTAGAGGGAGCTGGCCCATCTGCTTCAACTTCCATTGTAGCTAAATACGAACGAATGTTCTATAGAAGCTGCTGTATTAGATAATTAGACAAACATCTAAATATCGAGTATAGTGTGCGCGTCGAACGAAATGATGAGAGGAGGTCCTATGCCGGGAGAGGGTTTTAAGGCGCTTGCCGATCCTACGCGGCGGCGCATTTTGGAACTACTGCACGAGGGCAATTGTACGGCCGGAGAGCTTGCCGAGCATTTTGACATCAGCAAGCCGTCATTGAGCCATCACTTGGCGACGCTCAAAAACGCCGGGTTGGTGACCGACGAGCGCCATGGCCAAAACATCGTATACAGCTTAAACACCACCGTCATGCAGGACTTGATCGGTTGGTTTATGGGCTTTACAAACACGGAAGGTGATAAGGATGAATAACGAAAACAAGGGCATTCACGCCACGGGGGTATCGCGGCGTGTGTGGATTGCGCTGATCGCTCTGTGCGTCGCCAATGTCGTAGCGCACCTCATAGTGATGCCGAGCTTGCCTGCGCAGATTCCTACGCACTGGGGCGCGAACGGCGCCGTCGACGGTTGGGGTCCTAGCTGGATGGCCTCCGCGCTCGGCGTGCTGCCTCTGGCACTTCTTGCGATGTTCTACGTCGTGCCACGCATTGACCCCAAGGGCGAGGCGTATCGAACCTCGGGCAAGTTCTATCAGGGCTTCGTAATCGCCTTCACCTTGTTTATGTGCGCCATAAGCTGGTTGGGTGAGCTTACGGTCTGGGGCGTGGTGCCGGCGGTCGGTTCGGTCAACGTGCTGATTTCCGGTGCTGTCGGTCTGCTGTTCATCGGCGTAGGCAACTACTTGCCGCGTGTGAAGCGGAACTATACACTCGGTATCAAGACGCCCTGGGCGCTTGCCGATCCCGAGAACTGGCGCCGTACGCAGCGCTTTGGCGGTGCCTGCTTTATGGTGCTGGGTGTTGGCCTGATTGCGATGGGCGTGGCGGGCAGCGTGCTTTCGAGTGAAGTCGTCGCCGCGGTGATTGCGGTTCTGGCGTTTGGTTCGGTCGGAGCCGTCTACGTCTACTCGTATCTGCTGTGGCGCAAATCGCAGCGAGCCGCTCGTTAAGGTTGCGGAAAACTAGCGTACGCAGTTCATAGTATGTTCCGGGGGACTTTTCCCAGGTAGTATTAGGGGGTATGGGCAACCATGCCCCTTTTTTCGTTAAGTTTCAGAGCTGGTTTCCTCATTTCGTTTCCACTAAAGCGAATCAAGAATAGGGAAACAGCAGGTAGAAAGGATAAAACAGGCAAATGGCAGAGTTCATCTACCAGATGTATCAGGCTCGCAAGGCCCATGGCGACAAGGTAATCCTTGACGACGTGACCCTGAGCTTCTACCCCGGTGCCAAGATCGGCGTCGTGGGCCCCAACGGTATGGGCAAGTCGACCCTGCTCAAGATCATGGCCGGCATCGAGGAGGTCTCCAACGGCGATGCCAGGCTTACCCCCGGCTACACCGTGGGCATCCTGCAGCAGGAGCCGCCGCTCGACGACGACAAGACCGTCATCGAGAACGTGCGCATGGCGTTTGGCGACATGATCGCCAAGGTCGATCGCTTCAACAAGATCGGCGAGGAGATGTGCGACCCGGACTGCGACATGGATGCCCTCATGGCCGAGATGGGCAAGCTCCAGGACGAGATCGACGCCGCCGACGGCTGGGATATCGATTCCAAGCTCGGCCAGGCCATGGACGCCCTGCAGCTGCCCGATTCCGACATGCCGGTCAACGTACTTTCCGGCGGCGAGCGCCGTCGCGTGGCCCTGTGCAAGCTGCTGCTCGAGGCTCCCGACCTGCTGTTGCTCGACGAGCCCACGAACCACCTGGACGCCGAGTCGATCCTGTGGCTCGAGCATTTCCTGCACAACTACCAGGGTGCAGTGCTGGCCGTCACGCACGACCGCTACTTCTTGGATAACGTTGCCGAGTGGATCTGCGAGGTCGACCGCGGCCACCTCTATCCCTACAAGGGCAACTACTCCACGTATCTGGAGACCAAGGCCGCCCGTATTGAGGCTCAGGGTAACCGCGACGCCAAGCTCGCCAAGCGCATGGAGGCCGAGCTCGAGTGGGTGCGCAGCTCGCCCAAGGCCCGTCAGGCCAAGAACAAGGCCCGTCTGGCTCGCTACGAGGAGATGGAGGCCGAGGCCCGCGCAAGCCAGAAGCTCGACTGGACCGACATCCGCATCCCCGTTGGACCGCGTCTGGGCAACAAGGTGCTTGAGGCCCATCACCTGCACAAGGAGTTCGACGGTCGCGTGCTCATCGACGACCTTTCGTTCACCCTGCCGCGCAACGGCATCGTGGGCGTCATCGGCCCCAACGGTGTCGGTAAGACCACGCTGTTCAAGACCATCGTGGGTCTGGAGCCGCTGACTTCGGGCGAGCTCGAGGTGGGCGAGACCGTCAAGATCTCCTACGTCGACCAGAACCGTTCCGGCATCGACCCCGATAAGAACCTATGGGAGGTCGTCTCGGACGGCCTGGACCACATGATGGTCGGCGAGACCGAGGTTCCGAGCCGCGCGTATGTGGCGAGCTTTGGCTTTAAGGGCCAGGACCAGCAGAAGCGCGCTGGCGTGCTCTCCGGCGGCGAGCGCAACCGTCTGAACTTGGCGCTTACGCTCAAGCAGGGCGGCAACCTGCTGCTTCTCGACGAGCCCACGAACGATCTCGACGTCGAGACGCTGTCCTCGCTCGAAGCGGCGCTGCTCGAGTTCCCGGGCTGCTCGGTGGTCATTAGCCACGATCGTATGTTCCTGGACCGCGTCGCCACGCACATTCTGGCGTGGGAGGGCACCGACGAGAATCCGGGCAACTGGTATTGGTTCGAGGGCAACTTCGAGGCCTATCAGGCCAACCGCATCGAGCGCCTGGGCGAGGACGCAGCCCAGCCGCATCGTATCCACCGCAAGTTCACGCGTGACTAGGTTTATTGCTGGTTTGGTTACGTAACATCAACAAATAAAAACGGCTCAAATCCTGATTTGGATTTGAGCCGTTTGTCGTTAATGCTCGGGTTCTTCGACTTTATCGATGGCCCAGGCGGCTCCGAGGCCGCCGGTGGTGTTGCGGCGGATGCGCACGGCAACCTCGCGGCGCTCGCCGGCCTGCGTGTAGCGCAGGGGGAAGCTTGCGCGGTTTCGCGCGGCCTCGATGGTACCGCGCTCGCGGGCGATCCAGTAGTACTCACCGACAATGCCGAGCGTGTCGGCGCCGTAGGGGAGATAGGTCGACAACTGGTGCAGAAGCGGGCCGGGGCAGAAGACTTCGGTTGCGAAATCGACGGGGAAGTCCTCGGGGATGGCGGGCGCTGCAGGTGTGGGGGTTGGGGCCGCCGCGGGTACCGAAGCCGGTGCAGGTGCGGGAATTTGGTCGCAAGCAGAGGTGGGTACGGACTCGATGACGGGTGCGGGCTCCGGTGTCGCTTCCGGCTTGATTGTGGAATCTGCGGGCTTCACGGTGACGGGCGCGTCTGCAACTGCGGTTTCAACCTCAACCTGCGTCGCGTTCTCGTTCTCGACGCTCGACTTTGCCTCGATGGGCGTGGATGCCATGGTGGTGATGCCGGCGTTTGCGTTCTCGGGGTCATAGACGACCGTGAGCGAGATGGCAGGCTGCGGCGCCTCGGGCTCCGATGCCGCCTCGGTAGCGTCTTGATCGGCGGGCTCGTCGGGCTGATCGTCCTCGGCCTCGTCGCCAAAGACATCGCTGTTTTGGAACGCAGACGTCTCGGGTTGGTTAGCGGCTTCTTCGGTTGTCGACTTGGGAGCCTCGTTGAGCTCCGTAGTGGCTTCCTGCTCGGATATGACTTTGGGATCGGTCGTGGCGGCGATTTCGGTTTCGGCTTCTGCCGTTACCTCAATAGCGACTTCGATCTCTGTCTCGGGCTCGGGTTCCGGTACGGCTTCAACCATAGCTTCGGGCTCGGGATGTTTAACGTGCTTGGGACGCACGGCCTTGAGGTCTTTCTCGCCGCGCTTTTTCTTTTTGTAGGATTGCTTGGCTCCCTTGGCTGCCTTGGGCTTGTCCTCGCCCTTGGCAAGAGCGGCATCCCAGGCATCGTTGGCGATGACGGTGGCATACAGGCGACCGCCCTTAAAAACGGTCAGCTTAATGCAGTCGTCAAGCTCCTCGAGCAGCTCGCGCGTGGACTCAAAGCCCAGGTCACAAGCAGTCATGTCGCCTGCGGCAAGCGCCTCTTCGACCTGCGTCATAAACGTTTGCTTGCCGCATCCAATCGCATCGCGCAGCAGGCGATACAGATAGATGTGGTTGCCCAGCGATAGCGTGGGCGTAACTATTGTCTTGCTCATGGCAAATCTCCTCTTTACACACCAAAGCATCTTACCATCGCACGGGGCTTGCCATCTCGTCGCCCAAGGCAAACGGGCGCGACCGTTGCCGGTTGCGCCCGTTATACAGGTCGGTTATCTATGAGAGACAAACGTGCTTAGTTGCCCGATGCCGTGCCTTGGCTCGAGCTGTCAGATGCTGTGCCGGACGCGGTTCCGCCCGAGCTGTTCGGGTTGCTGGTGTTGCCGTTGTCGGTGGATCCCGTACTCGATGTATTGCCGCTCGTCTGGTCACCCGTGCTCGGCTGAGAGCCGTCAGTCGTTTGGCTTGAGTCGGTCGTGCCGGATTGCGTGCCGCTGTTGTTCACAGAAGAATCGGCGCCCTGCGATTGATCGGGGGTGTTCGAGGGCGAGTCGGTGGATGTGGAGGTGCCCTGCGGGTCGTCCTGCTGGCCTTGCGATTGACCGGAGCTATCCGCGTCGTGCTCGGCCGTGCGCGACGACAGAATCGGCTCGGGGCGCTCGCCTAGACCCTCACCGGCGGTGGTGATAAGGATGGCGCCGGCGCAGGCGATGACCGCGACGATGGCAATGGCGATTGAGAAGACGATGACCTTCTTTTGCGTCTGGCTGCGCTCTGCCGCCGCCTTGGCGCGCAGGCTGTCGGGAGCGACGCGCGCCGTGGTCGCGCGCCCCGCAATCTGGCGCATCTCCTGCGTAGTCGCGGCGCCGCCCAGGTGCTCCTCGGCATTAAATTCAACGGGCTCATAGGCGCCGGCGGGGTAGTCGACGGCGGCGTGCGTACCTTTGAGGGCTTCGGCGCTGGCAGAGATAAAGTGGCGGTAGACCTGCGAGGACACAACGGTGATGACCGAGCTCACGGCGGCGCCAATTACTGAACCAGCGATACCAATCTTGGAAGCAAGCGCGACGCTTGTGGCGGCGGCTGCGGCGCCGGCGATGATCTGGGGAATGGAAATGTCGTCGAACAGGCCCTTTTTGGGCGCGATGGCCATGGTCTGTCCGATGGAATGGTTTTCGTGAACGCCGTTGTTGAGCGCGGCCGGTGTCATGACGCGCGTGCGCGGCGCGTCGGTGTACTTGGTTGTCATACGGGGTCCTCCCGGTGTAAATCTGCTTCGTTTCGTGTAGCCATCAGGGTACCCACCAGATGTGAATCGTACGTGACATTTAACAGATACCATCAACTCATCAATAGCTCACCAAGTTGGTGGGATGCGGTTACACCCGGCGGTTGAACTACAATAGGGCTTGCTAATTGTGTTGAATGGCGTCTACGCACGGGAGCATTCTTATGAATCTTCACCTTTCTCAGTCTGATGGCTTTTTGCGTGTGGCGGCGGCGTCGCCGCAGATTCGCGTCGCCGATGTCGAGGGCAATGCCGAGGTTGCGTTGGCGGCTGTTCGCGCGGCTGTCGAGCGCGGCGTTCGTGCGTTGGTGTTGCCCGAGCTTAATCTGACTGGCTATACCGCGGCCGATCTGTTCCATAACCGCACATTACTGCATGCCTGCGAGACCGCACTGGCACATATTCTCGATGAAACCCGCGAGTTGCCGATTGTCTTTACCATCGGCCTTCCCGTGGCGGTGGCCGAGAATATCTACAACTGCGCCGCCGTGTGCTGCGCGGGCGAGCTTTTGGGCCTTACGGCCAAGAAGTATCTGCCCAACTATGGTGAGTTCTATGAGCGCCGTTGGTTTGCTCCGGCGCCTGCGGATCCCGTGTGGGTTGAATTTGCCGGTCAGGGTCCGGTTCCGCTGGGTTCGGGGCTTGTCTACCGTTGCTGTGATGAGGGCGTCGAGGACCTGGTGTTGGGCGTTGAGGTTTGCGAGGACCTGTGGGTGCCAGCACCTCCTTCGACCGAGATGGCGCTTGCCGGTGCGACGGTGATTCTCAACCCGTCGGCCTCGGACGAGATTATCGGCAAGGCAGACTATCGCCGCAGCCTCATCTCCAATCAGAGTGCGCGCCTGTACTGCGCCTATGCCTATGCAGATGCGAGCGAGGGCGAGTCCACGACCGACATGGTCTTTGCGGGGGAGAACCTCGTCTACGAAAACGGTTCGAAGCTCGCCGCGGCGAAGCTCCTCACTTGCGATATGGCCGTCGCCGACGTTGACCTTGACCGCCTGGTTGCCGAGCGCCGTCGCTCGACGACGTGGACGCGCGCGGACGATGCGCCGGAGGCCACGACCGTTGAGTTTTCGTTTGAGGGCGTGCTGGCCAAAGAGCCTGTTCTGCGCGATGCCTGCGATATCGACCGCGTTTTCCCTCGCGCGCCTTTTGTGCCGGCCGACCACGGCGACCTGGCCGAGCGCTGCGAGACCATCCTCGACCTGCAGACTGCTGGCCTCAAGACCCGCCTTGCCCACACGGGCACCAAGGCTGCGGTCATCGGCCTTTCGGGTGGCTTGGACTCCACGCTGGCACTGCTTGTGACCGTGCGTGCCTTCGATGCGCTGGGGCTGCCGCGCACGGGTATCACGGCGGTTTCCATGCCCGGCTTTGGCACGACGCATCGTACCAAGTCGAATGCCGAGTCGCTTGCCCGCGACCTGGGCGTGAGCTTCCGCGAGGTTTCGATTCACGCGGCCGTGGAGCAGCACTTCAAGGACATTGAGCACGATCCGGCCGTGCAGGATGTGACCTACGAGAACAGCCAGGCCCGCGAGCGTACGCAGATTCTGATGGATCTGGCCAACCAGGCTGGCGGTTTTGTCATCGGCACGGGCGACCTGTCGGAGCTGGCGCTCGGCTGGGCTACCTATAACGGCGACCACATGAGCATGTACGCCGTCAACGCGAGCGTGCCCAAGACGCTTGTGCGCCATCTGGTGCGTTATGCGGCCGATGTCTTTGGCGGGCGTATTGCCGAGGTTTTGCTCGATATCCTTGACACGCCGGTGTCCCCCGAGCTTCTGCCGCCCACGGGCGACGGCGAGATTGCACAGAAGACCGAGGATTTGGTGGGGCCGTACGAGCTGCACGATTACTTCCTCTATTACCTGCTGCGTTTTGGCTTTGAGCCGGGCAAGATCTACCGCATGGCGCTCAAGAGCTTCGAGGGCGTCTACGACGAGGCTACCATCCACACGTGGCTGCGTACGTTCTATCGTCGCTTCTTTGCCCAGCAGTTTAAGCGCAGCTGCCTGCCCGATGGTCCCAAGGTGGGCTCGGTGACGCTCAGCCCGCGCGGCGATTGGCGTATGCCGAGTGACGCCAGCTCGCGTTTGTGGCTTGCGCAGATCGACGCGCTCAATGCAATTGACTAAGGTTGGCCAAATTGAACCAATACGGGGTTTGTAAGCGTTACACTTTTGCAATCTGATGGCCCGTATCGCGCGGCGCTCTTGTCGGAGCGCCGCGTTTTTCATATCGAAAGGTGGCACCATGCAGGCATCGCAGCGTCTCGACCGCTTTGGCGCGGAGGTCTTCGCCTCGCTCAACAACAAACTGCTTGCGCTGAAGGCTCAGGGCAAGACCATTTACAACATGAGCGTGGGAACGCCCGACTTTAAGCCGTACAACCACGTGGTCGAGGCGCTCACGCAAGCAGCCCAAGATCCCGAGATGTGGAAGTATGCCCTGCGCGACCTGCCCGAGCTCAAGCAAGCCGTGTGCGATTACTATGAGCGCCGCTTCGGCGTTTCGGGCATTACGCCGTCCATGGTGCAGTCGTGCAACGGCACGCAGGAGGGCGTGGGTCATTTGGGCCTGGCCCTGCTCGATCCGGGCGATACTATCCTGGTGCCCGATCCGTGCTACCCGGTCTTCGAGGCGGGCGCCAAAATCGCCGATGCCAAACTCGAGTACTATCCGTTGGTTGCCGAGCACAATTACCTGCCCTATGTGGCGGGCATCGATCCCGAGGTTGCCGATCGTGCCAAGTATATGATCGTGTCGCTGCCCGCGAACCCGGTGGGCTCGGTGGGCACGCCCGAGATCTACGAGGAGATCATCGCTTTTGCACGCGAGCACGACCTGCTCATCGTTCACGACAACGCATACTCCGACATCGTGTTTGACGGCGAGCCCGGCGGCAGCTTCTTGCAGTATCCCGGTGCGCTCGAGGTGGGCGTCGAGTTCTTCTCGCTTTCCAAGTCGTTTAACGTCACCGGTGCCCGTATCGGCTTTTTGGTCGGCCGCGAGGACGTGGTCTCGGCCTTTGCCAAGCTGCGCAGCCAAATCGACTTTGGCATGTTCTTCCCGATCCAGAAGGCTGCTATCGCGTGCCTTAATGGCCCGCGCGATGAGGTCGAGGCGCAGCGTCTGAAGTACCAGGAGCGCCGCGACGCCCTGTGCGACGGTCTTGAGGGCCTGGGCTGGGAGCGTCCCAACGCGCATGGCTCTATGTTTGTGTGGGCCAAGCTTCCCGGTGGTCGCACCGATTCCATGGCGTTTTGCGAGGAGCTCATGGAGAAGGCCGGCGTTGTGGTGACGCCGGGCGCGAGTTTTGGTCCTTCGGGCGAGGGGCACGTGCGCATGGCGCTGGTTCTGCCACCCGATCAGATTGTTTTGGCTGTCGAGGCCATTCGCGAGGCGGGCCTGTATTAGAAAGCTATTTCGCCTCGTCAATAGCTCGAAACCGATTTCGTGCAGTTATTTTACGAATCCTGCAAACAATTTCGGTAAACGGTCGATTTTTGGCTGCGAATAGGAGCATAATCAAAGTCCCGATTGGATGTATTGGGATTACGGCAAGCCGCTCGGGTCGTTCCCGGGCGGCTTGTTTGTGGAGTGAGATGGGAGTTTCTAATGGTTAACGAGAAGAAGGTCGCTATTGTCGGCTGCGGTTTCGTCGGTTCGTCTTCGGCGTTCGCGCTGATGCAGAGTGGTCTGTTCTCCGAGATGGTCCTCATCGACGTGGACAAGAACCGCGCCGAGGGTGAGGCCCTGGATATCGCGCACGGCATGACGTTTGCCGAGCCGATGAAGATCTATGCCGGCGATTATTCCGATGTCGCCGACGCCGCCATGATCGTCGTCACCGCTGGCGCTGCCCAGAAGCCCGGTGAGACCCGCCTGGACCTGGTCAACAAGAACGTCAATATCTTTAAGTCCATTATCCCCGAGATTAAGAAGTCTGGCTTTGACGGCATTCTGCTCATCGTCTCCAACCCGGTCGATGTTCTGACCTATGCCGCCATCAAGATGTCCGGCCTGCCCGAGGGCCATGTCATCGGCTCCGGCACCGTGCTCGACACTGGCCGTCTGCAGCAGATGCTTGGTGCCCACGTCGAGGTTGACCCGCGCGATGTCCAGGCCTATGTCATGGGCGAGCACGGCGACTCCGAGTTTGTCGCTTGGTCCAGCGCTCAGGTTGCTGGCGTTCCGCTGAACACCTTCTGCGAGCTTCACGGTCATCTGGAGCACGAGGCTGCCGAGAAGCGTATCGCCGAGGACGTCAAGAACTCCGCCTACACCATTATCGAGAAGAAGCACGCCACCTACTATGGCGTCGCCATGGCCGTCAAGCGCATCTGCACCGCCGTCATGCGCGATGAGCAGACCGTTCTGCCCGTCTCCTCGCTCATGGTGGGCGAGTATGGCCTGTCCGATCTGGCCATCTCCATGCCGACGGTCGTTGGCCGCGACGGCGTCGTCTGCCGCGTACCCGTGCCGCTGAACGATGACGAGCAGCATGAGCTCACCGCCTCCGCCAAGGCCCTCAAGGATATCATCGACAGCGTCGACTTCTCCTGCTAAATCAAGCTCTTTTGGGCAACAGACTACAATGAAAGGCGTCCGGGCCACACGGTCCGGGCGCCTTTTTGGTGCGAGGGGGGTCAGGTTACTTTGCACCACCCCAATGCACCATAGTTGATGGGAGGGCCATGTCGGATTCGCCTAATTTTTTGACCTATGCCCAGACGGCGTTTGATTCGTTTGAGGAACGGCCGTTCTGCGCGGTGGATAGCCTGGTCTTTGCGTGGTTGTCCTATTTGCGTTTGCCGGGTGATATGGCGGAGCTGACGAACTGGCAGGGCCTAGACGTACGCGAGCTGCTGCGCGCCGAGTGCTACCAAGACATGATTGGCGACCTGTGGGATCCGGAGGGGAGCCGTGCCCTGTTGGAGGCTGTGGCAGCAAGCCCTCGCTACCGTGGCGTTCGTGTTTGCGGCTATCGTAGCGTGAGTGATGCCGAGACAACGGAGCAGTTTGCAGCCTTGGCGTTCCGGTTTCCGGCGGGGTTTAGCTATCTTTCCTTCCGGGGGACCGACAGCACGATTGTGGGCTGGAAAGAGGACTTTAACATGGCGTTCCGGTGTCCTGTGCCGGCCCAGGAATCCGCGGCGCGTTATGTGGACGAGGCGGCGGATGCGATTGACGGGCCGCTTTTGTGCGGAGGTCATTCCAAGGGTGGAAACCTTGCGGTGTACGGTGCGGCGATGTGCTCCGATGTCGCTCGTGAGCGAATCGAACGGGCGTATTCCCATGATGGTCCGGGCTTCGTCGAGGAGTTTCTGAACGGCAACGCCTTTGCCGATCTTTCCGGTAGAATCGACAAGACGCTACCTCGGTCGTCGATTTTTGGCATGATGTTCGAGACACAGGAGGACTATGCCATCGTCGAGAGCACTGAGTTCAGCCTGCTGCAGCACAATCCCTTTAGCTGGGTGGTTGATGGTCGCGACTTCGTGTACTGTGAGCGCCTGTCCGCCGGTGCTCGATACGTTGATGGCTCCATTCGCGAGATGCTGCTTGCGGTGTCGCCTAGCGAGCGCGAGCGTTTTGTAGATGCGTTGTTCTCCGTGTTTGAGGCTACGGGTGCTGAGCGGTTTGCGGATATCGCTGGGAATCTGCGCGAGAGCCTGCCCGTGATGCTCCAGGCTGCGCAAGGCTTTGACAAGGATACGCGACGCTTTGTCTCGCAGACTATCGCGGCAATCCTAAAATGCGCGCTGCTGCCCAAACGACCCCAGATCGACATGCCCGCAGCCGGTAAGAGTTTGGCAGAACAACTCGAGGCGTGGCAGTCCGAGCTCCTGCGCTAGTCATTGGTGCAAAGCAACCTGTCCCCGATGCGCCAATCTTCGATGCGCTTGGGGCGGGTTCGACCGCTATACTGATTCGTGCTCAATTCGATCTAGAACGGAATGCCGTATATGAAAATCAATCACGCGATTCTGCATATCCTGGACTTTGACTCTGCCGTCAACGTCATGAGCCAGCGCGAGCTCGATATCGAGAGCCGTACCGTGCGTAATTTCGTAACCACGCACCTGCGGCGCGCTCGTACCTCGGCTGATAACAAGCGTGCCACGTTTGCCGAGAACTCCGCATTCGGCGGCGAGCTCAAGGGCTATTTCTTTGGCGAGCGCGAGTTCGTGGACCTGTCGCAGCAGATTGCGGAGTTTATCTCCTCCGAGCTCACCAAAGCCGAGAAAGCCGAGTCTACCGATGTGCTCGTGGCTGATTTTGACGACGATGAGGATGCCCGCTGGTTTGCCGTGATGCTGCTGGGCTCCAAGCAGGCTTTTATGCACGAGGTGGGTCGCGAAGAGGGCGAGGTGCGCAACGACATTGCGCGCCACTACGCCATTCTGCCGAATCCCTCGCAAAAGGTGCCGAGCTATGCAATCGTGCGTGCAAGCACCATGGAGATCGGCTATGTGGATAAGAAGCGCAAGATTGCCGGCGAGGATCGCATGCTCATTCCCGATGGCCTGCTGCAGTGCGACACGGGGGTATCGGGCAAGGAGGTCATCGACACCGTGACGCGTGTGGTCGAGGAAGTCGCCGAGGAGCACGGTGCCAACACGGCTGTAGCACTCGCCAAGGTTAAGGCTGCTGTTGCCGAGAAAGTTGAGGATGACGAGGAACTGCCCCCTTGGGATATCGTCGATGAGGTCTTTGAGGACGAGCCGGTCATCAAGGAGAGCGTGCGCGCGGCACTGACCGAGGAGAAGGTTCCCGAGCGCGTTCCCGTGGAGCGCAAGCAGGTCGAGCGCGCGGCCGTGCGCAATCACAAGATTCGTACCGATACGGGCATCGAGATCAGCTTCCCGGCCGAGATGGGTTCGAACTCCGAGTACATCGAGTTTGTCAACGAGCCCAACGGCCTCATCTCCATCGAGCTCAAGAATATCGGCAGCATCGAGAATCGATAAACTGCGTTTGGACGCTGTGGAAAACAAAGGCCGAAACCCTTCGGGACTTCGGCCTTTGTTTTCGGCTTGGTCGCTGACATTGCGCCGTAGGTTGAGCATACGCCAGCGAAAACGCCCCTAGGCGAGCAAGGTGACGTGAAAGAGGAGGGCATTGACCTTCTGGTCATGCCCGACGATTGAACGTCAGATTGCCGCTCTGGGTCGTTTGCAGCGTCGACTTGTTACGCGGTTTGTCAAAACCGCGTAACTATTAAAGCTTGCGCAGACCTTCCTCGAGACCGGTCTTGCTGTCGGTCTGGGCGTCGCGCATCTTGATGACGCGGGCGGGGACACCGGCCACGACGGCGCCGGCGGGGACGTCCTCGACGCATACGGCACCGGCAGCCACGACGGCGCCCTTGCCCACGCGCACGCCCTCCAGGACCACGGCGTTGGCGCCGATCATGACATCATCCTCGATGATGACGGGCGTGGCGCTCGCGGGCTCAACGACACCTGCCAGTACGGTGCCGGCGCCGATGTGGCAGTTCTTGCCCACGGTTGCGCGGCCGCCCAGGACGGCGCCCATATCAATCATAGAGCCCTCGCCGATAACGGAGCCGATGTTGATGATGGCACCCATCATGATGACGGCGCGGTCGCCGATCTCGACGCGGTCGCGGATGATTGCGCCCGGCTCGATGCGGGCGTTGATGCCCTTAAGGTCGAGCATGGGGACGGCGGAGTTGCGGCAGTCATTCTCGACGTCGTAGTAGTCGATGGAGTCGGCATTGGCATCGAGGATGGCCTTGAGCTCGTCCCAGTCGCCAAAGACGGTCTTGCCACGACGGCCGCCGTAGACGTGCGCATCGCCCCAGGCAACCTTCATGCCGGGCTTCTCGCGCACATACAGTTTGACGGGCGTCTTTTTAGGCGCGGTGGCGATGTAATTGATGATCTCCTGTGCATCCATTTCGGCTGCGTTGCTCATTTGCTATCTCTCCTTTGGGTGGATTCGGTTGATACCCGGTTAGGCAAACATGACCTGGTCGAACGTATAGAAGCCGGGTTCGCGGGTGACGAGCTTCTGCGCGGCTGCCAAGGCGCCGTTGACAAAGATCTGACGGCTCGTGGCGCGGTGGGTGAGCGTGACCTCCTCGTCCTGGCCAAAGAAACTCACCTCGTGCACGCCGGCGACGGTGCCGCCGCGCAGCGAGTGCATACCGATCTCCTTGGGGTCACGCGCGCCGCACATGCCCTCGCGACCGTAGACAGGATGATAACCAGCCTCGGGCTCGGCCTCGACCACGGCGTCGAGTAGCAGCTTGGCGGTGCCGCTGGGGGCATCGACCTTTTGGTTATGGTGTGTCTCGACGATTTCGCAGTCAAAGCCGGGCAGTTCGCGCGTGGCCTGGGCCACTAGATGGCGCAGGGCTGCGATGCCGATGGAGTAATTGCCCGAGTGCATGACGCGGGTGCTCTGACCCAGCTCGCGCAGACGATCCATCTGATCGGGTGTGTAGCCCGTGGTGCCCGAGACCAACGCGGCGCCCGTGCGCTCGACATAGGCGACGACGGCATCGAAGGTCACGACGTTCGAGAAGTCGATGATGACGTCGGCTGCCGGGGCGCTCTCGAGATCGGACAGATCAAAACCGATCTGGGCGACGATATCAAAAACGGGCTGACCGGCGGCGTCGACAACGCCCTCGGCGGTGGTGCGGATGAGCGAGCCCATGCGGCCCGTTCCCATAATGACGGTCTTAATCAAGCAGACCAGCTCCCTTCAGAGCATCGGTAAGTGCAGCGCGCGCGTCGTCTGCCATGGGGCAAAGCGGCATGCGGTAGTTGGCTTCGATCATACCCATCTGGGCGAGTGCCTCCTTGACGGGGATGGGGTTGACCTCGCTAAAGAGGGCGTTGATGAGCGGCTGGCCGGCAATCTGGATGTCGCGGGCACGTGCCACGTCGCCGTCCAGGTAGGCGCGGCACATGTCGTGCACGAGCTGCGGCTGAACATCGGCCCACACGCTGATGGTGCCCGAGGCCCCCAAGCTCATGAGCGGTACGGTGAGCGCGTCCTCGCCCGAGTACATGCGGAAGTCGTCGGACAGCAGGTGGGCGATCTTGGCCGCGTAGGCGACGTTGCCCGAGGCTTCCTTAATACCCATGATGTTGGGGTGCGCGGCCAGGCGCTCTACGTTGCGCTCGCTGATGCCGCAGCCGCATCGGCCGGGGATGTTGTACAGGATGCAGGGGATGTCCACGGCATCCGCTACGGTCTTAAAGTGCTGGTAGATACCCTCTTCGTTAGACTTGTTGTAGTAGGGGGTAATGAGCAGCAGACCGTCGGCGCCCAGGCCTTGGTAGGTGAGCGACTTGGTGAGCATGGTCTGCGTGGAGTTAGAGCCCGAGCCTGCAATGACGGGGACGCGTCCTGCAACCTGCTTGACCACGGCGGCGACGACGGAGTTGTCCTCGTCATCGGTCATCGTGGCGCTCTCGCCGGTGGTGCCCAGGGTGAGGATGGCGTCGGTGCCGTTTTGCAGGTGGAAATCGATAAGGCGCTCGAGTGCATCAAAGTCGACGCTGCCGTCCTTTTTAAACGGTGTAACAAGGGCGACGATTGAGCCCTCGAGATTGCGGATGTCCATGTTCTTCTCCTTCGCGTCCACGATCTGGATGCGTTTGTTCCATTGGGCGGCGACTGCCAGGCGCTCGTCTTGGGCGCGACGACGAGCACTTTCGGCGCGCGACTTTGCCAGCAGCTCGCGGCCGCACGGCAGCACGTCGAGCGTGGCAAAGTAATCGCCCGGGCGCTCGGCGCGACGAATGAGATCTGCCGAGCCGTCGGGGCGCAGCAATACCTCGGCGGAGCGCAGACGGCCGTTGTAGTTGTAGCCCATGGAGTAGCCATGCGCGCCGGTATCGTGGATCACGAGTACATCACCCATGTCGATCTGCGGCAGCTCGCGGTCGATAGCGAACTTATCGTTGTTCTCGCACAAGTTGCCCGTGATGTCATACGTGTTCGTGACCGGTGCTGCGGTCTTGTCAGGGCCACCCGGCTGACCCATCACCGTAATGTGGTGGTAGGCACCATACATAGCGGGACGAATGAGGTCGACGGCGCTTGCGTCCACGCCGATATAGTCCTTGTAGATCTGCTTCTCGTGGATGGCCTTGGTGACCAGGCAGCCGTAGGGGCCCATCATAAAGCGGCCCATCTCGGTGCAGATGGCCACATCGCCCATGCCGGCAGGAACCAGGATCTCGTCGTATGCCGCGTGCACTCCCTCGCCGATGGCGTGAATGTCGTTGGCCTGCTGCTCGGGCAGGTAGGGGATACCCACACCGCCGGACAGATTGATAAAGGCGACATGTGCGCCGGTCTCGCGCTCCAGGCGCACGGCAAGCTCAAAAAGGATGCGTGCGAGCTTGGGGTAGTAGTCGTTAGTGACGGTGTTACTGGCAAGGAAGGCATGGATGCCAAAATTCTCGGCGCCCTTGGCCTTGAGCATGCGAAAAGCCTCAAAGAGCTGCTCGGTGGTCATGCCGTATTTGGAGTCGCCGGGGTTGTCCATAATGCCGTTGGAGAGCTGGAACAGGCCGCCCGGGTTAAAACGGCAGCTGACCGTCTTGGGGATGGGTCCCGCAACGCGCTCAAAGAAATCGATATGGCTGATGTCGTCAAAGTTGACGATGGCGCCCAGCTTGTCGGCGAGCTCAAAATCCGCCGCCGGCGTGTCGTTGGACGAGAACATGATGTCGTGGCCGGTGATACCCAGTGAGCGGGCAATCATGAGCTCGGTATAACTCGAGCAATCGCAGCCGCAGCCGTATTCGTTGAGAATGGAGATGAGCGCCGGGTTGGGATTAGCCTTGACGGCAAAGTATTCCTTAAAGCCCGGGTTCCACGCAAAGGCGTCGCGCACCTCTTGCATGTTGCGGCGGATGCCCGCCTCGTCGTATAGGTGAAACGGCGTGGGGAACTGCTCGACGATATGCTCGAGCGTTTCCTTGTCCACAAACGGCTGTTTGGCCGCATATGCTTCGTTGGGGGTCAATGCCATGTCCCGTAAACCTCGCCATCCAGACGGCGCCATCGGCGCATCGAATCCGCATAGCGTGGACCCCATGTCCGGATAGCGCTCCCGCATTGCTGCAGACAGTCCTGCGGGTGTTTCCCGCAGGCCCACCAGGTTGTTCGTGCCCGAAAAACCCAGTTCGGCGGGTTTCGCCTCCCCGCGGGGTCAAAGCCTGCCGGCTCGCCCGCGGCTCTTCGTGCCCGCGCCTCTATCAAGTGGTAACGACCCTACCACGTTGCACTTTACCAAACAAGAGTATTCGTATATAACGTTTAAAAAATGCAGGGATATGCTAGAAACAAGGGCGTCACAATTCTGCATCACAATATTGTGGGAATGGATATGCCCCATGAAAGGATCCATTATGACCGAGCTCCAAGAACTTCGTCGCTATCGTCGCGACCTGCATCGCATTCCGGAGCTCGATTTCGAGCTTCCTCAAACCATAGCCTATATAGAGGGCGTGCTCGCCTCGCTTGCCTGTGAAGTGGTCCATCCCTGCCCCAGCTGTGTTTGCGCTTTCTTCGATGCTGGCACGGGCGCCGCGCATGCCACGGCGATTCGCGCCGATATGGACGCGCTGCCCATCGCGGAGGCGACGGGTGCGGCCTTCGCCTCGACCCATCCCGGCAAGATGCATGCGTGCGGACACGATGGACACATGGCCATGGCGCTTGCCGCCGCGACGCATGTCGACCGCACGATTCGCGAGCAACCGGGCGTCATCAAGCGCAACGTGCTCTTTGTGTTCCAGCCGGCCGAGGAAACGACCGGTGGCGCCAAGACGGTGTGTGAGAGCGGCGTATTCGAGCGCTATGGTGTCGACCGCATTTTTGGCTTCCACGTATGGCCCGATTTGCCCGCCGGCACGTTGGCAAGCTGTTCCGGTCCGCTGCTGGCGCGCTCAAGCGAGACGCACATTCATATCCATGGCGCGAGCATCCATATCGCCAAGACCTACGGCGTTCCAGTCGAGGAGTCGCACGATGCGGCATTGGCGGCTGCCAAGTTCTTGGTTTCCGAGCGTGAGCTCATGGACGAGTTGGGTGCCGACGAGCCCTGCATTGGTAAGTTCGGCCTGCTGCAGGCCGGCACCGTCTGCAATGCGGTGGCGGGGGAGGCCCATGTGGCTGGCAGCCTGCGCGTGTTTACGGACGGTATGTTCGACCGCGCGCGCGAAGGCGTGCGCCGTGTACTCGACGAGGCGTGCGCTGCAACGGGCTGCACGTACGATCTCGACTTTGCTGAGGGCTATCCGCCGGTCGACAACGACCCCGAGTTATTTGCCCGAATCGCGCCCGCTCTGCCCGAACTGCAACTTGTGGACGAGCCGCTGCTGATCGCCGAGGATTTCGCGTTCTATCAGCGCCATCTGCCGGGCGTGTTCTTCTTGCTGGGCACGGGTGTGCCAGAGGGGCAAGAAAACCCGAGCGATTCGGATGGCTGTCCCGCCTATGCTACGAGCGCCCTGCACACCGATACCATGCTCTTTGACGAGGAAATCCTGCTCAAAGGCCTCGATGTCTACAAACGATTGCTTAACTTGGAGTGACGATGAAGCGCCGACAGACTGCCATGTATAGTCCGGGTGGATGCGGGTGTGGCTTGCTACTGCTTCCGGTTATTGCCGTGAGCATTGGCGTGATGTTTGCGCTTGCCGGGCTGGCCGCAGCGGCACTCGTGTTGCTGATTGTGGCCATTGGCGTGACGATTTGGCTCTGCCGCAATCGCGAGCAACGTCGTGCCGATGGTAAAACCAATGTTGGATGGGTCGTCTTCCTGGTCATTGCGTACCCACTGAGTGTCGGCTACCTGGTGTTCTTTGTCCTGCTGATGATTAGTACCTTTACCGGGGAATCCGTCACGGTTGGTTGATGCACTGCCGGCAGACGGTCGCGCAAAGTGCGTTTGCTCGGCGTTTGGATAACTGCATTGGCCGTTTACCGCGACCTTAGCTCTCAGCTAATGAATTCAAGTTCAATCCTTCCTACGATGTGCTGTGTGCCGGCGCGGTAGCCGGATCGTAGGAAGGATGCATAATGAAAAAGCTCGAAAACGATGTGCTGCTGAGCCGTCGCGCTGCACTTGGCGCATTCGCCACTGTTGCCTTGGGGACTGCCAGTCTTCTTGCCGGTTGCGGTAGCGATAAGGCGACCGTCACCGAGGATGCCGACAATGGCGACAAGAAGGAAGAGACGAAGAAGGAAGAACAGCCGACGACTGACCTGGCTGTTGGCACGACGGTGACCACGACTGCTGGCCTTTCCGTCGTCGTCGATTCCGTCCAGCCCGGTCTCACAAATTATGACGGTTCGACTATGACGGGTATTCACGTCACGTACGTCAACAATGGCGATGAGGGCGCAGATTACAATATCTACGACTGGAAGGGCGAGGACGCCAACGGTGCGCAGCAGAACCAGGGTTACTACAGCGAGGGCTCCGATGAGCTGCAGTCTGGCACCCTTGCCGCCGGTGGCTCCGTGGCGGGCAATATCTACTTTGATGGTGACATCAAGAAGGCTCTCTATTTTGCCAACGTGTTTGATAAGTCTGCCGCTGCAAGCTGGGTGCTGGCCTAACATGTCGCTACCGTTGCGCCGTATGGGAGGTGAGGTCGTATGCCCGATAAAAAGCTGACGGACGAGTTGCTCAATGAGCTTCTCGACGCGCCAAACATCGATGGCTATATCAAAGAGCACGACTTTGCCGCCCCGTCGCTTTCGGACTATCTTAAGCAGCTGCTGCAGGAAAAGGGCTTAGAGCGCTCGCGTGTGGTGCGCATGGCCGACCTCAATGAGACTTTTGGTTATCAGATTTTTACCGGTGCGCGGCATCCGAGCCGCAATAAGGTGCTGCAGATTGCCTTTGCAATGGCGCTGTCGATGAAGGAGACCAACCGCGCCCTGACGGCTGCCGGAGTGAGCGTCCTCAACTGCAAGGACCGTCGCGATGCGATCATTATCTTTTGCATCGACCGTGGTTGTAGCCTCCAAAAGGTCAATGAAGAGCTGTATCGCTTTGGCGAGGAAACGGTGAGTTAGTGGCCGATGGCTGAGCTGGCGGTGTCGCCAGAACAACCATGCGAACGAACAGGGTGCGGATACCATGGGGTGTCCGCACCCTGCGTTATGATGGACGCCATGGATACTCAGAGCCCAACATATTCCGATGACGAGCTGACTGCTTCACTTGCCGAGCATCTGGCGTCGCTCGACCGCGATGACAGCTATCGTGTGGAGCGCGTGCTCAAGCTCTCGGATGTCGAGACGACCGAACTCGTCTATTTTGAGGGCTCTGGCGGCGGGTCTCTCGGTCCCTTTGTCCGCAAGCGCATCGATGCTTCGGCGCAGATTGGCGGAGCATATGAGCGCCTGTTTGCGGCCCAGCGCGCCGGTCGTCGTTTTGAGCACTTGCCCCGAATCGTCGATTGCCGCCGTGTGGGCGACGAGCTTGACGTGGTGATGGAGTATGTCGAAGGCGAGACACTCGAGGCCCTGGTGGGACGCTTGGGGGCGACGCCCGATTATGCCCGCGGGCTGTATCCCGTTCTGTGCGAAGCGGTGGGCGAGCTGCATGCTGGTTTTGCAGCTGCGGGGGAGCCGGGGGTACCGGTAATCCACCGCGACCTTAAACCCTCGAACATCATCGTATCGGGCGTGAGGTATGCGGCCGATGCCGGCATGACCTTTTCCTCGCTGGTGATTATTGACCTGGGAATTGCGCGCGTTTGGCGCGATGGCGCCGACGCCGACACCGTCAAGTTTGGCACGCGTTCCTATGCGCCGCCCGAGCAGTTTGGGTTTGGGCAAACGAGCGTCCGCAGCGATATTTACGCGCTTGGCGCACTGCTGTTCTTTTGCCTGACGGGAACTGACCCCAAGCCTGGGCGTGACATACGCGAGCAATGCGAGGCGCACGGCATTCCCGTTCCGCTGGCGGATGTGATTTGCATGGCGATGGCGCTCGATCCCGCCAAGCGTTTTGCAAGTGCAAAGGCACTGGGGCATGCTGCGCGTGCGGCATATGAGCTATGTCTCCCTCCTCCGTCGCCCGTGACCTTTTCTGCTGCCAGTGTGCCCCGGGCCGCGGTGTCACAGGTGCAGCGGGTACAGCAGCCGGTTGCCCTCACGCTTCCGTCTTCTGCAAGCCGGCGTTCGATTGTCTCTCTCGTGACGTCCAAATGTGCGCGTCTGCTCTCGCGTATCCCCGAGCCCGTGGGGCGCATATGGAATGGATGCGTCTATGCGACAACATTGTTGCTGCTGATGGGCAGCCATTTTGCGGTATTTACGCCGACGGGCGAAAACCGAAACTATCCAACGTGGTTTTTGGCGCTTGAGTATTTCTTTATGGTCGATGGCCTGGTGCTGCTCATTACATTCGGAATGCTCGACCGGCGTAGGCTTCGACGTCGTTTTCCCGTACTCGATCGGTATCGGGGGAGTGCTTTTGTCGAACTATGGTTCAAGGCGCTCGGGTTTATGTTTGCCGTCATGTGCGTCGTCGTTGTTATCGGCAACGCGACCGGTGTCGTCTCTTAGATAATCGAAAAGGGCCCCGTCTGGGGCCCTTTGCAGTTGCACTTAAATACGGTTCATTTGATTGGCGACCTTGTTGTACCAGTCCTGCCACGTGGGCGGGCAGTACTTCTTGGCGGCTGCCGGGGTAAGCTTGGAGCCATAGTTGGCGCCCAGGTAGGCAACGTGGGCGGAGACACTCTCGCTCCAGCTACCAAAGCTACGCCAACCACCGCCGCGGGCACTCCAGCCCCAGGCGTTATAGGAGCCGGCGCAATAGAGGCCCTTGCTGCTCTCGATACAGGCGATGGCGGGGGACCAACGGGGATCGACGCCGGTATTCCAGGCAGCAACGGCAAAGTTGTAGCCCTGGCCTGCCATAGGGGAGCCGGCAAGGTAGTTGTCGATGCGGCTCGTCCACTCGTTAATGAACGAGTCGTAATCGGAATTGCCGCTGTTGGAGTTGCTCGGCGTGGTGTCGATGGTGGTGTTGGAGTTGGTGGCCTGACTGTTGGAGTTATTGCCGCTCACGCCGGTACCCGAGATCTTCTCGGCGGCAGCGGCCTTGTCGGCCTCGAGCTTTGCCAGCTCGGCGGCATTTTCCTGCTCGGCCTTTGCCTGCGCCTCGCTGCGGAGCTGCTGTGCCTGGGCCAGCGCGTCCTCGGCATTCTTTTGCTCGCCCTCGAGCTGAGACTTGGCCTGATCGAGCTCGGATTTGTTCTGCTCGAGCTCGGTCTGCATCTTGTTAAGCTCTTCGATCTCGTCGACGCTCGAGCTCGTAATCTGGTTGGTGTATTTGCAGGTAGTGATAAAGTCGCCCAAACTCTGCGTGTTCACCAGGAAGCTCACGATGGGGCTGGTGCCCTTCTGGTACTTATACAGATCGCGCATGGCGGAGCTTGCCTTGGCCTGCTGCTCGGGCAGCTCGGCCTCAATCTTATCGATGTTCGCCTCATTGGAGTCAATCTGCTTTTGCAGATCCTCGAGCTTGGTTCGGGCATCGTTGTAGGCGCTCGTAGCGTCTTCGATTTTTTTCTGGGCGGCGGAAAGCTGATCCTGCGTTGCCTGCGAGGCGGCATAGGCCGCGACGGGGGAGAGCATCGGCGTGGCCGTCAGCGCGACGGCGAGCGCGGCGCTCGTGATGATACGAGCCGGCTTCGACGCGACGAGCGCTGCGGTGCGATGGTTCGAATGCTGCATCCAGTCCCTCTGCAATCAATCGTAGGTTATTGGTCGAGGTTTATTCTACTACTGCTTTCGACCTCAACTTGAACCTTAAAGGTTCTAAAGGGTCAAGTTGAACTTGAGGCTTTGGCCTTGACCTGCGGGAATGGTGAATTGTTGAGAAACCATAGAGTTCAACTTTAACGTTACGGCACCCTGTTGCAACGGGATTCTTGACTGTAAAAGCAACCTTAACATGGGGTTTTGCAACTATAGGGTTCCTTCGCGGCGAGCCTGCTCCACCTCTTGGAGCGCCTCGGCCGGCGTAAACGAACAGGTGCCATCGCCGAGCTTGACCACCTGTATGTCGTCACCGACATGGACTTCTCCGCCCTGCAGCACGACGCCAAAAATGCCCTCGTGGGGGAAGATGCAGTCGCCGGCGAGATAGTAGATGGCACAGCGTGTGTGGCAGACTTTGCCGATCTGACTGATTTCGACGAGTACTTCGCTGCCGAGCTTGAGCTGCGTGCCCAAGGGGAGTGAGAGCAGGTTGATACCCTGGGTGGTGAAGTTCTCGCCAAAGTCGCCCTCGTGCACATCGAGCCCGCGCGCCTGCGCCGTCTGGATTGACTCTGCAGCTAAAAAGGAAACCTGGCGGTGCCAATGTCCGGCGTGCGCATCGGAGGCGAGGCCAAACTGCTCGACGACGGTGTCGTGCCCGTCGGCGACGGGTGACTTACGCGTGCCTTTGTGCTCCGACGTGTTGATTGATACGATGCGGGCAGGCCCGTTGTAAGCATCGTTTGCGGTGCGTAGGGGAGCTGCCGTCTGGGCACGATCCGCAAGTTCGCGCTTTGCGGCGTCAATGATGGGGTTGTTGATCGGATGAGCCTGGGGCACAGTGCACCTTTCGACGGGGCGGGCAATATGCTGAATCCTATAACAACGGTGGGTTCATTGCCCGTTGTCGTACGCCGGTGATTGCCGCCTTCGTGCTGATAATTACGCCGATTGCCATAGATACGGTGGAGCTTTGGGTGCCGGCGGCTCGGCACGCTAGAATAAATCAGTTGCACAAAGACCGCCCGTCGTGTGGGCAGTTCTAGATAGGAAGTTTCCATGGCATTGCAGTTTACAGAGCGCGAGTTTATCCCCGTGCTGCTCGGCGGCGACATCAACGCGTATTCGGTGGCGCGCGCTTTCTACGAGGAGTATCAGGTTAAGAGCCTGGTTTTTGGCAAGTACCAGACCGGCCCCGCGTATCGCAGCCAAATTATCGACTACACGCCCAACGTGGATATCGATACCATGCCGGTCATGATCGAGACCGTTAACGGCGTCGCACAGGCCAATCCTGATAAGAAGATTATTCTCATGGGTTGCGGCGACAACTACGTCGCGCTTGCCGCGCAGGCCCAGGACGCCGGCCAGCTTGCCTCGAACGTCATCGCGCCCTATGCGCCCTACAGCATGCTCGAACAGTGCCAGAAGAAGGAGATCTTCTACGAGCTGTGCGAGAAGCACGGTGTGCCCTATCCGCACACGTTTACCTTTACCATGGCGATGCTCAACGCTCAGGGTGAGGCTTCCGCCGAGGCACTCGACCAGATCGACTTCCCCTTTCCGATGATCCTGAAGCCCTCTGACGGCATCATGTGGTGGGAGCACGAGTTCGAGGGTCAGAAGAAGGCCTACGAGATTGCCGATCGCGCCGAGCTGGAACAGGTCATTCGCGATGTGTACGTCAGCGGCTACACTGATGACCTCATCTTGCAGGACCGCGTGCCCGGCAACGACGAGTACATGCGCGTGCTTACCAGTTATTCCGACCGCAACGGCAAGGTTCGTATGATGTGCCTGGGCCATGTGCTGCTCGAGGAGCATCAGCCCCATGGTGTCGGCAACCACGCTTGCATCATCACTGAGCCCAACGACGAGCTCGTGGGTGGCGTGCGCAAGCTGCTTGAGGACCTTAAGTTTACGGGCTTCTCCAACTTCGACGTCAAGTACGACCAGCGCGATGGTTCGTTTAAGTTCTTCGACTTCAACACGCGTCAGGGCCGCAGTAATTACTATGTCACCAATAGTGGCTTTAACGTTGCTAAATACGTGGTGGATGAGTACGTCTATAACCGCCCGTTTGAGCCGGAGTTTGTGACGGCGCAGGACGAGGCGCTGTGGATGGTCGTTCCTATGGGCGTCGTTGACAAGTACGTCAAGGACCCCGAGCTGCGTGCGAAGGCACATCGTCTGGTCAAGGAGGGCAAGGCTGCCGATCCTTCGTTTATGAAGGGCGACTTTGTCTTTAACCGCTGGCTGCGCATGTGGCACACCAAGCTGCGCCACTTTAAGCTGTTCAAGACGTATTACAAGTAGATCAGCGCGGCGCCCGCCCGGTTTGCATCGGACGGGCGCGGGTATGATACGCGCAATTGCGTGGGCGTCACCAAGGAGGCGGCGATGGAAAAGCTGGGAGTTATCGGCGGCATGGGCGCCGAGGCCACGTCGTATTACTACGACCAGGTGGTACGTCATACGGCGGCTACCTGTGATCAGGAGCATATCGACATGGTGGTGCTTTCCAAGTCGACCATGCCTGACCGCACGCTGGCCATCAAGACCGGCGAGCATGCCGAGCTGTTGGCGACCATGAAGGAGTGCGCTCAGGCGCTCGAGTCGCTGGGCTGCGCGCACATAGCGATTCCCTGCAACACGTCACACTACTTCTACGACCAGATCCAGTCGTTTACGAAGGTGCCGATTATCCACATGCCGCGCGAGTCGGTGCGCTATGCTCTGGCCGGCGCGGTGATGGGGGAGTGCGAGTTCGACCCCAACCTGAGTATGCCGGCCGAGCCGGTGCGCAAGATCGGCATCATGGGCACCGACGGTACCGTGGGCGCAGACGTCTATGGGCGCGAATGTGAGACCGCGGGCGTTGAGGTCGTCTATCCCAGCGAAAAGCGTCAGGCCGACGTGATGTCGCTCATCTACGACGATGTGAAGGCCGGGCGCGAACCCGATATGGACAAGTTCGACCGCGTGATGTGGGAGTTCGCCCGTAGCGGCTGCGACCGCGTCATCCTGGCCTGCACGGAGCTTTCGGTGTTGCAGAAGTATCGCGAGATGCCCGAGATCACCCTCGATGCGATGGATGTCCTGGTACGCGAGTCCATCATTCGCAGCGGCGTCCCCTACCGCCTGTAGCCCTCGACCTGCCAAAAAGGGACAGGTTTATTTTGGTAGGCGGTATCTGGGAAAACAGTAAGGCCCCGGCTCGTTTGATGCGAGCCGGGGCCTTTTGCGTTTGTCGGTTGCTGCCAGCGATTGCTAGAACAGGAAGCCGATGGCGATAAGGGCGATGCTGACGATAAGTACGGCGATATCCAGGCCTTTGATGGGGTAACGCTTATACGAACTCGCACGCGTGCGCAGGTAGAAGCCGCGCTGCTCGGCGGCAAGCGCGGTGGCATCGGTCTTGCCCACGCTCGAGATGAGCAGTGGCACGCACAGCGGCAGCATGAGCTTGAGTTTCTTGACGGGATTCTTAGTGTCGTATTCGACGCCGCGTGCAGTCTGTGCCTCCATGATGGCGTTCATTTCCTGGCCAAATACCGGCACAAAGCGCAGTGCCGTGGTAAAGGTGAAGGCATAGCGATATGGCACGTGCAGCACCTCGACGCAGGCGTTGGCGAGGTCGTTGAGCTTGGTCACCATAAGCATAAGGATGAGTGGCAGTGCCACGCCCAACAGGCGTAGGCAGGCCTTCGATCCGGTAATGAGGCCCGTGTCGGTGATAAAGCCCCACACCATGTTGCCGTCGCGCATAAAGGCCAGCTGAAGCACCAGCATGATAAGCGCGAGCGGAATCAGCAGCTTGAGTAGCGAGAGCAGACGGTCGACGACGCCGGCGTAGGCGCCCAGTGCAAGGGTGAGCGCCAAAAAGCCCAACAGCGCCACGTAGGTGTCGGACAGGAAGATGCCGACGATGATGGCGGCGGCAAGGCCCAGTTTAACGACCGGGTTCAAGTGGTGTAGCAGTGTATCGCCCGGCATATAGTCGATGACGTTAACCACGGTGGACCATCTCCTCGGTAATGCGAACGATATCGGTGACCTCGCTCACCTGTGCAAAGGCGGGAGAGACGGAGGATGCCAGGCGACGGGAAAGCTCTATGACCTGGGGCGGCTCAACGTAGGCGCGCTGCATGAGCTCGATGTCCGAGAACAGCTCGTGCGTGCGGCCGCGCTCGAGGATGCGGCCGTCGGCCATTACCACAATGCGCTCGGCAAAGTCGGAGACGACTTCCATGTCGTGGCAGACCATGATTACAGCGCAGCCGCGCTCGGCCATGGTGCGCACCGTTTCCATGACGGTCATGCACTCGCGGTAGTCAAGGCCGCTCGTGGGCTCGTCGAGCACCACGATTTTGGGCTCTACGACTACGACGGAGGCGAGTGCCACCATCTGGCGCTGGCCGCGCGAGAGCGAGAAGGGTGCCTCGTCGGCCGGCAAGCCAAAGCGGTCGATGACGAGCTGGGCGCGACGCAGTGCCTCGGCACGGTCGATGCCGGCAAGCTCCAGGCCAAAGGCGACCTCGTCGAGCACGGTTTCCTTGCAGATCTGGCGGTCGGGGTTTTGGAAGAGGGTTGCGACTTCGCGGGCGATGCGGCTCGTGGGAACGGCTGCGGTATCCAGTCCCGTGACGCGCACGCTGCCCGAGGCGGGCTTAAGCAGGCCTGTAAGCAGCTTGGTGAGCGTGGTCTTGCCGGCGCCGTTTTGGCCGACGATACCCACGAGCTCGCCGGGATAGAGGGTTAGGTTGAGGTCGTGGACGGCGGCGCCGCCATTGGGATAGGCAAACTCAACGTGATCGAAGGTGAGCACGGGCTCGGCGTCCTTGGCGTGCGGGCGCAACGACGGTGCGTGTGGTGAGCCCGCGGGTGCCTGAATGTCGCTGCTTGCGTGTGCGGGGTCGACGATGCCCATAATCAGGCGCTCGGCCTCATCAACATCCAAACAGGGAGTGCCGCTGGCCAGGCCGTCGGCCTCGAGGCTGTTGAAAATGCGCGTGACACGCGGGCAATCAACGCCGATGGCGCGGAGCTCATCGGCGTGCGCGAAGACCTCGTGCGGCTCGCCCTGTAGCGCGATTTCGCCATGATTGAGCACGAGCACGCGGTTGCAATACTCCGAAAGCAGGGCGACTTTTTGCTCAACGACGACGATGGTGATGCCGAGTGCACGGTTGGCCTCACGCAGGGTCTCGAAGACCAGCGTGGAGCTGGCGGGGTCGAGCGCCGCGGTGGGTTCGTCGAGCACGAGCACGCGCGGACGCATGGCGAGGATGGCGGCGATGGCAACCTTTTGCTTTTGGCCGCCTGAGAGGGTGGCGATCTCGCGGTCGCGCAGGTCGCTGATGCCGACGGTTTCGAGCGTTTCGCTCACACGTTGCTCGATTTGGTCGTGGGGAACGCCAAAGTTCTCCAGGCCAAATAGCATCTCGTCCTCGACGACCGAGGCGACCATTTGCGTGTCGATGTCCTGCAACACGCTGCCGACGATCTGCGACACATCGGTGAGCGAAACTTCACAGGTGTCGTTGCCGTCGACAGTGACGGAGCCAAAGAACGTGCCGGTGTAATGGTGGGGTACGGCTCCCGACAGGCAGGCGGCAAGTGTGGACTTGCCGGCGCCCGAAGGCCCGATAATGCCGATAAAATCTCCCCTGTTCACGCCGAGCGAGATATGCTTAAGCGCCTGCTCGGTCTGCGTGCCGTAGGAGAACGAGACATCGTCGACGTTGATGATCGTTTCCATGGATACCTTTCATAGTCATCGGAGTTTCTTGAATGACGAACCGTATAAGAACGTCCATGAACCCGTTGTTTGGGACAGTCTTTGGTGGTGAAGCACGGAGACGGCTTTACGAGGTGCCCCAGGTTGGCGCGAAAGAGGAACGAGGCGTACTTGGGTACGCGAGCGACGAATGAACGCCAAGATGGGGTGGCTCGTAAAGCCGGGCGGGTTAGTTGAGCTTAAGGGACTTCTGGATGGGCAGGTAGAGAGCGCCGACCAGGATGGCGTTAAAGACGGCGGTCATGGCGACGACGGGCAGCATGGCAGCGGCGAGCTCGCTCACCACGCCGAGCATGGCCATCTTGATGACCATGAAGATGACGCCCGAGACAAAGGTGGTCACGAAGGCTGCGACGATGGCGACGGCGGGCTTAACCTGGCCGTCCTTGGCGGCAGCGTTGACAATGACGGCCATGAGCATGGCAGCGATGCCCTCGGCGGCAAAATCGACAAACGGCGAGGTGGTGGTGATCTGGATCACGGCGGCCGAGATCAGGCCGATGACGAGTGCCTGACCGATGTTGGGGCGAACGACCAGGATGGTGAGGCAGAAGGCCGAGATAATGAACTCGGGGCTGATCATGCCGCCCGAGATGCCGGAGATGGCCTTGCCGACGGTGAAATTGAGGATGAAGCCGGCGGCAAGCAGGATGGCGAGCAAGACGAGGGCACGGACGTCGAGTTTGCCGCGGTCGGTGGTCTGGACGGTGCGGGGCTGGGCGGTGGTGGTGTTCTGAGACATGGTGAAAATCCTTTCGGAGGGGAAGTGCAAGAGAAGAAAGCGGAGGCGCGTGATGCGAATGCGATCGGGCTCGAGATAGAAAAAGGCCCCCGGTCGAAACCGGAGGCCTTCCAATCACCTAGAGCGCAAAACAGGCGTGAGGGACTCACCGTCGACCGATCGTATTCGCATCACGCCACCACCAGTTGTTGAGAGACTTCATCGTGTTCTTCATGTTGGTGGCTCCTTTCGTGATGCCGCGGCGCGGTCGCACCTAGTTGCTGTTGCGCTGCACTATAGCACAGCGAAGTGTGTACAGGGAAATCTTTTTTGAAAAGATTTCGGCGACGTTTCCCGCCGGTCGAACGGGCGGCTGGGTGGGCGGGCGACCTTGGCCTTCCCGCCCGCGCCTTAAGGTGAGGGGTTCTTAGGCCTTTTTGCGACGATAGAGCACGAAGCCGCAGACACCGATGACGACGACGGCGCCAACGGCCATGGCGGCCATGTTGTTGCCCTCGGACTTCTCCTCGGTTGCCTCTTCTTTAACATCGGGCTCGGCTACATCCTCATCGGAGAGGGCCTCGTCGGCGTAGGTGATGGACTCGACCAGGCAGTCGTTGTCGGCATCGTAGTCACTCGGGACGAACTCCTCGGAGAAGTCGCCCTCCTTGAGGTAGTCACGCATCTCCTCGAGCATGGCCTTGCACTTGAGGTAGGTGTTCTTGGTGGCAGCCTTGCCGGCCTTGTTGGCCAGGGCGGTGCGCGCCTCGGTGTCCTCGGCGGCCTGCATGGCCTCGTCGACGGTCAGGTTCTGCTCGATGAGCTCCTTCTGCAGCGCATCGAGGTAGGCGCGGACGCCGGTGGCGCAGTGGTCGCGGTTCTCATAGGCGAGCGTGTTGATGTCCATGAGGACGTAGTTGATGGAGTTCTTGGGCTCCTCGTTGTTCACGACGTCTTCCTCTTCGCAGTGATCGAAGGAGACATCCTGATCGCTAAAGTAGGGGCTGACCTCGGTGAGCAGTGCAGAGTAGAGGGGGATAGCGACGGAGAACTCGGCGTTGGAGAGCATCTCCCACTGGATGGTCGCGATCTCGGGATCCATGCCGTGACGGATCTGGAAGGTGTGGATCTCGGTGTTGCGGTTGGAGCCGATAGCATAGGCGCCGTCGGTGTTGGCGTTGAGACCGGCGACATTCTCGCCGCGAGCAGCGAAGCTGCGGATCATCTCAAAGGTGTTCCAGTCGGACTTGCCGGGCTGGAAGAACAGCGGCTGCATCTCGTGGACCAGGGCGCCGGTCGTGGCACGAGCGTCTTCACGCTCGTCCTTCACGATCTCGTAGTCAGCGCCTTCAGCCAGCGGGGCCATGAAGTAATTGCGACCCTGGATATAGCGCGACCACTGGTGCATACCGGCCTCGCCGATCTCTTCGCCGTAGGTCTTGGCGACGTCGAACTTGCCGTCGGTGTACTCGGCAAAGCCCTTCTCCTTGGGCATGGACTCGATGCCCTCGGAATGGAGACAGTTCTCGGTGTCATCGAGGTCGACGTTATAGGTGAGGTTGCCGATGTTGGGGTTGAGTGAGGCAATGTCATCGGCGAGCTTCATGGCAATCCACTGATGGCCGGAAAGCGCAGCGAACAGCCAAGTCTCGGTGCTGTCGGCGATGATGATCTGGTCATTGGAGCAGACGCCCTGCTCGTTGATCAGGCTGCCGATGAGCTCGACGCCCTCGCGGGCCGTGGCGCTCTCGCCCAGGATGACGCTGGCATAGCTGTACTCGCCAATGCCAGTCTCCTCGGTGATGGGGTCGGCTTCTTCGGCCTTCTCGTTATAGGAGGTGCTCAACGTGGCAGAGCAGGAGACGCCCTTCTCGTTGATGCCGGCCTCGGAATATGCGTCGTAGCGATCTTCCCACTGCGAGGGGTTGTCGCGAACGAAGGTGTAGCGGTAGGTTGCGCCCTTGGACTTGTATTCAAAACCGGACTCGACCGATGTGTACTCGTTGCCGTCCTTGTGTGCGGGCTCAATGCCAAAGTGCTTGACATAGCGCGGACCGAAGTCCTCGGAACGGCCATAGTACGTGTTGCCGTCTGCCGTGAGCTTGCTACCCATGTAGATCTGGGTGCAGGCGAGCGCCGAAGTCGGCATGGCCATGATAGCCGCTGCTCCAAACGCAAGGCCGCAGCCGAGCTTTTTGAGCGTGTTGACAGGATGAGTAAACCTCATGATCCCTCCCAACTGTTGAGACCCCACAAAACTGTGCGGAATCTCAGCTAATAAATACATCTATTAGCCTATCGGAAGTCTAAGAAGTATTCATCTATTTCGATGAAATACTCGATGGGCGTCCTAAAATATGCGATGAGCGGATAAGAATACTCATTATGTAGCTTTACTTAAATAAAGGCACCCTGCAATTACTGTACCTGAATAAAGCGCCTTGCACGGGGCGCAAAGAAAAATCCCCCGCTGTTTGGCAAATGCATAAACAACGGGGGAGACGATGATTGGATGAATATCATACCAATGTGGAATTACTTCTTCCGGCGGTGGATCACGTTAATCGCATAGCCGACGAGCATGGCCAAGACGATGACGATAAAGCCAATCAGGGGGTTGTCGTTCATGGGGTCCTCCTATTTTCCGAGCGGGGAGAATTCGTCGACGATGAGGTCGAGGCATTGCGGAAGCGCGCGGGCTCCAAAGACGCCCGAGTTGCTGGAGATGATCTCGCCATCGAACTGCATGCCCAGCGACGGCGTGCAGGTGATTTTGGCTTCCTTGGTCTGGATGATCTTGAACTGCGGACGGCCGAGCACCTTGCCGGCGGGGTCGAGCGCGGCGGTGATCACGGTGGGCAGGAGCTGGACGGTTTTTACGGGCTCGATGACCGCGATGTCGACCATGCCGTCGTTCATGCGGCAATCGGGGAACAGGTTGATGTCGTTTTGAATGACCGAGGTGTTGCCGGCCATGCAGCAGATGCCATCGAGCTCCTCGACAATGCCGTCATGCTCAATCGTAAAGTGCGCCACCGTGGGGTTGGGTGTGGCGAGCGCCGACAGGAAATAGGCGATCTCGCCGATGTCGTTTTTGGCGGGGGCGGCCTTCATCATGATCTCGGCGTCGAAGCCCGAGCCGGCGATGATGATAAAGCCGTGGCGCTTCTCGTTGCCGTTCTCGTCGAGCCAAAAGAGCTCGCCCATGTCCACTTTGACCGTGCGACCGGCGCGGCAAGCCTTGGCAAGCGCCGCTGCCTCGGGGGCATTACCGATGTTGTTAAAGAACAGGCAGGCTGTGCCGGAGGGGAAGACGAGCGTGGGGACACCGCACCCGCGCATTTGGTCGAGCACGTTGGAGACGGTGCCGTCGCCGCCCGAAACGACCACGCGATCAAACTCGCGCACGTCTGCCACGGCGTCCTCGGGTTCCATGCCATCGCCGATAAAGCGCATCACGACCTCGTCGCCGCCCTGCGCGAGGGCGTGCGTGAATGCGTAGATTTCATCTGAGCTGGGGCCCGATGCCGGGTTGTGGATGATAAGGCAGCGCATACTTACGTTCCCGTTCTGTGACTAACCGAGTATAGTTGTAAGGCAATGCCGATATCCTACCCGTGTTTTTCGGGCCTAACCTTATTCGATGGGTTGATATGTACATTTCCACACATCAGGCTCTACTCGACTTTTGCCAGCGCGCCCGCGAGTTCGACGCGATTGCCGTCGATACCGAGTTTTTGCGCGAGCGCACGTTCCACCCGCGCCTGTGCTTGGTCCAGATTGCCACCCCTGCCGAGAGCGTCGCGGTCGATCCCCTGGTGATCGACGACCTGTCGCCGCTGGCCGAGCTTATGGGCGATGAGAGCGTGACCAAGGTGTTTCACGCTTGCTCGCAGGATATGGAGGTTATGCTCCATACCGTGGGCGTGCTGCCGCGTCCCATTTTTGACACGCAGGTGGCCGCCGCCTTTTTGGGCGAGCGCCAGCAGATTTCCTACGGCGCGCTCGTGCAGACGTTTTGCGGCGTCTCATTGCCCAAGACCGAGTCACTGACCGACTGGTCGCGCCGCCCGCTGACCGATAAGCAGATCGAGTACGCGATCGATGACGTCAAGTACCTGATCGTTGCCTATACCGAGATGATGAGTCGCCTGCGCGAGCTGGGCCGGGTGGACTGGGTGCTCGATGAGTTGCGTCCGCTGGCCGACGAGTCGCACTATCGCGCCGATCGTCACGAGGCATTCCGCAAGGTCAAGCGCATCAACTCCTGCAGTCGCCATCAGCTGGGCATTGCGCGCGAGCTTGCCGCTTGGCGCGAGGACCGCGCCGAGCGCCGCAACATCCCGCGCAAGTGGGTCATGTCTGACGATACGCTGCTGGCCCTGGTTAAACGTAATCCCGTTCGTGTTGAGGAGTTCCGCAGCATTCGCGGTACCGACCAGCTGGGGGAGCGCGACGTGGACGGTGCGCTCATGGCCATTAAGCGCGGTGCGAGCTGCCCACACGATCGCCTGCCGCTCATGGTGCGCGGGCACCGTCAGATTTCGCCGGAGTTGGAGAGCGTGACGGACCTGATGTATGCGCTCATTCGCCTGGTTGCCGAGCGCTCGGGCGTGGCGACCTCGGTCATTGCCTCGCGCGATGACCTGGCCGACTATATTGAGCATCCCGAGCAGAGCCCCCTGCGCGAAGGCTGGCGCTTTGAGCTCGTGGGCTCGCGCCTGGACGATTTGCTCTCGGGCAATATGGGACTCACCGTGAAGGACGGCAAAATCGAGCTTCTGTAGGGAAGCCTAGTCGGCTGAGTGGGTAGAATGCCTCCAACGTGTAACTCGATTCGGAGGAATTCGCATGCCTTATTACTATGGATACGGCTTTGGCATTGACCCGCTGTACCTGCTGGTTGTTCTTGTCTGCACGGTGCTTGGCCTTGCCGCGCAGAGCTATATCAACTCGACGTACAGGACGTGGTCCAAGGTGCGCTCGGACGGCGATACGGGTGCCACGGTCGCTCGCCGCATGCTCGACGCCAACGGTTGTAATGCCGTGGGCATCAAGGGCGTTGCCGGCGAGCTCACCGATCATTACAACCCGCAGGACAACAACCTGTATCTGTCGGATGCCAACCGTTCGGGCGGGTCGGTCGCAAGCGTTGCCGTCGCCTGCCACGAGGCGGGCCATGCCGCCCAGCGTCAAAGTGGTTATGTCATGATGAAGGTACGTACCGTTTTGGTCCCCGTCGTCAACTTTACCCAAAACACCTGGACGATCGTGCTGCTCATGGGCCTGTTCATGAACATCGCGGGGCTCACGACCCTCGCGCTGGTCTTCTTCTCGTTTAGCGTGTTGTTCCAGCTGGTTACGCTGCCGGTCGAGATCGATGCCAGTCGCCGCGCCGTGGCGTATATCGAGCAGTCGGGCATGAGTTCCAAGCAGGTCAACGGCGCCAAGAAGGTGCTGACGGCAGCCGCGCTTACCTATGTGGCCGCAGCGCTCACTTCGATCATTCAACTGCTCTACCTGATGGCTCTCTACAACAGAAACTCCAACCGATAACAAATAGGACAGGCAGGCGCCGTGGGGATTCGTGTCCTCGCGGCGCTGTACTATGTGTTGGACTTAAATTTGCACGGGGCCGGAGCCTCTGTGCGCGATAACGAAAGGAGGCTGCGTGGCAGGCTGGAACCTAACCGGCAATGCCGTTTCCGCCGAGTTCGACGGTTCGGACGATCAGGAGCGCAAAGAGCTCAGCGTGAGCCAAGCGGTGGAGATCGCCGCCGGCGCGCTCGATGCCATTCCGCAGCTGAGCGTTTTGGGTGAGGTCACGGGTTTTCGTGGTCCCAATGCCCGAAGCGGCCACTGCTACTTCCAAATCAAGGACGACTCGGCGGCCGTCGACTGCATCATCTGGAAGGGCGCCTACCTTAAGCGTACCTTCGATCTGCGCGACGGCATGCAGGTGAGCTTTAAGGGCAGCTTCAATCTCTACAAGCCCACGGGTCGTATGAGCTTCGTCGCCCGCTCGTTCTCGCTGGCGGGGGAGGGCTTGCTGCGTCAGCAGGTGGCTCAGTTGGCCGAAAAGCTACGCCGCGAGGGGCTGATGGACGAGTCCCGTAAACGCCGCATCCCGGTGTTCTGCTCACGCGTGGCGGTCGTCACCTCGCTTTCGGGCGCCGTGATCGACGACGTCAAGCGTACGCTGCGCCGTCGCAACCCGCTCGTCGAGCTTGTCTGCGTGGGCGCAAAGGTCCAGGGCGAGGGCGCGCCGGCAGAGCTTATTGAAGGCTTGCGCCGCGCCGCTGCCATTACGCCGGCGCCCGATTGCATTTTGCTTGTCCGTGGCGGCGGCTCCTTCGAGGACCTCATGACCTTTAACGACGAGGAGCTTGCCCGTGCGGTGGCGGCTTGCCCCGTGCCCGTGGTGACCGGCATTGGCCATGAGCCCGATACCTCGATTTGCGACATGGTGAGCGACCGTCGCGCCTCCACGCCAACGGCAGCGGCAGAATCGGTGGCGCCGGCTATGACGGAGTTGGCCGACGTGCTCGAGACGCGCCATCAGCGTCTGGGCGTCGCGATGGCTTCGATGATCGGGTCGGATCAGGTCGATCTGGAAATGCTCGACCAGCGCGGTCGTCGTGCCTGGGACACCTATACGGCTCGTCTGGTTGACGCGCTCGATGCGGCCGCGTGCCGCCCGTGCCTCAACGATCCAACGTTTATGGTCGAGCGTCGCGAGTCCGAGCTTGCCCTGACGGCCGATCGTCTGTCCGGCGCCATAGCGCGCTCGGTCGGGACATTCCGCTCCAACTTCGAGCGTCTGCCCGAGCGCTTGATCGCAAGCACCTCAGGGCTCGATGGCAAGCGCCATGCGCTCATGCTCGCAAGCTCCCGTCTGGAGCATCAGGGGCGCACGATGCTCGGCAAACCCGCGTCCGACCTAGGCCGTGCGGCAGCCTCGCTCGATGCCCTGTCGCCGCTCAAGGTGCTTGCCCGCGGCTATTCCATCGCGTACAGCGATGATGGCGTGGCCACGAGTGCCAAGACCTTTAAGCCCGGCGACGCCATTCGTGTGCGCATGGCAGACGGCAACGTGGCGGCAACGGTCGATACGGTCGAGTAAGCCGCGTTTCATAGTGATAAACCTTTAGGAAAGGAAACAGATATGGCAGAGAAGACCCCGGTCGAGCAGCTTACGTACAAGCAGGCCTCGCAGGAGTTGGAGCTCATCATCCGCAGCTTGGAGTCGGGCGATATGGAGCTCGAGGAGTCGCTCGAGAGCTACACCCGCGGCGTCGAGCTCCTCAAGAGCCTGCGCACCCGCCTGTCCGATGCCGAGCAGAAGGTCTCGGTGCTCCTGAAGGACGTCGACGGCAACGACGTGCTCGCCGACGGCGAGGCCGCCAACACCGACGACAACCTCTCGTTCTAACCATCCCGGCCAAATATAATTACCTTGGTCTGTAAGAAAGGAACCAGCTATGTGTGATTGCATCTTCTGCAAAATTGCCAACCACGAGATCCCCTCGACCGTTGTCTATGAGGACGATCAGGTCATCGCCTTCGACGACCTCAACCCCCAGGCGCCGGTCCACACGCTCGTAATCCCCAAGAAGCACTACAGCGACATCGCCGACAATGTGCCTGCCGAGACCATGGGCGCCATGGCTCACGCCATCCAGGAGGTCGCCAAGGCCAAGGGCTTGGAGGACGGTTTCCGTGTCATCTCCAACAAGGGCGTCAACGCCGGCCAGACCGTCATGCACTTCCACATGCACGTTCTCGGCGGCAAGAACCTGGGCGAGAACCTCATCTGAGGGCGCCTCTTCCGTGCAATGAAACGGAAGCTCAGGCACCGATAACTTATATATCAACGCAATAAACCCGAGCGCGAGGGCGTTTGGGTTTATTATTGAAGCGTATGTAACCTGGCGGCGCCACACCGCCTGTTAGTAGGGAGACACATGAACGTTCTGGTCGTCAACGCAGGATCTTCGACCCTCAAGTATCAGGTCATCGATACCAAGTCCCACAAGGTGTCCGCAAAGGGTTCCTGCGAGCGCGTCTGCTTTACCGGCGGTACCTTCACCCACGCTGCCAACGGTTCCAAGAAAGTGACCGAGAACATCGAGTTCCCCGACCACAAAGTCGCCATCGAGGTCGTCCTGAAGGACCTCGAGGCCAACGGCGTCAAGATCGAGGGCATCGGCCACCGTATCGTTCAGGGCGGTTGGTACTTCGGCGATTCCTCCCTCGTCGACGAGGACGTCCTCGCCAAGATCCGCGAGGTCGCTCCGCTCGCCCCGCTGCACAACAACCCCGAGGCCAACGTTATCGAGTACTGCCTCGAGCAGTATCCCGACCTGCCCAACGTCACGGTCTACGACACTGCTTTCCACTTCAATATGCCCGAGGTCGCCAAGACCTACGCCCTGCCCAAGGACGTCTGCGACAAGCTGCACATCCGTAAGTACGGCGCCCACGGCACCAGCTACCGCTACATCTCCAAGAAGGTTGCCGAGATGACCAACGGCGAGGCTCGCAAGGTCGTCGTGTGCCACATCGGTTCCGGCGCTTCCCTGTGCGCCATCGAGGACGGCAAGTGCATGGACACCACCATGGGCCTGACGCCGCTCGACGGTGTCATGATGGGCACCCGCTGCGGTTCCATCGACCCTGCTACCGTGTGCTACCTGCAGCGCGAAGGCGGCTACACCTTCGACGAGGTCGACGAGATGATGAACAAGAAGTCCGGCCTTTTGGCTGTGACCGGCGGCAAGACCAACGACTGCCGCAACGTCGAGGAGCTCGCCGCTGCTGGTGACCCCGAGGCTCAGCTCGCCTTCGATATGTTCGTCTACAAGATTGCCGCCAAGGCCGCCGAGATGGCCACTTCCATGTGCGGCATGGACACCCTGGTCTTTACCGCCGGCATCGGCGAGCACGCTCCGGCTGTCCGCGCTGGCGTGGCCGACCGTCTGGCCTTTATGGGCGTCAAGATGGACCATGCCCGCAACGCCCTGCGCGGCGACGGCGCGTGGTGCCTGTCCGCCAAGGATTCCAAGGTCAAGATCTTCGTCATCCCCACGGATGAGGAGTTCATGATCGCTTCCGATGTCGAGCGCATCGTCAGCGGTAAGTAATTGCAAGAGGGGAGGGGCTGGACGACCGAGCGCCGTTCGGCCCCTCTTTTGTGCTCGTTGAGCGATATGCCTGATAGCTATTTATCAAGGTGTGATAACTTCTTATTAACATGCGGCCGCCTTAAGGGGTCTGCGCCGACCATATCGCACTGCAAAGGAGTCTCATGAACGTACTTGTTGTCAACGCCGGCAGCTCGAGCCTTAAATATCAGCTTTTGGATACCGATACCCGCGAGGTTTTCGCCAAGGGCAACTGCGAGCGTATCGGATCGGAGATGGGCATCTTTGGTCACTCCGAGAACGGTGGCACCAAGCAGACCGAGGAGCTTCCCTTCCCCGATCATCGCTCTGCTATCGCTCGCGTGCTCGAGGAGCTCGAGAAGACCGACTTTACGATCGATGGCATTGGGCATCGCATCGTTCAGGGCGGTTGGCACTTCGATGATTCCGCGGTCGTCGACGATGAGGTCATGGCTAAGATCCTTGAGGTGGCCCCGCTCGCCCCGCTGCACAACTACGGCGAGGCCGCGGCAATCGAATACTGCCGCGAGAAGTATCCGGAGCTGCCCAACGTGGCCGTCTTCGACACCTCGTTCCACATGACCATGCCCGAGGTCGCCTACACCTACGCGCTGCCCAAGGACGTGTGCGACAAGTACCACGTGCGCAAGTACGGCGCGCACGGTACGAGCCACCGTTACGAGTGGATGATGGCCAAGGAGATCCTGGGTACGCGCTGCCACCGTCTGCTTTCATGCCATCTGGGCAACGGTGCTTCGCTTGCCGCCATTGAGGACGGCGTGTGCCGCGATACCACGATGGGCCTCACGCCGCTTGACGGTCTGATGATGGGTACTCGTTGCGGTTCCATCGACCCGGCCACCGTGTGCTATCTTCAGCGCGAGGGCGGCTACAGTTACCAGGAAGTCGACGACATGATGAACAAGCAGTCCGGTCTGCTTGCCATCTCGGGCATCTCCAACGACGCCCGCGACATCCGTACGCGCGCCTCCGAGGGTGACGAGCGCTGCCTGCTCGCCTTCGATATGTTCGCCTACAAGGCCATGCAGCAGGCCGGTTCCATGATTGCTTCTATGGCGGGCGTGGATACCATCACCTTTACCGCCGGCATCGGCGAGAACGACTGGTCGATCCGCAAGGCCTTCTGCGACTGCTTTGAGTGGCTGGGTGTGCGCATCGACAACAACAAGAACCGCGAGGCCGTGGGTAACGGCCCACAGGTCATCAGCGCCGCCGGCTCTTCCGTCACGGTCATGGTCATCCCCACTGACGAGGAATACATGATCGCCCACGACGTCGAGCGTCTGACCAAGAACAACTAACGCATTCGTCTGTAATTGACAAAAAGACCTCCAGAGCAACAGCTCCGGAGGTCTTTTTACTGGCAGGCGGAAATTCCAGTCCCAAAGTGATCATCACCAGCAACGCCTGCGCTCCCAACAACGGCATCCAATCATTCAGATCTTCAGCCCCAGCTCGTAGCCAAGCCGCCGTCCACTCCAGATACCCTGACTGCCACGTGGCGGCAGGGGCCCTACAGGGTAAAGCTCTGAAAACTTTCCGCAGGACGGAGGAAGCCCCCGCCGCACGTAGTGCGCAGCGGGGGCTTCCGACATGTCCGAGGACGTTTTCAGAGGTTTACCCTGTAGGGCCCCGAGGGGATATGTCCGCTACTCAGCCATCTGAGCCTGGACGGCGGTGATGGCCACGACACCCACGA
>CAUEPS010000013.1 GCA_959019775.1 uncultured Collinsella sp.
ATTTTGCCTCTTGACAATGTCCTGCTCATATTAAAAGGAACGTCCCTAAGTGCCGGATTAGTATTCGATGCCTTGGTGGGCTAAGAGGCCTTCGTCGAAGTAGTGTTTGACGGGGCGCATTTCGGTGACTAAGTCTGCGAGGTCGGCCAACGGCAGCAGCCCGCGGCCGGTGAGCACGAGCTCTGTGGTGGTAGGCTTCAGTGCGATCAGCCCCTCCACATCCTTGCGCGTCACGAAACCTCGGCGCATGGCCTCGCCGAGTTCGTCCAAAATCAGAACATCGACCTGTGATATCTGCTCGCATGCGAGCTCCATGATCTGCGCCGCGCAGGCCTCGGGCGTGTCGCGGTCGGCTTGTGCGATGCGCAGACCCAAACGGGGCGCCGCATCATGCTCGGCGCAGTGAAGTTTCTTGGCAAACTGCAGCCTAAGAACGTCGAGTCCATAGCCCGTGGCACGCAGCGCGAGCCCCAGCGCAGCCGTCGTCTTGCCCTTGCCGTCGCCCGTATAGATTTGAACCTTGCCGACTTCCAGTGATGCCATCTCTGTCTTTTCGTGCCCGGCGTCGGTTTATCGCCGTCCGGGTTGGGTATTCTAGAAAGCATTATTAACCCCAGTAGATGGAGTTCAAGCAGATGGAGATGGATGACAACAAGCGTAGACGGAATATGATCCTCTACGTGCTCATCGCCTTCGTCGTCTACCTCGTGCTCTCGACCGTTCTGTTCCCCAACATCGGTCACACGCAGCAGATTACGAAGACCGATTACTCGACGTTTGTCAAAGCGCTCGATAAGAAGAGTGTCGACAAGGTCGAGTACAACACGGACGATTACTCGATTTATTACACCAAGAAGGGCGAGGACGAGAACATCGCCTATAAGACGACCGGTGTGCCGAACGATGCGGGCTTTACCGATCGCGTGCTTGAGTCTGGCGCTTCGCTGGAGTCGGTCGTTCCCGATAAAAACTCGGGTTTGATGACCTACTACCTGCTTACGCTCATCCTTCCCATGGCGATTTTCTTCCTGATCGGCTGGTGGCTCAACCGCCGCATGAAGAAGGCCATGGGTGATGACGGTCCTTCGATGAACTTTGGCGGCGGTGGCTTTGGCGGCGGTGGACTGGGCAAGTCCGGCGCGCGCGTGATCGCCTCCAAGGACGTGGGCGTGACCTTTAAGGATGTCGCCGGCCAGGAAGAGGCCAAGGAGTCCCTCAAGGAGGTCGTCGACTTTCTGGAGAAGCCCCAGCGCTACGAGGAGATTGGCGCCAAGCTGCCGCGCGGTGCTCTCCTTGTTGGCCCTCCGGGTACCGGTAAGACCCTGCTAGCCAAGGCTGTTGCCGGCGAGGCTGGTGTTCCGTTCTTTAGCATTTCGGGTTCTGAGTTCGTCGAGATGTTCGTCGGCCGTGGCGCCGCCAAGGTGCGCGACCTGTTTAAGCAGGCCAAGGAAAAGGCCCCGTGCATTGTGTTTATCGACGAGATCGATACCATCGGCAAAAAGCGTGACGGCGGCGGCTTTAGCGGCAACGACGAGCGCGAGCAGACGCTCAATCAGTTGCTGACCGAGATGGATGGCTTCGATAACCACAAGGGTATCGTTGTCCTCGCTGCCACCAACCGTCCCGACAGCCTCGATCCGGCCCTGCTGCGCCCCGGTCGTTTTGACCGCCGCATCCCCGTTGAGCTGCCCGATCTGACTGGTCGCAAGAACATCCTCGAGCTGCATGCCAAGAGCGTGAAGACGCAGCCCCCGATCGACCTGACCGCGATTGCCCGCGCCACGCCCGGTGCCTCGGGCGCCGACTTGGCCAACATCATCAACGAGGGCGCCCTGCGAGCCGTCCGCGAGGGGCGCAAGCGCGCGACCCAGGATGATTTTGAGGAGTCGGTGGAGGTCGTCATCGCCGGACAGCAGCGTAAGTCCACGGTGCTGTCCGACCACGAGAAGCAGGTCGTGTCCTACCACGAGATCGGCCATGCCATCGTTGCCGCTCGCCAGAAGGGCTCTGCGCCGGTCACCAAGATTACCATCGTGCCGCGCACGAGCGGCGCTCTGGGCTACACCATGCAGGTTGAGGAGGATGAGCGCTTCTTGACTACGCGCCAGGAGGTGCTGGACAAGCTCGCCGTCTACTGCGGCGGACGTGCCGCCGAGGAGCTCATCTTTGGTGAGATGACGACCGGCGCCGCCAACGATATCGAGCAGGCCACCAAGCTCGCCCGCAACATGGTGACGCGCTTTGGTATGTCCGATGAGTTTGGCATGATGGCGCTCGGTACCGTGCAGAATGCGTATCTCAACCAGGACACGTCGCTCACCTGCGCCCCCGGTACGGCCGAGCGCGTGGATGCGATTGTCGCCAAGCTGATCGAGGATGCGCACGATCGCGCCCTGCAGATCCTGAAGGAGAATAAGTTTAAGCTTCACGAGCTGGCTCGTTATCTGTACAAGAAGGAGACGATCACGGGCGAGGAGTTCATGAATCTCCTCACGCGTGAGAATCCGCTGATGCCGAAGCAGCAGTAAGGCTGGTTACACAGCATCGAACGCCCCATTTGAGCTTCTATCTCAAATGGGGCGTTTTGCTTGGGAGGGATATGCATGAAGATCGTGGTAAGTGCCTGCTTGATGGGCGAGAGCTGCAAGTATAACGGGCTCGATAACTACCATCGCGAGCTGGTCGAAGCGTGTGAACGCACAGGGACCGAGGTACTCTTGGTGTGCCCTGAGGTCTTTGGCGGCCTGCCCACGCCGCGAAAGCCGTCTGAGATTGTGAGCGGCGAGGTCCGTACCTGCGAGGGCATCTCGGTCGATCGCGAGTTCCGCCTGGGTGCCCAACGCGCGCTCGATATGTGCGAGCAGGCAGGCGGACCGGAAGAGATAGTCGCGTGCATCCTTCAGGACCGCAGCCCCTCGTGCGGCGCAGGTCGCATCTACGATGGCACCTTTAGCGGTAAGCTCACGGCGGGCAACGGCGTTTTCGTCGATTTGCTCCTGCGCAATGGATACCGCTTTATCCCGGCTAGCGAGTTCGACTCGAGCATGTTACGGCAATAAAAAACCGCCACAAAGGTATTGTCCCCTTTGTGGCGGTTTTGGTCGGTTAGGCCAGGATAGAATGGCCGTAGGCGTTGGCGGCCTTGATGGCGGCGGCAAACTTCTCGTCGGTGAAGGGCTCCGGGTTACCCTGCTTCCACTCGTTGGTGGCGTGGGCATACTCACACAGCGCCGGGATGTCGGCCTCGGTAAGGCCGACCTGCTCCAGCGTCACGGGCAGCCCCATCTGCTTGTTAAAGGCGGCGTAGCGCTCAAGGTTCTCGGTACCGCCCGTATAGGCAAACAGCACGAGCACGCCCAGGCTCACGACCTCGCCGTGCAGATAGGTTCCCTCGCGCGCAATGCTGCACGTCGCATTGTAGAACGCGTGCGCCACGCTCGAGTTGTAGTAGTAATCGTTTTGGTTGGTCAGGTTCGAGACATAGCCCGTGTTGACCACGATGTCGAGCGCGATCTGCTTTACGGCCTCGGTCGACAGGTCTTGGCGCACGTCCTCAAGACCCTGGACGCCATAGGTAAACAGCGGCTCGGAGCAGGTGTGGGCGAGTGCCAGGCCAAGACCGGCGGTGTGCTCCAAATTACCGGCGCTCGTGGCGTACTCGACCTCGGGCTGCTTAGACAGGGCATCGCCCACGCCGGCCCAGAAGTACTCTGCCGGTGCCTCGGCGATGATCTTGGGGTTGATGAAGATGTGCGCCGGTCGGTTGGGGTACGAATAGCCCTCGAGCGAGCCATCGTCATTGTAGACAACGGCAATGGCGGTCGCGGCCGAGCAGTTGGAGCAAATCGTCGGTACGGTAAAGACGATCTTCTTGAGCTCGATGGCTGCGGTCTTCACGGTGTCGAGCGCCTTGCCGCCGCCGCATGCGATGAGCACGTCGGCTTCCTGGCAGGCAGGGGAGTTCACGACCTTGGCGATATTGGCACGCGTACTGTTGGTGCCATAGACGCGCGTCTCCAGGACCTCGACATCGGTACCTTCAAGTGCCGCCTCGATTCCCGGCAGCGCCGCAGCCAGGGCTCGCTTGCCGCCGATGATGGCGACCTTGGTCGCTCCGTACTCGGCCAGTGCGGCGGGCAGCTCGGTAAAGCAATCCTCGCCAACGGTATAATCACTCATTCCAATCGTGCGCATGGCAACCTTCTTTCTTTCGATAAAGTGCTTTCAGGTATTTTGCTCCTAGAGAAGGTCCACAGCCGCGAGAAATTTCGAACGTATAAAACCAGTGTTGAGGGTTTTTCGCCGGCGCGGAACGTGCTAGCATACTCCGCATAAGCGTTGATGGGGACGAGTAGTCGGCCGTCCGCATGCCACAGAGAGCGGGGAGCGCTGAGAACCCGTGCATGCGACCGATGAAAATCACCCCGGAGCTGCGATCCCAACGGACGTGCCGCGCAGGTTCGTCTTAGTAGACATCGCCGAGATGGCCGTCGATACAGGCCAGCCGAGTAACGGATGCGAGCGCGCGAATACGCGGGCGAGGGCATCTAAGCTGGGTGGTTAAGCGAAGAGCTTTTACGGGCAGACTGCCTGTTTTATGGCGCTTCGTCCCAGCTTGTAGGGACGGGCGCTTTTTTGGTGCCCAGAGGGCGTGCGCGCCCACGACATGAAAGGGGTACCGTGGCAAACGAGTACAAGCAGACGATGAATCTGCCCAAAACCGGATTTCCCATGCGTGCCGGTCTTTCCAAGTCCGAGCCCAAGCGACTCAAGGACTGGCAGGACAACAAGGTCTACGAGCAAGTTCTAAAGAAGAACGAGGGGCATAAGAAGTTCGTGCTGCACGACGGCCCTCCGTACGCCAACGGCCCGATCCACATCGGCCATGCCATGAACAAGATCTCCAAGGACATGATCAACCGCTACTGGATGATGCAGGGCTATGAGGTTCCCTATGTCCCCGGTTGGGACTGCCACGGTCAGCCGATTGAGCACAAGGTCGAGGAGAAGCTCGGCACCGAGAAGTTCAACCAGACCTCCACGGCTAAGATCCGCGAGCTTTGCAATAAGTTCGCTGTCGAGAACATCGAGCTGCAGAAGGCCGGCTTCCGTCGCCTGGGCGTGCTCGGCGATTGGGACAACCCGTATCTGACCCTCTATCACCAGCATGACGCCGCCGACATCGAGGTCTTCAAGGCTATGTTCGACAAGGGCATGATCTATCGCGGCCACAAGCCCGTCCACTGGTGTAAGCACTGCCACACCGCACTCGCCGAGGCCGAGATTGAGTACTCTGACGAGACGAGCCCCTCCATTTTCGTGCGCTTCGAGATGACTTCCAAGCCCGCCGGCCTCGAGAACTTCGACGGCCCGGTCGACTTTATCATCTGGACGACCACGCCGTGGACCATCCCCTCCGACCAGGCCGTTTCCCTTAAGCCCGGTGCCGCCTATGTCGCCGTTGAGCACGAGGGTCGTGCCGAGGTCATGCTCGAGGACCTGGCTCCCAAGTGCTGCGAGGAGTTTGGCTGGGAGTACACCCCGGTTATGGTCGACGGCAAGCCCTACGTGGTTCCTGCCGAGACCTTCCACCACATCCACTACAAGCAGCCGATCTTTGATGGTGTTGAGGGCGTGGCGCTGCTGGCCGATTACGTCGGTGTCGATGACGGTACCGGTATCGTCCACAACTCGCCCGGCCACGGCGTCGACGACTACTTTGCCTGCCTCAAGGAGGGCATCACCGACATCTGCATGCCGGTCGATGACGACGGCAAGTTCTACACCGGCGAGGAGTTTGGCACCGGCGGTCCCTTCAGCGGCATGGATACCGACGAGGCCAACCCGCACATCATCGAGTTCCTGCGCGAGCGCGGCACCCTGGTCCTCGAGAAGAAGATCACGCACAGCTATCCGCACTGCTGGCGTTGCAAGCACCCGGTGCTCTTCCGTGCTACCGACCAGTGGTTTGTCTCGATGGACAAGACCGGTTTGCGCGAGCAGGCTGGCAAAGAGGTCCGCGAGAACGTCAAGTGGTATCCGGCCCACGCGGCCAACCGCATCGGCGCCATGGTCGAGCAGCGTCCCGACTGGTGCATCAGCCGTCAGCGCAACTGGGGCGTGCCTATCCCCAGCTACACTTGCGCCGACTGCGGCGAGAAGGTCATGAATGACGCCACGCTCGACGCCGTCATCAAGCTCTTCCACGAGAAAGGCTCCGACGCCTGGTTCACCGACGCTCCCGAGAGCTACCTGGGCGAGGCCTGCGTCTGCCCCAAGTGCGGCGGCCATCGCCTCAAGGCTGATAAGGACATTCTCGACGTGTGGTGGGACTCCGGCGTGTCCTGGAAGGCCGTCTGCGAGTATCGACCCGAGCTTGAGTACCCGGCTGACGTGTATCTCGAGGGCTCCGACCAGCATCGCGGTTGGTTCCAGAGCTCGCTGCTCACCTCGGTGGGTGCCAACGGCCATGCTCCGTACAAGGCGGTCGTCTCGCAGGGCTTCACGCTCGATGGCCAGGGCCGCAAGATGTCCAAGTCGCTCGGCAACGTCATCGACCCCAACAAGGTCTGCGACGAGATGGGCGCTGACATCATCCGTCTCTGGGTTGCCTCCGTCGACACCAGCTCCGACGTCTCCATCGACCATGAGATTCTCGCTCGTACGTCCGATGCCTATCGTCGTTTCCGCAACACGCTGCGCTTCTTGCTCTCCGAGCTCGAGGGTCAGTTTGAGCCCGAGACCGACGGCGTCGCCTTTGCCGACCTGCTGCCGCTCGACAAGCTCATGGTTGCCCGTCTGACCCAGGTCCAGGCCGAGGTCGACGACGCCTACGCCAGCTATGAGTTCCCGCGCGCCTACCGTGCGCTCTATGACTTCGTGGTTACCGAGCTTTCCAACGTGTATCTCGACGCCCTGAAGGATCGTCTGTACTGCGACAAGCCCGGCTCGCTCGAGCGCCGCAGTGCCCAGACCGTGCTGGCCGAGCTCTTCTCGATGCTCATGCGCGACCTGCAGCCGATCCTGTCCTATACCGTCGACGAGGCCATGGCATATGCGCCCGCCGGCTGCGTCGATCACCAGAAGTACGCCGCGCTGCTCGATTGGTACAAGTCGCCCATCACGGTCGACGAGGCCAATGAGTTTGAGGGCGTGCTCGAGGCTTCGCTCGAGCTCCGTAGCGCCGTGACCAAAGCCCTTGAGGATGCCCGTTCTGCCGGCACCTTCACTAAGAGCCAGCAGGTCCGCGTCAAGGCGGTCGTTCCCGCCGAGATGTACGCGCTGCTGACCGGTGATAAGGCCGTCGACCTGGCCGAGTTCTACATCGTCTCCGATGTTGAGCTGACCCAGGGCGAGGAACTCTCCGTTGCCATTGAAGCTGCCGAGGGCGAGTGCTGCGACCGTTGCTGGAACCACCGCACCACCGTTGGCGAGTACAACGGCCACGCACATATCTGTAAGCGCTGCGCTGACGCGCTGTAGGTTACGGCGTTCGTAGAACGCCGTAACCTACCGACGCTGCAAACGCCCCTAAGCGGCAATCTGACGTTCAATCGTCGGTCGCGTACGAAAGTACGCTTCCCTCCTCTTTCACGTCACCTTGCTCGCTTAGGGACGTTTTCGCTGTTGGTGACGGCAACGCGGCGTTTCCATTGCTGGAGCTAGAGGCTTTCTTTCGACTTGCGTTTTTAGTCGAAAGCTATTAAGCGACATTCCGTTATTCGGAATGTCGCTTTCGTTTTTAGCTGGTTATTTCGCTTGCGTTGGTGGATATGTCGTGCGTTCTGCGTATGGCAATATAAGATAGTTCTTTGTATTAAACGTAATTCGATGATCTTGAGGGTAGGGGATTTCTTTGGGTCGTGCTGGGGATATGACGCCGCCTTTGCGCTGGCGGTTAGGTGTTGCTGGTGGGGTGGTGCTGGTTGTGCTGCTTTTTGATCAGCTGACTAAGCTTGCGGTTCGTGCCGTGGGCGACGCTTTGCATGTGACTGTTATCCCCGGTGTGATCGACTTCCTGTTTGTCCGCAATATCGGTGCTGCCTTTAGCATGGGCGAGGGGCATGGCGTTGCGTTTGCTTTGCTGGCGCTTGCGGTCATTGTCGCCATTGCCGTGTACTTGCTTCGCGCGCCCCAGCTTGCTCGCTTGGAGGTTGTGGGCATGGCTATGGTCGCGGGCGGTGCTATCGGCAACGCTATCGATCGTTTGGCCTTTGGCTTTGTGACCGATTTTATTGCCACCACCTTCATCGACTTTCCCGTCTTCAATGTGGCCGATATCGGCATTACGGTCGGTGTTGTGCTGGCGCTTATCGGTTACATGTTCTTGAGTCCCGCCGCTCGCGAGGTCGATGCGACTGCTGAGCTCAATGCCCGTGATGAGGCCCGCGCTAAGCGCAAAGCCAAGCAGCGTGGGGAGCGTGCCCGCAAGATTCGCGAAAGGAATGATCGTTAATGGCCGACATCCATATTCTTGTTGCCGACGATTGCTCTGGCCAGCGTCTCGACGCCTTTTTGGGTGCCAACGACGGCTGCCCCACGCGCTCTGCCTGCGCGTATCTGATCGAGGGCGGCGCCGTAATCGTGAACGGCGAGACCTGTCTGTCAAAAAAGTATGCCGTACGCGCCGGTGACCGCATCTCGGTCGACCTGCCCGAGCCGCACGATCCCACCGATGTGATTCCCGAGGCCATCCCGCTCGACATTCGCTATGAGGACGACTATCTCATTGTGCTCTCCAAGCAGCGCGGGCTGGTGTGCCATCCCGCCCACGGCCACGAGAGCGGCACGCTTGCGAACGCCTTGGTCTACCACTGCGGTATCGATCATCTTGGTACCGTGCAGGGTGAGGACCGCCCCGGCATCGTGCATCGCCTGGATCGCGATACCTCGGGCCTTATGCTCGCGGCAAAAGACGACGACACCCAGCGCGCGCTTCAAAATCTCATTCGCACGCGTGCGCTCGACCGCCGCTATATCACGCTTGTCCACGGGCACATCGCCATGGACGAGGGCACCATCAATACCGGTATCGCCCGTTCTACGCGCGACCGCGTCAAGATGGCGGTTTCGGACGACCCCTTTGCCCGTCAGGCCATTACGACCTTTAAAGTCCTCGAGCGCTTTGATTCCACGCGCTTTGACGATGGTTATACGCTCGTTGAGTGCCATCTGTTTACCGGCCGTACACATCAGATTCGCGTGCATATGCGTCATATCAACCACGCCTGCGTGGGCGATCCGCTTTACGGCAAGTGCGATGCGCGCGCCGACCAGGGCCTGACCAGGCAGTTCCTTCATTCCTGGCGCGTGGCGTTCGACCATCCCGTGACGGGGGAGCGCATTGAGTGCCGCGACGAGTTGCCGTGGGATCTCGCTGCGGTTCTCGACGATCTGGCTCCGCGCTCGCTTGGCCGCACCGCCGCCGGCGACGACATCGTCCCGCAGCTTGGCCTTCTCGAAGCCTAGCCGGTATTAGGTGGTTTCTTGAACTCGGTAAGCCTGCGGTAAGATATACGGTTGTTTACGTAACGCGTTCTCGGGAGCCTGCATGCTCGCCTTTTTACAAACTAACACGCCCATCGTGATCTTTAACCAGATTGTGGTTACGCTGCTCACGGTCTGCTTTCTGTACCAGGTGGTCTTCTTTGTCATTGGCGCTCTTCGTGGCGAGGTCGCGGCTCCCAAGGCCAAAAAACTCCATCGCTATGCCTTTTTTATCGCGGCGCATAATGAGGAGGCCGTGATCGCCAACCTCGTTCGCTCCATCAAGGACCAGGATTATCCGTCCGAGCTCATCGAGGTTTTCGTGGTCGCCGATGCCTGCACCGACAACACGGCGCAGCTCGCGCGCGAGGCCGGTGCCATTGTTTACGAGCGCAATGACCTGGCCCGCAAGGGCAAGAGCTGGGTCATGGACTTTGGCTTCGACCGCATTCTCAACGAGTATCCCGACACGTTTGAGGGCTACTTTATCTTCGATGCCGATAACGTTATCTCCCGCGATTACGTTTCCAAGATGAATGATGCCTTTGACCAGGGCTTCCATGTGGTCACGAGCTATCGCAATTCCAAGAACTTCGGCAGCTCGTGGATCTCGGCTGCTAATGCCACGTGGTATCTACGCGAGGCGCGCTTCCTCAACAACGCGCGTAATATCTGCAAGACGTCCTGCGCTGTTTCGGGTTCGGGCTACCTCATCTCCGCCAGCGTTATCGAGGGCATGCACGGTTGGCAGTTCCACACGCTGACCGAGGACATTCAGTTCACCACGTTCTGCGCCATTCACGGCATTCGCATTGGCTATGCGCCGGCGGAGTTCTTTGACGAACAACCCGTGACGTTTAAGGCGTCCTGGAAACAGCGCATGCGTTGGACCAAGGGCTTCTACCAGGTGTTCTTTACTTACGGTAAGCACCTGGTCAAGTCGACCTTCCGCTACCATCGCTTTGCCGCCTACGACATGTTCATGACGATCGCCCCGGGTATGCTGCTGTCGCTCATCTCGATGCTCGCCAATGCGACGTTCCTGATCGTGGGTGGACTCTCGCACGGCTTTTTGGCTACCGAAGTCGAGATGCAGGCCTGTGCCGCTTCGCTCATTATGACCTTCGCCATGATGTATCTGACTTTCTTTATCCTGGCGCTGCTCACGACCATCTTTGAGTACAAGCACATTCACTGCGCGCAAAAGTGGCGTCTGGTGACTAACCTGTTTACCTTCCCGATCTTTATGTTCAGCTATATCCCCATCACGGTGGCCGCGCTGTTCCTGAAGGTCGACTGGGTCCCGACGCAGCACGCCGTCAGCGTTACCCTTGACGAGGTCATGCAAGGCGCCAAATAACCACCACCAAAACCACCGCAAAGGGGACAGGCACCTTTGTGGTGGTTTTTGCTTTTGAGCAGCTGCTCAAGGAGGTTTTCGATGATCTATATCCCGTTTTGGATTTGCATCTTTGCCGGCGCGTGGATTGATGCCCGTGAGCGGCGGTTTCCCAATGAGCTTGCCGGCGCATGTGCCGTGGCGGCGTTAGCAGGCGTTTGGCTCGACAGGGGCGTTAACACTGCACTTGATCATGCCGGTCTTGCGGTCATCGTCTACCTTGCCCTTGTGCTTACTGAGTCGCTCTGGCGGCGCCTTCGTCAAGCCCCGGGGATTGGCATGGGGGACGCCAAAGCACTCTTCGCGCTTTGCACGCTCGACCCTATGGGTGGCATCGTGGCATTTGCCGTCGCACTCCTGGCCCTGGCCCTCTCCTGCCTCTTCACAAAATCGCGCTCCCTGCCATTGCTCCCGTTTTTAGTGCCGATTTTTGCCATAATCGAGGTCGTGGGCTGCACTTTGTAACCGATTGCGCATCCTTTTTAAGGAGCATGCCATGGAATCTAATCAAGAAACGGCCGTCATTAAGGCGCGCATGGACCGTATTCCCTCGGCGTTGTCGCCCGAGCTTGTCGAGCGCATTGCCGCCGATCGTGCTTCGGGCTATGTCAACCCGTATCGTTGCAACGATGATCAGGTCATTCGTCGTATTGATCGCGCCGCCGACAAAGGCACGCTTATGCGTCCGGCGTTTATGCGCGATACCGAAAAGATACTTCATCTTCCGGCGTACACCCGTTATGCAGGCAAAACGCAGGTCTTTAGCTTCCGTAGCAATGATGATCTTTCACGCCGCGGTTTGCACGTACAGCTTGTCTCCCGCATTGCGCGCGATATCGGTCACGCCCTGGGGCTCAATTGCGATCTGATCGAGGCGATTGGCCTGGGTCACGACTTGGGACACACGCCTTTCGGCCATGCCGGCGAGCGCTTCCTCAACGATATCTATCATGAGCGTACGGGGCGTTATTTTTTCCATAACGTGCAGTCGGTTCGCGTGCTCGACGCGTTGTATGGCCGCAACGTGTCGCTCCAGACGCTCGACGGCGTGCTATGCCATAACGGCGAGTACGAGCAGCGTGTGTTTGAGCTCTCGGACATGGGCTCCTTTGACCAGTTTGACCAGACGGTTGAGGATTGCATTGCCACGGGCTATAGCGCAATTGAGCATCTGCGTCCCATGACGCTCGAGGGCTGCGTCGTTTGCATCTCGGATATTCTTGCCTACGTCGGTCGTGACCGTCAGGATGCGATCGCGGCGGGCCTGCTTTCGCCCGACGCTTTTGATGATGGCCGGGGCGGTGCCTACAACAGTTGGATCCTCACGCATGCCTCCATCGATATCGTTGAGCACAGCTATGGTAAGCCGCGCATCGAGATGAGCGAGGACCTGTTTGAGGAAATTCGCCGAGCCAAGCGCGAGAACTACGAGAAGATCTATAGCAAGGGCGGTATCGAAGGCGATTCCGAGGCGGAGCTGCGCGAGGCGTTCGTAAAGCTCTACGACCGTTGCCTGCGGGATCTAAACAGTGGCGACGAGTCCTCTTACATCTTTAAGCACCATATTTCGCGCATTGAGCAGCAGCTTTCCTACTATGATCGCACCTATGCCTGGCAGGACGACAAGGATCAAGCCGTGGTGGATTATATCGCGAGCATGACGGACGGTTATTTCTGCGAGCTGACGAGCAAGCTGTTCCCTGGTCTGGAGTTTCCGCACCGTACCTATATTAACGAACGGTAGTTCGTATTAATTCGGTATACTGTTAGTGGAAAACGTTTTTGATTGATGCACGGGATGGCTATGGACGACCTTTTTTCTGCCTCGACGCGCGAGCGTTCCTTTAAAAATGCGCCGCTCGCGGTGCGCATGCGACCCAATTCGCTCGACGAGTACGTGGGCCAGCAAAAGGCCGTCGGTAAGGGTTCATGGCTGCGTGCCGCGATCGAGCACGACGTGCTTTCGAGCGTGATTCTGTACGGGCCTGCCGGTACGGGCAAGACGACGCTGGCCCACATTATCGCCAACCATACCAAGAGCGAGTTTGTCGAGGTCAGCGCCGTCACGGGTACCGTGAAGGACCTGCGTCGCGTGATTGATGAGGCCAAGACGCGCCTGAATACGTACGACCGCCGCACCATTCTATTCATCGATGAGATTCACCGCTTCTCTAAATCGCAGCAGGATGCCCTGCTGCATGCAGTTGAGAACCGTACCGTCATTATGATTGGCGCTACGACGGAGAACCCGTACTTCGAGGTCAACTCGGCACTGCTCTCACGTGGTCGCGTCGTGGAGCTTGAGCATCTGAAGGACGAGGATATCGCCACGCTTATTGAACGTGCGCTTGAGGCGCCGCAGGGCTTGAACGGTAAGTTCTCGGCCGATGAGGATACGGTCAAGACCATCTGCACGCTGGCAGCGGGTGACGCTCGCTCGGCGCTCACGACGCTCGAGCTTGCGAGCGAGATTGCCGTCACGCGTCCCGATACCGAGGGAACGCCAGCGCCCGCGGCGGGGGAGCGCTATCCCATCACCGTGGGTGACGTAAAGATCGCCAACCCGCGTCGCGGCTTTACGTATGACAAAAACGGCGACATGCACTACGACATCATCAGTGCGTTCATCAAGTCCATGCGCGGTAGCGACCCTGATGCCACGATCTATTGGCTCGCGCGCATGATCGATGCTGGGGAGGATCCTAAGTTTATCGCTCGCCGCATTATGATTCACGCTTCTGAGGATGTTGGCAACGCCGACCCGCAGGCGCTTTTGGTGGCGCATGCCGCGTTTAAGTCTGCCGAGGTCATTGGCTATCCCGAGTGCCGCATTAACCTGGCTCAGGCTGCACTCTATGTGTGCTTGGCGCCAAAATCCAACGCGTGTGAGGCTTCGATCGATGCGGCGCTGGCCGATATACATTCTAGTGGGCTTCGCGAGGTGCCGAGTTATCTGCGCGATCGCCATCGCCCGGGCAGCGATGAATACGGTGTGTATAAATACCCGCACGATTATCCTGAAGGCTGGGTCGATCAGCGCTATTTGCCCGAGGGGCTGGAGCGCGGTGCGTTCTGGCAGCCTGCCGGGCGCGGCTGGGAAGAGTGGCGCGTAGAGCAAAGCGAACGTGACCGCAGCGGGAATGCACCGAAGTAGCTGCTGATAATTTTGTCCCACGTTGCTGCTCTTGGCATGTTCGGTCCCCTTTGGGGTACCATGAAAAGCGTCTGTATTTCGATTCTTCCGGGAGGCTTGTATGAGTCCCATTCAAATCGCCCTGCTGCTGCTCGCCGTTGCCGGCGTGTGGGCCATCGCTGAGCTCGCGCTTACCCTGCGCAAGACCCGCAATGTTGTTGACTCGCTCGATAAGACCGTGAACGACCTCAACAACACCATCGCCGAGGCTCAGCCTGTGGTGGCAAAGCTCGATGGCGCTGTCGATGAGCTTACGCCGGCGCTTGCCCAGATGGAGCCGCTGCTTAAGTCGAGCAAGACGGCAGTTGATGCCCTTACCTCCAATCTCGTAGAGGTCGAAGCCGTGGTTCGCGACATTTCCGAGGTTACGGGCAGCATGGCCGAGGCCAGCAATGCTGTGTCGAGCGTGACCGACTCTGCCGCCGGTGCTGTGCAGAAGCTCTTCAATAAGGTGAAGGCTCCTGCAGCTGAAGCCGAGCGCAAGCTTTCCGCTGCCGCCGAAGAAGCCGAGCAGCCGACCGAGCGCGTCTTGATTGGCGAGGACGAGGCCGCCGCGGGCGACGATGATGGCCAGAAGTCTGTAGCCAAGCCGGCTCAGTATTACACCTATACACCCTCCGAGACCTCTGAGGAGTCCTGCGATGAGTAGCGAAGCAACCTGCCCCATCACGCTGACCGTTGCCGGTGACCCGCGTCTCGCTCGCCTTGTGCGCATGACGGCAGCCAACGTTGGTGCCCTGTGCTCTATGTCTGTCGATCGCATCGAGGACATCCGTATGGCTGCCGAGGAAGCCTTCATCTTTGGCTGCACGGCTGTTGATTCCGACGATATCTTGATCAAATTCGATGTCGACGAATCGCACGTGGGTATGACCTTTACCTTTGGCGATCAGGCGACTGTCGATGAGGATGACCAGGCTGCGGTGTATGCCGAGCTCATCCTCGCGAGCGTGTGCGACTCCTACGAAAAGACTACGGCGCCCCTGACGCTTTCCCTCGACCTCAAGGCGGATATCTAATATGACCGAACGTTCCCGGAGCGGCAAGACCGCTTGGGACAAGGAGAAAACCCGCGAGCTGTTTCGTCGTTACAAGGAGACCGGTGATCCGGACGCCCGTGAGCAGCTCGTTATGTCCCATATGAACCTGGTAAGGTTTCTTGCCAACAAATTTAAGAATCGCGGCGAGCCGCTCGACGACCTCATGCAGGTCGGCTATCTGGGCTTGCTCAAGGCTATCGACCGTTTTGATCCCGAGCGCGGACTCGAGTTCACGACGTTTGCGACACCCACTATCCTGGGCGAGATCAAACGCCATTTTCGCGACAAGGGCTGGAGTGTGCGCGTACCGCGTCGTCTGCAGGAGCTCTCGGCCAAGGTCAACCAGGCTACTGACAAACTTACCAACGAGCTGCAGCGTTCGCCCAAGGTTGAGGAGATCGCTGAGTATCTAGATGTGACTGTCGATGAGGTCCTCGAGGCTATGGAATCGTCTTCGGCCTATACCTCGGTGCCCATCGAGGCTCCTGGTGCGTCCGATTCCGACGATGCCCCTTCGATTCTCGACCGTTACGCCGACGACGACAACGAGCTCGACTTTACCGATGACCGCCTAGTGATCGAGGAAGCCATCCGTGATTTCTCGCCGCGCGAGCGCGAGGTGATCGAGCTGCGCTTTGTGAAGGGCATGACCCAGATCGAGATCGCCAAGAAGCTGGGTATTTCTCAGGTGCAGGTTTCGCGTCTGCTGCGCCGCACGCTTAAGAAGATTCAGGACAAGATCGACCCCGACGGAGTGATGATTCGTTCATGAGTGAGCACCCCCAACAAACCGATCGCGTGCTGCGCGACACCCGCATTCTGACGCTGCGCATTTGGGCTGTTGTCGGCTGCATTGTCATCGCCGCTGTCATCTTTAACCTTATGGGCATCCTGGCACCGGTTATTGAGTTTCTTGCCGTCGGTTCCATCATTGCTTTTGTGATGTCCCCGATCACCAACTGGCTCGAGCACCATGGCGTGAATCGCGGCATCGGTTCGCTTGTCGCGCTTATTGTTGTTGTTGCCGTGCTCGTCGGTGTCGTTTGCATCTTGTCGCCGATTCTCTTTGGTCAGATCATGGAAGTCCTGAGCCGCCTGCCCGAGCAGCTTCGTGTTGCGGGTGGCGATCTCAATGAGATGATCTCGCATGCCAAGACGCTCAACAACACGCCGCTCAAGGAGTATTTGGACGATAATCTTTCGTCCCTGGTTACCGTGGCATCGAAGTATGTGTCTCAGATTGCTGCCGAGCTTGGTCGCGGTGTGTTCCCGCTCATCACCAATACGGCCTCGCAGTTGTTCGTGATCTTCCTTGGTCTGGTGCTTGCCTACTGGATGGCCTGCGACTACCCTCGCATGCATCACGAGATTTGCACCATCATCGGTCAGGAGAAGGAGACTTCGTACCGCTTTATGGTTGCCATCCTTTCTCGCTCTGTCGGCGGCTACATGCGCGGTATGGTCGTGACGTCCATCTGCGGTGGTTTCCTCGCCTTTATCGGTTTTATGATCATCGGTCATCCGTATGCGGCGCTCATGGCTATCTTTACCGGCATCATGCATTTGGTTCCGGTCGTCGGTCCCTGGGTGAGCGCAGCAATCGCCACGGTGCTCGGTTTCATGTTCAGCCCCATGTTGGCGTTATGGACGCTCATCGTGACGATGGCCGCGCAAAACGTCACCGACAACGTGATTTCTCCTAAGGTCATGCAGAGCGCGGTGCAGGTGCATCCCATCATGAGCCTCACGGCGCTCGTTATTGGCTCGGCACTCATGGGCCCCATCGGCATGATTATTGCCATCCCGCTTTGTGCGGCCCTCAAGGGCATCTTCGTGTACTACTTCGAGAATGAGACCGGCCGTCAGCTTGTGGCCTATGACGGCGCCGTGTTTAAGAGCACGCCGTACCGCGATGCCGATGGCAACCCGGTCGCCGCTTACGATGCGCTCGGTGACGACACCTTCATCTATGAGTCCGAGCTCATCGGTAACGAGACTGCGCCCGAGGCCCAGGCGATGCCTAAGCCCGAGTTCGATAATCCCTGGATCAAGCTCTCGGGTTTGCAACCCGATTCCACGGGCTTCTTCAAGAACCCCTTTGCCAAGGATGACGATTCCAACACGGACGACACCAAAACCGGCATCGACGGCTCCATGGACGATGATGACAACTAGCGGGGTAATTCGGATTAATATTCATACGCGCTAACATGCAATTTCGCTGAAGGGCCGGCATTGTGCCGGCCCTCTTTTTTGCACAGGCGCGGCGGGATGGTAATATCGTTACGTTTGAACTGTTTCGATGTGAAACCGAGGAGATTCCCTCTATGAGTGCTGACTACCCGTCAATGACTACGGCCGAGATTCGCTCCAAGTTCCTCAACTTCTTTGAGGAGCGCGGTCTTAAGCTCTATCCTTCTTCGTCCCTCGTCCCCGACGATCCTTCACTGCTGCTTGCCAACGCCGGCATGAACCAGTTTAAGGAGTACTACCAGGGCAAGAAGACCATGAAGGAGATTGGCGCGATCTCCTGCCAGAAGTGTGTCCGCACCAACGACATCGATTGCATCGGCGAGGACGGCCGTCACCTGTCGTTCTTCGAGATGCTCGGCGATTTCTCTTTTGGCGGCGTCTCCAAGGAGCAGGCTTGCGCATGGGCCTTTGAGCTCATCACCAAGGAGTTCGAGCTGCCGCTCGACCGCCTGTACTTTACCGTCTTTACCGAGGACGACGAGACCCACGACGTGTGGCGTTCTCTGGGCGTTGCCGAGGACCACATCTCCCGCCTGGGCGAGGACGACAACTTCTGGGCCGCTGGCCCCACCGGCCCCTGCGGTCCGTGCTCCGAGATCTACTTTGACATGGGCGAGGAGGTCGGCTGCGGCAGCCCCGACTGCAAGCCTGGCTGCGACTGCGACCGCTTCCTTGAGTTCTGGAACCTCGTGTTTACCCAGTACGACCGCCAGGAGGACGGCTCCATGCCGGAGCTGCCGCACCGCAACCTCGATACGGGCATGGGCCTGGAGCGCATGGCCGCTATCATGCAGCACAAGACTGCTAACTACGACGGCGATCTGATGCAGCACCTCATCAAGCTCGGTGAGGAGATCAGCGGTAAGACCTATGACGCCGACGATTACTCCGGCGCCAGCCGCTCCCTGCGCATCATCGCCGACCACTCCCGTGCTGTCGACTTTATGATCTCGGACGGCATCCTTCCCGGCAACGAGGGTCGCGAGTACGTCCTTCGCCGTCTGCTCCGCCGTGCCGTGTTCCACGGTCGCCTGCTGGGCATCGAGGGCGCCTTCCTGACCAAGTTCATCGACGAGGTCAACGCTCAAATGGGCGAGGCCTATCCCGAGTTGCTCAAGAACGTCGCGCTCGTTAAGGGTATCGTTGCCTCCGAGGAGGAGCGCTTCTCCACGACGCTCGACAACGGCCGCGTGTACCTGGACGAGGCCCTGGCAGCGCTTGCCGAGGGCGCTGTGCTTCCGGGCGATGTCGCCTTTAAGCTGCACGACACCTTTGGTTTCCCCATCGATCTGACCGTCGAGATCGCCGGCACCGCTGGCCACGACGTCGACATGGACGGCTTCACTGCCTGCATGGAGGACCAGAAGGCCCGCGCCCGCGCTAACGCCAAGGGCGACGCCTGGGGTAGCTTCAACGACGTGTGGGTCGAGCTTTCCGACAAGGTCGCAGCGACCGAGTTCGACGGCTATGACAACGATGTGATCGAGGGCGCCAAGGTTGTCGCCATCGTGCGCAACGGCGAGTCCGTCGAGTCCGCAGCCGCGGGCGAGGATGTCGAGGTCGTGCTCGACCGCACCCCGTTCTATGCCGAGATGGGTGGTCAGCAGGGCGATGCCGGCAAGCTTTCCGCCGAGGGCGTTGTTCTGACCGTTGCCGACACCAAGAACCACAACGGCCTGTATGCCCACGTCGCGCACGTTGCCGATGGCACGCTGACCGTCGGTGCTACCGTGACCGCCGCGCTCGACGCCGAGCGCCGTGGTTTCCTGCGCCGCAACCACACCGCCACCCACTTGCTCGACGCTGCGCTTAAGCAGGTCCTGGGCGAGCACGTCTCCCAGGCCGGCTCGCTGGTGACGCCCGAGCACCTGCGCTTTGACTTTACGCACTTCGAGGCCCTTTCCTCCGAGCAGCTCAAGGCTGTCGAGGACCTGGTCAACCAGCAGATCTTCGCCTCCAAGCCGGTCGTGACCCGTGTTATGGGCATCGACGAGGCTAAGGCTGCCGGCGCTGTTGCTCTGTTTGGAGAGAAGTACGGCGATGTCGTCCGCGTCGTCTCCGTGGGCGCCGAGGACCAGCCGTTCTCTCGCGAGCTCTGCGGTGGCACGCACGCTGCCAACACCGCCGAGATCGGCCTGTTCAAGATTATTTCCGAGTCCTCTACGGGCTCGAACGTCCGCCGTATCGAGGCCGTGACCTCTAAGGGTGCTCTCGACTATATGGCCGACCGCCTGGCACTCGTTGACGCCGCCGCTGCTGCGCTCAAGTGCCGCGTCGACGAGGTTCCCGCCCGTGTGGAGAACCTGCAGGTCGAGCTGCGCGAGACGTCCAACAAGCTCAAAAAGGCTCTGACCGGTGGTTCCTCCGACGCCATTTCCAGCGCCATCGAGGGTGCTGTCGAGCTCGGTGGCTACAAGCTCGTCGTTGCTGAGCTCCAGGGCCTTGAGGCTGCCGACCTGCGCAACGTATGGGATACCGTGCACCAGAAGGTCGCCGGCCCTGTCGCTTGTGTCGTCGCCAGCGTGACTGAGAAGGGCACTCCGGCCCTGCTCGCCGCCGGCTCCGATGACGCCGTGAAGGCCGGGTTCCACGCCGGTAATGTGATCAAGCAGATCGCGGGCCTGGTCGACGGTCGCGGTGGTGGCCGTCCCAACATGGCCCAGGCCGGTGGCAAGAATGCTGCCGGCATCGCCGATGCCCTCGCGGCCGCCAAGACCGCGCTCGGCGCCTAAGAATCTAAGAAGTCACTGTGGTCGCGCTTGCGCTGGACATAGGGGAGACCAGGATTGGCATCGCCGTCTCGAGCCGTGATGGCAAGATGGCGATGCCCGTCAAGGTGCTCCCGGCCGCCGAGGTCACCGGTATGGCCAAGACGTTCCGCTACCTGGTCGAAGACTATGAGCCCGACATCCTGGTAAGCGGACGTCCCCTGACCATGGCCGGTGAGCCCGGCCCCCAAGCCGAGCGCGTTGCCGCCGTGGCGCAAAAGATTGCCGACGAGCTCGATCTTCCGCTGGAGTTTGAGGACGAGCGTCTGTCCTCGCAAGAGGCCAAGCGTATCCTGCGCGAGCAGGGCCTCAACGAAAAGCAGATGAGGGGCAAGATCGACATGATTGCCGCCAGCCTTTTTTTGCAGACGTGGCTCGATCGTAAAAACGAGGAGGTTTCGCATGCCTAGTGCTTCCGATCCGCGCCAGCCGAATCGTACACGTCAGCCGGCGTCGCGCCCTGCCCAGCCTGGCCAGCGTCCAGCACAGCCGACGCAGCGCGCAGCTCAGCCTGCCGCGCGCCCGGTGCAGTCCTTCTCTCGTTCGGCCCAACCTGTTCAACGGACGGGTCAGCAGCCTTCTGCTCGTTCGGTTCAGCATCCGGCTTCTCACGCGGCTCAGCAGCCCACTGCTCGTACGGCCCAGCCTGCAGGCGGTACCCGCTTTAAGCAGCAGGCACCTACCCAGCGAACTCAGGCCCCCCAATCGCATTCTCATTACGCCCGCGGTTCGCATGGCGTTGCTCCGGCGACCCGCTCGAGCTACAACACGCATACTCGTCGCGGTGCTCAAAAGAAGAGCTCTCCGGTTCCCATGATCATCGGCGTTGTGGTGGCGGTGCTTGCGCTTGTCGCGATCGTTTTCTTTGTCGTGCCGGCCGTCAAGGGCTTCTTTGCCGGTGAGGATACGAAGGTAACGGCTGGTCAGCAGGTTACGGTAACCATTCCCGACGGTGCTTCGGGCGATACGATCGCCTCGATTCTCTCCGAGAACCATATCGTCGAGAATCCCAAGGATTACTATGCGGCGGTGAAAAAGCTCAACGCCGATATGTCGCTCAAGCCTGGTACCTATTTGTTCACCACACTCATGGACGCGACCAAGGTTGTTCAGCAGCTCATGGAAGGTCCCAACGCGGGCTCCAATGCGCTAACTATCCCTGAGGGCCTGACGGTCGATCAAGTCGCCGACCGTGTGGCCCAGGCCTACGATGGCATCTCTAAGGAAGACTTCCTCAACCAGGCTAAGGCCTCCAACTACGTGGACGACTATAGCTTCCTTAAGGGCGCCGCCAACGACTCGCTTGAGGGTTTCTTGTTCCCCAAGACTTATTCGTTGGGCGATTCGCCGACGGCCGATGACGTGATTCGCGCTATGCTCGATCAGTTTAAGACCGAGTACAAGTCGCTTGACTTTGCGAGCTGCGAAGCCAAGATCAAGGAGCGCTATGGTGTGGAGATGTCCGACTACGACATCGTCAACTTGGCCTCTATCGTTGAGCGCGAGGGCCTCAACGCCGATCAACGTGCGCACGTGGCCTCGGTCTTCTACAACCGCCTTGCCGGCAAGCTCGACGGTCTGCGCTATCTCAACAGCGATGCGACCATGATGTATGTCACCGGTGGCGAGGTTACCGCCGACGACCTGCAGAGCGATAGCCCGTATAACACCTATAAGCATGAGGGCCTGCCGCCCACGCCCATCTGCTCTCCGTCGCTCGAGGCACTCAAGGCCACGCTTGAGCCGACCGACTCCGATGACCTGTATTTCTACATTACGCAGGACGAGGAGTACTTCTCGCAAACCTACGAAGAGCATCAACAGTCTTGGAATTAGCATGAGGATTTTTAGCCCCAAACGATACGTTGCCTCGGTCGATCGCATCGACCTTGATGCCCTGTGGGCCGACGGCAAACGCGCCATTCTGCTCGATCGCGATAACACCCTGGTGCCGCGCGACACCGAGCAGGTTCCCGCCGCGGTTTCCGCTTGGCTCGATGCCGCCCGCGCCAAAGGCTTTAAGCTGTGCATGGTGTCCAACAACTGGCATCGCGACCAGGTCATGAGCTCTGCACGCGAGCTGGGACTCGAGGCCATCAGCCACGCCATGAAGCCGGCGCCGTTTGCCCTCAAGGCGGGTCTTAAGCGTCTCGGCGCCACGGCCGACGAGGCGGTGCTGATCGGTGATCAGCTCTACACGGACGTGTGGAGCGGCAACTTCGCCGGCGTCGATACCATCCTGGTAAAGCCGCAGGCGACGCAGGACCTGTGGTATACGCAGATCTTCCGTATCTTTGAGCGCCGGGCCCTTCGCGACCTTCCCTGCGAGGAATAGGTCTCGTCATGTCCCAGCACATCAAACACGGCTGCGACCATATCTTCTTTATCGGCTTTTTGGGCGCGGGCAAGTCGACGCTCGCGCGCAACGTGGGCACCATGTTCAAGCGGCGTTTTATCGATACCGACCGTCTGGTCGTGCGCCGTTGCGGCAAGTCGGTTACCGAGATTTTTGAGACCGAGGGCGAGGATCGTTTTCGCGAGCTTGAGACCTCGGCGCTCCGTTCGCTCCAAAGCGAGCGCAGCCTGTTGGTTTCGTGCGGGGGCGGTATCGTCGAAACGCCGGTGAATATTGAACTGATGCACGAAATGGGTACGTGCGTGTACCTCGAGGGCGACTTCGAGGATTCGATTCGACAGATTCGTCGGTCCGACACGCGCCCCGATTTCCGTTCGCCCGAGCATGCTGCGCGCCTGTTTGAGCATCGCCGTCCGCTGTATCGCCAGGCCGCCGACCTTACCCTTGATATTCGCAACAAGTCCTTCGAGGACGTTTCCTACCTTTGTGCCGAGATGCTTTTGGAGCGTGGGCTGCTATGATTCGCCGTCAACTGATCAATTTCCAAAACCGCAGCGTCGATGTCCGTGTCGGATTGGGCGCGTTCGATGAGTTGTCGCGCATGTTTGCCTCGGCTGTGGGCAAGCCTAAGCGCGCGATGGTCGTTTGGAACGACGCCACATCCGAGCGTTTTGGTGAGGTCGTCGAACATGCGCTGGTCGACGCCGGTTTTGTCATGTCACAGCTTCCCCTCGAGGTTTCGCCTGCTGGTGCCACGCTTGCTGATGCCGATGCTATCTTTGGCGCCCTGACTGCCAATGGCATTACCTGTGACGATCTGGTTGTCGCCGTTGGCGATGCCGCAACCTGCTCGGTTGTTAGCTGGTGTGCCAATCAGTGGTGCGGCCGCACCGAGTGCGCGTTGCTGCCGACGACCTTCGCCGCCATGCTCACGGTCGCGACGACCATGAAGCCGCTCGTCGCCTCGTCGGCGAATGCGCTTCCCGCTATCGCGTTCCGTCCCGAGCCGGGCTTGGTCGTGTGTGACCTCGACCTTGTTCGCGAGACGGACCCCGAGGACCTCAAGCTTGGCTATGCGGTACTTGTTGGCACCATGCTTTCGAGCAGCAAGTCCCGCTGGAATCAGTTTACTGAGACCGTTCCCGAGATTCTCGCGGGCGAGGAGGTCGCGCTCGTCAATGCCGTTCAGTGGTCTCAGACTGCCCGTAAGGACGTACTGATGGCCACGAACCCGAGCGCCCGCCATGCGCTCGATTTTGGCAAGACGGGGGAGCGTACTCTGCGCGCTTGCTTGGGCGATGCTGCTTCGCAGGTTCCTGCCTATCAGCTGTTATCCGAGGGCATGCGCTTTGAGGCGCGCCTAGCACATGATGCCTGCGACTTCGATATCGATTACGTCTTTGAGGTCGATGACTGCCTGGAGGACTTTGGTATCGAGGAACTTGCCTTCGATCTGGAGCCTGCCGTATATATCGAGGAGTTCCGCAAGCAGCAGTTCGCTCGCTCGAACCGCAGCATGTTGCCGCTGCCCGCGGCACTCGGCGCCATTCGTCTAACGAGCGTTGAGGACGAGGTTCTTGAGCGCCATGCTCACGCCTACTTGGCTTCTCGCAAAGAACTTCTCTAAGATTTATTGACATCCATCGTCTTTCGTATCATGTTGAGGGGCGGGTTTTCATTCGGTTGCGGATCGCATGCGATTCCGACGTTCGGTTGAGACCCGTCCCGCACTTTTTGAGATAACAAGAAAGGAATCTGCATGTCTGAGTTTGCTGCCGGTCCTGCCGGTCGTATCGAACGTGTCCGTGTCCTGATGGTCGAGCGCGGCTACGACGCCATCCTGGTGCGCGACGAGGCCAACCTTCGTTGGCTTACGGGCGTGAAGGGCGTCTTCGACTACACCTTCGAGTTCCCGCACGCTGCGTTTATTACGGCCGACCAGTGCCTGTTCCACACCGACTCGCGCTACCTCAACAGCTTTGAGGAGAACACGCCCGCTGGCAGCCCCTGGGTCTACGACATGGACGAGGGTACCATTCCCGGCTGGGTCGCCGGTAAGATCGCAGCCAACAAGTGCCGTGTCTGCGCTGTCGAAGACGATATGCAGATTAATTTCTACCAGGGTATTCAGCGCGGCCTGGAGGACCGTTCCGTCGCCTGTATGCTGCCGCTGATGCACGACGATATCCGCAAGATGCGCGCCATCAAGGACGCCGAGGAGATTGAGCTCATGCGCCATGCGCAGTCGATCACCGATGCCGCCTTCCAGCACATGCTCGGCTTTATTAAGCCCGGTATGACCGAGAAGCAGGTACGCAACGAGCTCGAGAACTTTATGTTCGCCAACGGTGCCGACAGCCTGGCCTTCGGTTCCATCGTCGCGAGCGGCCCCAACACCGCCAACCCGCATGCCGTGCCGAGCGACCGCGTGATCGAGAAGGGCGATTTCGTTCTTATGGATTACGGCGCGGGCTATTGCGATTACCGCTCCGACATGACGCGCACTGTCGTGATGGGCGAGCCCACCCAGGAGCAGCTCGACCTGTACGCACTCGTGCGCCGTACGCACGAGGAGTGCGTCGCCGCCATCCATCCGGGCGTTGAGGGCAACGACATCTTCAAGCTCTCCAAGAAGATCATCGGCGATGCCGGCTATGGCGATTACTATAACCATGGCTTGGGTCACGGCGTGGGCATCGACATCCATGAGCTGCCCAACTTTAACCGCAGCAAGAATATCATCGAGGTCGGCTCGGTTATCACCATGGAGCCCGGCGTGTATCTGCCCGGCGTGGGCGGCGTGCGCCTGGAGGACTACGGCGTGGTCACCGAGAACGGCTATGAGCCCTTCACCAAGACCCCGCACGACCTGCACGTTATCGACTGCTAGTCTACTTTGGTAGATAGTTTGGGGCGGGGCGTCCGGATTGATTCGGACGCCCCGCGTTCTCTTTTTATGCGCTCGCCGCAGGCGCCGTCTGCAAGTGTATAATTTCTGTCGTATGTAATTTGGACGCTTGTGCGTTCTGCCCATAACAAGAAAGGTCGCTATGCCTACCATTTCCACCGCCGACTTCAAGAACGGCCTCGGTCTCCGCATCAAGGACAAGGTCTACACCATCGTCGAGTTCCAGCATGTCAAGCCGGGCAAGGGCGGCGCGTTTGTGCGCTACAAGACCCGCGACATCAAGAGCGGCCGCGTCGTCGAGAACACCTGCAACGCCGGCACCAAGTTCGAGAGCGTCATGCTCATCACCCGTGAGTTCCAGTACCTCTACAACGATGGCACCGACTACATCTTCATGGACAACGAGTCCTATGAGCAGGTTCCCGTTCCCGAGGACATGGTGGGCGAGAACTCCAAGTGGCTGCGCGAGAACGACATCTGCCAGCTGCTCTTCGCCGACGATGAGCTCATGGGCGTGACCCCGCCGATGTTCATCGAGACCACCATCGTCCAGACCGACCCGGGCTTTAAGGGCGACACCGTCCAGGGTTCCACCAAGCCGGCCACGATCGACACCGGCGCTGTCATCCAGGTCCCCATGTACCTCAACGAGGGCGAGGTCATCAAGGTTGACACCCGCGACGGCAAGTTCGTCTCCCGCGTCTAGCAACCAACTCTTCTAGGAGGACTCATGCCCCAGGAAATCAAGATTGACGGCATCGGCATTTCGCCCGATGTTCTGACCGCCATCGTCTCGCGCGCCGTGTCCGATGTCGAGGGCATCGCCTCCGTTGGCGTCAAGGACCTTGCCACCAACCTTGTCTCCATGATGCTCTCGTCCAAGGCCCCGGCTTCTGAGCCGGCGGTCGAGGCCGAGGTCGTCGGCGACAAGCTCGCACTCACCGTGCGCGTCGTGGTGTTCTTTGGCTATCCGTTCAAGAAACTCGCCGAGGCCGTTCGCGCTGCCGTGGTCGCCGCCATCGATGCCCAGGTTGGCGTTGAGGTCGAGCGCGTTGACGTTTGCATCGACGGCCTCGTTTTCCCCAAGGAGTAACCTTTGAGCCTTAAGGTTTATCGCGGGCGTACGCTTGCCCGCAGTCAGGCGCTGCAGCTGCTGTTCCAGGCCGAGGCCACGGACAGCCCGCTCGAGCGCGTCCTCGAGGGTGATTTCCTGATCTCGAAGGGTCCCCTCGATCCCTATGCGCTGGAGCTGTGCCGAGGTGCCTACGAGCATATCGACCGCATCGACTGTGCTCTGCGCTCCGTTGCCAAGAACTGGGATCTTATGCGCATGCCCGGCGCCGACCGCAACCTGCTGCGTATCGCCGTTTACGAGATGCGTTTCCTCACCGACGAGGAGGTCTCGGACGCCATCGTGATCAACGAGGCCGTTGAGCTTGCCAAGGCCTATGGCACCGACCAGTCCGCGTCGTTCGTCAACGGCGTGCTGGGTAAGATCGCTCGCAGCGAGGAGCTGCCGGGCGAGGACCTATACCAGGAGCTGCTGGCCGAGGATCGCGCTCGCGAGGAGGCACAGGCTGCCGAGGCTGCCGCAAAGGTTGCGGTTGCTCAGGCCGAGGCCGGCGTTCTCGACGAGGACGCTGAGGTCGCCGAGGCCGAGACCGGTACCGTCGAGGAGTAGCCATGCCAGAGGGTTCCGTCCGCAACTTCGACGAGATTTCGGACCGCTTGGACCAGATCATAGCTACCGTTCGCTCTAAGGATACGTCCTTGGAGCGTTCGCTCGATCTGTTTGACGAGGCGATTGAGCTGGGCTCCCGTGCGGTCGACATGGTCGATAAGTTTGAGCTGACGCCGCGTGAGGCCGACAAGCTCGAGCAGGAATACGATGAGGATGCGGCAAACGAATCCCAGGATAGCTAGGCCGCATCTCCGGATACGAATGGTTGATGGCATTCATGAAACGCGTGCGTCTTGATGACGAACTGATTTCACAGGGCATCTGCGCCGATCGCGCGGATGCCCTTCGCACTCTTATGGCTGGCTTGGTCTCGAGTGGCGGCGAGCGCTTGACTTCGCCGGGCCTTAAGGTGACCCCGGGCCTGCCGTTGCACGTGAAGGGGCGCATTCCCTATGTTGGCCGCGGCGGTCTTAAGCTCGAAGGCGCGCTTGATACGTTTGGTATCAATCCGACGGGCCTTGCCTGTCTGGATGTGGGCTGCTCTACCGGCGGCTTTACCGATTGCCTGCTCAAGCGCGGAGCTGCGACCGTTGTCTCGGTGGACGTTGGTCGCGCCCAGTTCGATTGGTCGTTACGTCAGGACGATCGAGTGACGCTGCATGAGCGCACAAACGTGACGCAGCTGCCTGAGCTTGGCTATGCCGGCGCCATCGACCTGGCTGTGTGTGATGTCTCGTTTACCAGCATCGCGAACATTATCGATGCGGTGCTGGCGTGCCTGGCGCCTACGGGTGCATTCTGCACGCTTGTAAAGCCGCAGTTTGAGGCTCCGGCGGCGCTGGTGGGTGAGGGCGGCATTGTGACCGATCCCGCCGTGCGCCGCGATACACTCGTTGCGGCAGTTGAACTCTTTGCTGCCAAGGGGCTGTTCCCGGTCGATGTGTGCGTGTCGCCCATTCATGGTGCCAAGGGAAACGTTGAGTTTTTCCTGTACGGCACGAGATTTGACCCCGGCGACCGCACGCAAGACGAGCTGCAATTCCAGGTATCGGTTTTGAGCGAGAAAGCTGCAACGCTATGAAGGTCTTTCTGGTTCCCAATTACTACAAGCAAGAGGCGGTTGAGAGCGGCCTGATGCTCGAGCTTTGGCTGACGCGCCAGGGCTATGAGGTCGCATGGGCTGCCGACCAGCGATCGAAGATTCAAAGCACGCCTGATATTGACGGCTCCGATCTGGTCATTACGCTCGGCGGCGACGGTACGTTGCTGCGCGCTGCCCGCATCCTCAACCATCGCGAGATTCCTATCCTCGGTCTTTCCTATGGTCACCTGGGCTTTTTAACTGCTGCGAGCCCCGAGGAGCGCGACATTCTGCAGGTCGTGAGCGACGCCCTTTCCGGCGAGCTGCACGTGAGCCGTCGCGCCACCATCGCCGCGGATATCGTGTCCGTGCGCGACGATGGCACGAAGGATGTCGTGCGCACGTTCGCCCTCAACGACATGGCGCTCACGCGCGGCCCCCTGTCCGATATGGTTGAGTTCGACATCACGGTGTCGGGCCACCATATCGATCGACTGCGTGGCGACGGCGTGGTCGTGTCCACGGCGACTGGTTCTACGGGGTACGCGCTCAGTGCAGGTGGCCCCATTGTGAGCCCCGACTATACGGGTATGGTCTGCGTACCCATTGCGCCGCACACCATTCAGGCCCGTGCCTTCTTGACTTCGCCGAGTGATGTCGTCGAAATCTTTATGTCCGATGATCGCCCGAGCGTTCCGGCGATCGCTATCGATGGACAGTTTATTACCTGCGACGGCACGGTCGAGAGCGTGGCCGTGCGCCGAGGCCCCGGCGATGTGCTGCTGCTCGACTACGGCCCCGAGAGTTTTTACAACTCGGTGAGCCGCGTATTCTACGGAGTGCGTCATGATCGATGAGCTGCAGGTTTCCAACATTGCACTCATTCGCGAGGCGACGTTGGTTCCGAGCGCGGGCCTAACGGTTCTGACTGGAGAAACCGGCGCCGGTAAGACCGCGCTGCTCTCGGCCCTCAAGCTTATTTTGGGCGAGCGTGCGGATTCTTCGACGGTGCGCGAGGGCGAGGCACTGGCGAGCGTCGAGGCGCGGCTGTTTGACGGCCCGCACGACACGGAAGGCTTCACCGTGCAGCGCAGCCTTTCTGCCGAGGGCCGCAGCCGCGTAAAAATTGACGGCCGCATCGCCAGCGTGCGCGAGCTTTCCGAGCGCGTCGGCGTGATGATGGATCTATGTGGCCAGCATGAACATCAGCGTCTGCTCGACCCGGCGCACCATCTTGCCATGGTCGATGCTTGGGCTGGGCGCGCGGCGCTTGAGGCGCTCGAGAAGTATCGCACCTGCTTTAATGCTTCGCGTGCCGCCGCCAAGGAGCTTCGCCGTGTGGAGGAAGCCTCACGCGCGCAGGGGAGTCGCGTCGAGGAAGCGCGTTTTGCCCTCGAGCGCATCGGCGAGGTCGACCCCAAGCCGGGTGAGTATGAGGAACTCGAGAAGCTGCTGCCGCGCTCCGAACATGCCGAGATACTGGTTGCCACGGCTAACGATGCCCATGCATCGCTTGCCGCCGAAGGGGGAGCGCTCGATGCCGTGAACAGCGCCGTGGCAGAGCTTTCCCGAATGGCTACCGTCGATCGCAAACTCGGCGACATTGCCGATGCACTATCGGATGCCTGTATCTCCCTTGAGGATTGCGCGAACGAGCTTCGTGCCTATCGCGATGGCATCGCCTTCGACCCGCGCGAGCTCGCTCGCATGCGTGAGCGGTATTCCGACCTCAAGGGTCTGTTGCGTCAGTGGGGTCCCACTATGGACGATGTTTTTGCCATGCGCGATCGCTCGCAAGAGCTGCTGTCTCTAGTCGATGATGGTGATGAGCAGATCAAGAAGGCTCGCGAGGCACTCGGGAGCGCTGAACGCGAGCTCTTTGCTGCCGCCAAGGCACTTAAGCGCGCGCGGAACACCGCTGCCCCGCGCTTTTGTCACGAGGTTGGTCGTCAGATGGCACGCCTGGAGATGGGCGACGCTGAGCTGGTCTGGGAGTCCCGCGATCTCCCGCGTGCCGAATGGACGCCGGCGGGCCCTTCGAGCTACGAGCTTTTGTATCGCAGCGGTGCTGGATTGACGCCGCGCCCCCTGCGCCGCATTGCGTCGGGCGGCGAGTTGAGCCGCGTTATGCTGGCGAGCAAGGTTGTCCTTGGTAATGCGGACGGCGTCGACACGTTGGTGTTTGACGAGGTCGATGCCGGTGTCGGCGGCTCTACTGCACGTGCTCTTGCTGGTGTGCTGGCCGATCTTGCCGCCACGCATCAGGTCATCGTCGTAACGCACCTGGCGCAGGTTGCGGTCATGGCCGACAAGCATTACGTGGTCAGTAAAGAGCCCGGCGACGTTCCCCAAACGCATCTGGATGAGGTGACTGGGGACGCCCGTACCGCAGAGATCGCCCGTATGCTGAGCGGCGATCAATCGGAGGCAAGCCTAGCGCACGCCAGGCAGATGCTGGAAGAGGCTCGAGGTTAGAACGAGCCGCCACATGCATGTCCGACCTGTCCGCCACGAAACCGGCCCATCTACTACGTTTAATAGGCAATCGGCAACCACGTCAAAAATTGCAAAAAACCGCAGGTAGAGCACCTGCGGTTTTCTCTATTTTCAGTATGTGGTTGGGCCATACGGATAAAACGTAGTAGATAGGCCGGTTTCGTGGCGAGTGGCGTTTATCGGCTCCCTAAAATGTCTACTCTACGACCTTATCCGGTTGGATGAGTTCCTCGTAGTAGCTGATGTGCTCGCGCGCGTCCTCGATTTCGGGCAGCAGGAAGTTGTAGATGACCTCTATGATCATCGTGGCGCTCATCTTGGAGAAAGCGAAGTCGCCCGTTGTCAGCAGCGCCTCGTGGTTCACGGTATTAAAGGTGTAGTCGGCCAGGCGAGCAAGTGGGGACTTGCTGTCGCTGCTGATGACGACCACGGTGGCACCGCAGTCGCGAGCCGCTTTTGCCATGCGATTCAAACGGCGCGACTTGCCGGAGTTCGAGATTAGCACGATAACGTCGCCGGGGCGTAACGTGAGCGCAAAGCCGATTGATGTCTCGCTGATGGTGCTCGCCATGCAGCGCAGGCCCAGCTGTGAAAACTTAAACGTCGCATCGAGCGCGACCGCGTTCGTATTGCCCACGGCGGCGAACTCAATAACGCCGGCATTCTTAAGTGCGTGCACAACTGCGGGCAACGTGTCGTGATCAATGCCGTCGATGGTCGCATTAAGCTCGCTCACCTTGGCGGCGAGGATATTTTTAAGGCTCTGCTCCATGTTGTCGAGCGAGACCTCGTCGGTCAGGCCTTCGTTGCGCTGACTCTCCAAGTCGCGTGCCAACGAAAACTGAAAACTGCGGAAGCTGCCAAAGCCCAGCTTGCGACAAAAGCGCGAAACCGTCGCCTCGGACGTGGCAGCGGCTCGTGAGAGCTGGGCGGCCGTAAGGCGCGGCGCCTCGGACTGGTGCTCCAATATATAGTCTACAATGCGCTGCTCGGAATCGCTGTACCCTTTGTGCGTGCTAATAAGGGAGAGCGCGCTCTTGCTGCTATCGGTCATGGATGGCTCCTGGTTGGCATGAAAATCGGACTCGTTTTTAATGCCATAGTATACGGGCAGTTTCAATTACAAGATACACCTTGCCGTTTCAAGTGTTGATGGTAAACTTTCACTTACCGTTTACGGTTATGAAAGAACCTTTCACCGGAGAATTGCGCCTTGTCTTTTCTCACGCGGACGGTTGGTTGGTATCTTTCAAGTGTGGAAAAACGCGCATTGTAGCGCGTGTAGGGGAGCGCCCGCGGGCGCTGTACTCAAGAAGGAGGGACACATGGCTAAGTTTGACATCATCGCCGCGACCGGTTGCCCGACCGGCATTGCGCACACCTTCATGGCGAAGGAGGCGCTGGAGAAGGCAGCTGCCGAGCGAGGTCTGACCATTAAGGTCGAGACCCATGGCCAGGTCGGTGTCGAGAACGAGCTCACCAAGAGCGAGATCGCCGGGGCCAAGGCCGTCGTCGTCGCAGCCGATAAGGATGTCCAGGCTGAGCGTTTCGCCGGTAAGCCCATGGTTACCGTTGGTGTTTCCAAGGCCCTGTCCGTCGAGGCCGCCGGTAAGCTGATCGACCGCGCTCTCGCCGCCAAGGGCGACGGCACGGTTGCAGCCGCCGCCGATGTTGAGGATGAGGTCGAGGAGAAGGAATCCGTCGGCCACATCATCTATAAGCACCTCATGAACGGCGTCAGCCACATGCTGGTCTTCGTCGTCGCTGGTGGCGTCCTGACCGCCGTATCGTTCCTGTGGGGCATCACGTCCTTCGATTCGACGGCTGCCGACTACAACAGCTTCGCCGCTTTGCTCAAGATCATCGGCGGCATTGCCATGAACCTCATGGTTCCCGTGCTTTCCGCCTATATCGCCGAGTCCATCGGTAAGCGCCCGGCACTCGTCCCCGGCTTCGTCGCCGGCATGATTGCCATCCAGGGCCTGCCCGTTAACGCCGATACCGGCATGATCGACGCTGGCGGCACCGGTGTGGGCTTCGGCTTCCTGGGCGGCATTGTCGGCGGCTTCCTCGCTGGCTATGTCATCGTGCTGCTCGAGAAGGTCTTTGCCAAGCTGCCCAAGAACCTGGACGGCCTCAAGGCTATCTTCCTGTACCCGCTGTTCTCCACCGCCATCGTCGGTCTGGTCATGCTCGGCATCTCCGGCCCCATGGCTGCCATCAACACCGCCATGATGGACTTCCTCAAGGGCCTGTCTGCCTCTGGCGCTGTTGTCCTGGGTCTTGCTATCGGCTGCATGTGCGCCGTTGACATGGGCGGCCCGGTCAACAAGGCTGCTTACGTCACCGGTACCGCTATGCTCACCGAGGCCCTGGCCGCCGGTGTCGGCACCGACACCTACAACTTCGGCACCAACTTCATGGCTGCCGTCTCCGCCGCCTGTATCGTTCCGCCGCTGATCACCACCTTTGCCGTCATCGTCGGCAAGAAGTACTTCAGCCAGGAGGATCATGACGCCGGTATCGTCAACTTCATCCTTGGTTGCACCCACATCACCGAGGGCGCCATTCCGTTCATGACTAAGAACATCTGGCCCGTCATGCCCATCATGATGCTCGGTTCCTCCATCGCCTCGATCCTGACCATTATGTTCAACGTCCACGATCCGGCGCCCCACGGTGGCTTCCTGGTCCTGCCCGTTGTCGAGAACGGTCCCCTGTGGGTCCTCGCGATCCTCATCGGCGCCGTGGTCGGTGGCATCCTGTTCGTGGCCTTCAAGAAGTATGACTTCGAGAAGAACCAGAAGGTCGCTCCTGCCGCTCCCGCTGCCAAGCCGGTTGAGGCTCCTAAGGCCGCTGCCGTCGAGGCTCCCAAGGCCGAGGCTGCCGACTTCGTGAAGGTCGAGAACGTCTTTGTCGCCGAGGACTTCGCTTCCCGTGACGAGGCTCTGAGCTTCGTCTCCAACCAGGCCGTCAAGGCCGGTATCGCTGGCGATGCCGACGCCGTGATGAACGCCTTCCTGGCCCGCGAGGCCGAGGGCACCACGGGCATGATGGAGGGCTTCGCCATCCCGCATGCCAAGTCCGATGCCATCAATGAGGCTGCCGTCATCGTCGTCAAGGACGAGTCCGGCGTGACCGGTTGGGACACCATGGACGGCGCTCCCGTCAATGTAGCCATCGCCCTGCTCATCCCGGGCGCTCAGGCTGGCACCACGCACCTCAAGATCCTGTCCAAGGTCGCCGAGGCGCTCATGGACGAGGACTTCCGTGCCACCGTCAAGGGTTCCACCGACGCCGCCGAGATCGCCAAGACGATCAACGCCCGTCTGGTCTAATCCCCCAGCTTGCGAATAACATCGCCCCTTGTAACAAAGGCGGAGACCCTCACCAGGGCCTCCGCCTTTTTCATCCCCAAATAAGTTGCGGTGAAATAGGGACTGTGTAAACGATTCAACTCCAAATCCAGTCCCTATTTCACCGCAACTTACAAAAGGGCATAGATAGACCCCATCAACCAAATCAACCAGGCGAACAAAAAGTCAGCCAGAATTCCGTTCGCACGATATTGCTCTGGACCGACCGAGTTTCCGCACCTTGCTCGCCCACAGGGGGCCGGACGCGGCCAGTGAGATTTATCGCGAGTTCCGCACGAGCCGAAGAGCACTTAATGTGCTCTTCGTGCGAGCAGGACTGTAGAGCAGGAAATCTCACTGGCCGCGCCCGGCCCCCTGTGGGCTAGCAAGCGGACGACAAACACATCTGTCCAACAATTCGTGCGAAACATAATGAAAAACAGTTTGATGTGAGTTAATATAAACAACGTCGTGAATCTGACTCCTGCCGCATGCATGACAGGGGTTAAACACAAAAAAGGAGTCAATTATGGTTTCTGAGAAGGCTACCCTCGTCAATCCGCAGGGTCTTCACATGCGTCCGGCCGGCCTCTTCGCCTCCACCATGGGCAAGTACGCCTGCGACGTGACGGTCGTCACCCCCGAGAAGGAGGTCAACGGCAAGTCCCCGATGGCCCTCATGGCTGCTGGTATCCCTTGCGGTACCGAGGTCGAGGTCAAGTGCGACGGCGCCGACGAGGCCGAGGCTCTGGCTGCTGCCATCGAGCTCATCAAGAGCGGTCTTGGCGAGTAGAACTCAAACGGGTCGCATGTTGAACAATTAAGTTCATACTTGGGGGCGCAGTGACCTGTTCAAGGTAGCTGCGCTCTTTTGTCATGGATATGGCAAAACGCTTTATCACATGACACGGAGAGAGGAATGGGAATGTATCAGGGAGTCAACGCATCCGAGGGCATCGGTATCGGCACCGTCATGGTCGCCGTCGATCCCGACTTGACGTTTGAACCGCACGCGGTTGCTGATTCGGCCGCAGAGAAGGAGCGTTATCAGGCTGCTCTTTCGGTCTTCTGCGAGAAGACCCAGGCTCAGGCCGACCACATGAAGGAGACGGTGGGCGAGGCCGAGGCCGAGATCATGAGCGGACACATCGTCTTGGCTCAGGACCCGGGCATGACTGACGCCATCAACGCCGCCATTGACGGCGGCACCTGCGCCGAGCAGGCGCTCATGGACACCTCGACCATGTTCGAGAACATGTTCCTGTCCATGGACGACGAGATGTTCCGTCTGCGCGCGGCCGACATCGCCGACATCCGCACCGGTATTCTGGCCGAGCTGCTGGGCAAGGAGGTCGTCGACCTCTCCGTCCTGCCTGAGAACACCGTCGTTGTCGTGCACGACCTTACGCCGTCTATGACTGCCACGATCGACAAGGCTCACGTTGCCGGTATCGTCACCGAGACCGGAGGCCGCACGTCGCACTCCGCGATCATTGCGCGCGCCCTCGAGATTCCGGCCGTCCTTTCGGTCTCCAACAGCTGCACCGCGCTTCGCAACGGCATGACCGTTGTCGTCGACGGTGGCAAGGGTGTCGTCGAGGCCGATCCCGACGAGGAGACGCTCGCCGCCTACACCGCCAAGGCCGAGGCTTTCGCTGCCGAGAAGGCGGCTCTCGAGGCCTTCCGCGGCAAGCCTTCTGTGACTGCCGACGGCATCAAGAAGATCATCGCCTGCAACATCGGTAACCCCGATGACGTGCCCAATGCGCTCGATCACGATGCCGAGGCTATCGGTCTGTTCCGCTCCGAGTTCCTGTTCATGGACTCTGCCGAGCTTCCTTCCGAGGAGGAGCAGTTCAACGCCTACCGCAAGGTCGCCAGCGCGCTCAAGGGTGCTCCGGTCATCATCCGCACGCTCGATGTGGGTGGCGACAAGGAGATCCCGTACCTGCACATGGTCAAGGAAGACAACCCCTTCATGGGCTTCCGCGCCGTGCGTTACTGCCTCGCCAACCCCGACCAGTACAAGGTCCAGCTCCGTGCTCTGCTGCGCGCCAGCGCCTTCGGTGACGTCAAGATCATGATCCCGCTCGTCACCTGCGTCGAGGAGGTCGTGGCTGTCAAGGAGCTCGTCGAGCAGTGCAAGGCCGAGCTGACCGAAGAGGGTCGCAAGTTCAACGAGAACATCGAGGTCGGCATCATGGTTGAGACGCCTGCCGCTTCGCTGCTCGCTGATCGCCTGGCCGAGGTCGCCGACTTCTTCTCCATCGGCACCAACGACCTGATCGGCTACACCATGTGCGCCGACCGTGGCAACGACACCATCTCCAACCTGTACCAGGTGTACTATCCCGCCGTGCTCCGCTCGCTCAAGAACATCATCGAGAGCGGCGTGAAGGCCGGTATCATGGTCGGTATGTGCGGCGAGGCCGCTGCCGATCCGCTGCTTGAGCCGCTGCTGATCAGCTGGGGCCTGGAGGAGTTCTCGATGAGCGCTCCGTCCATCCTGCGCGCCCGCAAGACCATCAGCCAGTGGACCAAGGCCGAGTGCGACGAGCTCGCCGAGAAGGCGCTCGCCTGCAACACTGCCGCCGAGGTCAAGGCGCTGCTCGAGTCCGCAGCTCGTTAATTTGGTATCAGAGGTAACCGCGTGGTTGGAATGGGCCAATCACGCGGCCCTCACATATACAGGGGGTACTGTAAATGTTCTACACGCTAACCGCTAACCCGGCTGTCGACATGACGGTCTCGAGCTCTCCGCTCGAGCCCGACGAGAACGTCCGCACCGGCTCGGCCAGCTACACGGCCAACGGCAAGGGCCTCGATGTGTCCTTCGCCTTTAAGAAGATGGGCGTCGACACCGTCGCGCTCGGCTTCTTCGCCGGCTTCACGGGCAAGTTCATCGTCGAGGAGGTCATGAACCTGGGTTGCCTGTGCCGCCCGGTCTGGACCGACGGTATCACGCGCATCAACACCTACGTCAACGATGGCCAGCACGAGTACGGCATCCTTAACCCCGGCGCCCCGATTACGCCGGAGCACCAGAAGGAGCTTTACAACATCCTGGACACCGCGGGCGACCTTGAGTGCCTGATCGTCTCTGGTTCCGTGCCTCCCAAAGCCACGCCCGACTTCCTGGCTCAGGTCATGGAGCATGCTCAGGCCCGTGGCGCCGACGTCGTCCTTGACCTGTCCTCCGACAAGCTCAAGGAGCTCGCTCACAAGAAGCCGCTGCTCATCAAGCCGAACCATCACGAGATGAAGGCCATCTTCGGCGTGCCGGTCGACACCGACGACGAGGTCCGCGTTGCCATGAAGCTGGCTCACGACGCCGGCGTTCAGAACGTGCTGCTCACCCGCGGTAGCCGTGGCGACGCCTACTTCTCCAATGGCGAGGACATCTGGTATGCCAAGCGTGAGTTCAACATCAAGCTGGTCTCTTCCGTCTGCGCCGGCGACTGCACCCTCGCTGCGTTCCTGCACAAGTGGTACAGGGATCGTGACAACGTCGAGGAGGCCATGAAGCTCGCTATGGCCACCGGCGCCAACGTTGCCGAGTCCGTCGGCATCGGCGACTTCGGTCACGTCGACGAGTACAGCAAGCGCGTTGCCGTCCGCAAGCTCGATCGTAAGTAATCGAAACGCGACATATTCTGTGCGCATACGGCGTTCCGGTTTGTCCGGGGCGCCGTTTTTTTGTTGAAGGGGAGTGGGTCGTCCGCCGTCCTTCACCGCTTCCACACCGTTCGCCGAGTTGTTGTAGCCTTTTGCCGAAGCGTGGAATATACTTTCATTAACACGTTGCTTCGTGAAAGGAACATTCATGATTTACACGCTCACTGCAAACCCCGCTATTGACTACAACATCGCCTGCGACGGCCTTTCCGCCAATACCGTTACACGCACCCGTAACGCGGTCTACACCCCCAACGGCAAGGGTCTCAACGTCTCTTTTACGCTCGACCACTACGGCGTCGACACCACAATCCTGGGCTTCTTCGCCGGCTTCTCGGGCGAGTTTATTGTCAAGGGCGCCGAGGCCCTGGGCGTGCCCGTCAAGCCCGTGTGGACTGACGGCATCACGCGTGTCAACGTGTTCCTCAACGCCGGTCCCGACACCGAGTACAACATGGTTAATGCCGGTGCCGCCATTAACGAGGCCAACGAGCAGGAAATGTTTGAGCTTATTGATTCGCTCGACGACATGACCTGCCTGGTTATCAGCGGCTCGCTGCCCCCCAACACTTCCGAGGGTTTCCTGGCCGAGGTCCTGCGTCGCGTGAAGTCGAAAGGCGCCGAGTTCGTGCTTGATATCTCGAGCCATCAGCTGGCCGACCTCATTGCCATGGAGCCGTTGCTCATTAAGCCCAACGATGACGAGCTGCTCGACATCTTTGGCATCAAGGTGAGCGGTGGCGACGACGAGTCCGTTAAGGGCGCTATGGCCGAGCTGCACGCCAAGGGCGCCAAGAATGTGCTGCTGACCCTCGGTGGCGATGGCGCGTACTTCTCCAACGGCGAGCACATCTGGTTTGCCAACCGAACCTTTGAGGTTAAGCTGCTGTCGACTGTCTGCGCCGGCGATTCCTCGCTCGCTGCCTTCCTATCTGTGTGGCACGACGCCCCCGAGCGCGTCGAGGACGCCCTGCGCCTCTCGATGGCCACCGGCGCCAACGTGGTCGAGTGCCCGGGTCTGGGCGATTTTGCCAAGGTGGACGAATATAAGAAGCACATCGAAGTTCGTCAGGTCTGCTAGTTTCGGCACCTCGCCTGAATAGTTCGACTAATTCGCATCCGTCTTAGATCAGGACGGATGCGTTTTTGTTTATCGGACTTGCGTGTGCAGTAGAGGCTGTTTCTTGCTAGACTTCTTGCAGATGCAATCGATAGCCAATTTGATAGTCGCAGGAGGCCATAGGCATGTGCAATGTTTCGCTCAACGGTACGCAGCCGACCGATGCCTCCATCCGTGTCCTGCGCGCGCTCGAGGCAGCCGGACTTGAGGCTTGGTACGTAGGCGGTTGGGTACGTGATGCCCTGATGGGGCGTCCCAGCCACGATGTTGACATGTGCTGCAGCGGCCTGTGGCAGGAGTCCAAAGCGGCGCTCGAGGCGGCTGATATTGCCGTGGTTGAATCGGGCATTAAATTCGGTGGCATCACGGCTATTTGCGATGGCGAGCGCATTGAGGTCACCACCTACCGCCTGGACGGCTTTTACACCGATGGTCGCCATCCCCAGAGTGTGGAGCGTGCGGCGTCGCTTGAGGACGATCTGGCGCGTCGCGACTTTACCGTTAACGCTATGGCCTGGCATCCTCAGCGCGGTCTTGTCGACCGCTACGATGGCCAGGGCGACCTGAAGCGCAAGCTTATCCGCGCCGTTGGAGATCCCAAGCGTCGTTTTAACGAGGACGCGCTTCGCATGCTGCGCGCAGTGCGTTTTGCCTGCCGTCTGGACTTTATGATTGAACCCGCGACCAAACAGGCACTTGCCGAGTGCGCGCCGCTTCTCGATGCCGTGGCACGCGAGCGCGTGGGCATTGAGCTCGAAGGCATTCTTTCGACCGGTCATGGGGGAGACGCGATGCTGCGCTACCCCGAGCTTATTTGCGCCGCCGTGCCCGAGCTCGCGCCTGCTCGCGGGTTTGATCAGTGCAGTGTCTATCACGCGTTTAACGTCTACGAGCATATCGCCCGCGTGCTGACGGTGGCAGGGGAGCTGGCACTGTGCGATGGTGTTGCGCCCTCGTCGAGTCTTATGTGGGCGGCGTTTTTGCACGACGTTTCCAAGCCCGATTGCTTTACGGTCGACCATGCGGGCAGCGGCCACTTCTACGGTCATCCCGAGCTCGGCGCCACGAAAGCGCGTGTCATCATGGATCGCCTGGCGCTCTCGCACGATTTGGTGCGCGATGTGTGCCTGCTGATCAAATACCATGACAAGCCGCTGCGTCCCGAGCGATCCTGCCTGCTCAATATGATGCGCGCGCTTTCGGGCGAGGGTGTCGATACGCCGCGTCTGATGGACGAGCTCATGGACCTTAAGCGTGCCGACACGCTCGGCAAGGCGCCCTCGTGCTTCTATTACGTCGAGACGATCGAGGAGATGCGCGCTCTGGCACGCGAGTTGCTGGCGGCGGGGGAGCCCTATACGCTCAAGATGCTTGCTATCAATGGTGGCGACTTGATTCGCGCCGGCGTCAAGCCCGGGCCGGAGTTGGGCAATCTACTCAACACCGCCCTCGACGCCGTAATCGAAGACAACATTCCCAACGAACGTGAAGCCCTCCTGGCCCACCTCAACCTGGGGTAGCCTTCTAGAGATGATTATTCTGGGACGGGGATTTTGGCAGAGGTAGTTAAAATAGCCCCGTCCCAAATTAACTACCCGTCTGACCTGCGCGTTCCATAACCTGCCGACAATTTTTCGGCAATTTGGAATTTCTTCTTGCGCTTGCGTTTTTTGTCCCGTAATATATTTCCTCGCAGCACGGCAGTGCAGATGTCATGTGGCCCGTTCGTCTAGCGGTTTAGGACGCCGCCCTCTCAAGGCGGAGATCACCAGTTCGAATCTGGTACGGGCTACCACTTCTTTTCTGCTGAGGCTTATGGCCCGTTCGTCTAGCGGTTTAGGACGCCGCCCTCTCAAGGCGGAGATCACCAGTTCGAATCTGGTACGGGCTACCATGAATTAGAGACCCGGACTTCCCACGGAAGTTCGGGTTTTTTATTTCCGAGCAACCCATCTGCAACTCCCATTTGGCCCATAGCTTTACGTTCTGCTTGTGGCCCTTGCGGGTACAATATGCAAGATATTTGGACGGTCAGAAGGAGCCTCATGAAGGAGTCCTCTCAGCATACATCTAAGCCCCAGGTCGAGGTTGAGGCCTCGGGCGGCGATGACAACAAGGGTGCACGTCGCGGTGCCATTTTTATCGGCGTCGTGCTGGTTGGCTATATCGTCTATCTGGTCGTGACCGGTCAGATGGGACAGTTCTGGGCCGCCATGTCGAGCGTCCAAGCCCCGTGGCTCGTTGCTGCATGCTTTTGCATGTTCCTGTACCTGTTCTTTGGCATCGTTGCCTATGCGATCGCCGTCTGGCTCGATCCCAATTCGCCCGTCGGCATTCGCGACCTGATCTCTGTCGAGGCGAGCGGTATCTTCTTTGGCAACCTGACGCCCATGATGATGGGTTCCACGCCTGCCCAGATCTACCGCCTGACCAAGGCAGGCCAAAACGTCGGCGAGGCCGGTGCCACGCAGTTCACGCGCTTTATCGTGTATCAGTTTGGCCTCGTTGCCTGGGGCGCCATTCTGCTGCTTGCCCGCATGCCGTTTTTCGCCGAGCGCTATGGCGATATGACGCTGCTGTGCGTCTTTAGCTTTGGCGGTCACTGCTGCATTCTGCTTGGCATCTTTGCCGTCGCGCTCATGCCCAAGACCGTCACGCGCGTCGCGCACTGCATCATCAATTGGCTCGAGCGAATGGGCGTCTCGGCCACCAAGATCGAGGGCTGGCGTACGTTTGTCGACGGCGAAATCTACTCGTTCTCCGAGAAGTTCAAGCTTTCGGCCGGTCACTTTTCGTCCATGCTGCTCACGGTGGTCATCACCATGTTGCAGCTCGCGTTTTTCTACCTCGTGCCGTATTTCCTGATGCTTGCCTTTGGCCACCACGAAGTCGATTTTTTCTCGGTCATGGCCGCGAGCGCCTTTGTTCAGCTCCTGAGCTCTGCTGTTCCCCTGCCCGGTGGCACCGGCGGTGCCGAGGGTGGCTTCGCGCTGTTCCTGGGTCATTTCTTTGGATCGGCGTCGACCGCCGGTTATCTGCTGTGGCGCCTCATTACGTTTATCGCGCCGACTATTTTGGCCGCGCCCCTGCTGGGCCTTAAGAGCGCTCACAACGAGAGCATCCATGCACGCTGGGATCGCGTGATGCGCAAGCTCGGACGAACGCCTCAGACGTCCTCTAAGCCTGTAAAGCCCCATCCTGTGCATGCGGTTACCGTGGATCCTAATCAGCATGTTCAGAAGGCTTCTGGGGCCGCCAAACCGGCGCATAAGGCTTATGTGCGCCAGACGGGCGACGGTATCCGTGTGTCCCCGGCTGCTTTGAACAAAAAGAAACTCCCTAAGGCGTAACAGTTGGTCGTGCGTTCTTCATGTTGCCGGGCATTTTTGTGCCGGATGGGGGATAATCCTCTTACGTAGATTAACTCTCATCTGTTGATGAATGCCTGCATTCTGAAGGGACACGTCCATGGCCACCAGCAAACCGCGCCTCGACCGCCGCATCGTTCGCAGCCGCAATGCCATCCTTTCTGCGTTTGAGCGCCTGTTGATGGATAAGCCGCTTGCCGACATTACGGTGAGTGCCATCGCGCGTGAGGCAAATGTCGACCGCAAGACCTTTTACGTACACTTCGGTACGGTTGACGGCCTGCTCGATGCCATCGCCGTTGATGTGGTGGAGATGATTGCCGACTCGGTCGAGAAAACGCTTGCTTCCATGGACGGCGACACGAACGAACGTGCCCTCGGAGCGGCGGCAACGTTTTTTAAGACCATCAACGAGGCGCTTTGCAATAACCTCGTGCTCAATCGCCAGTTGATTGAAAACATCCCGCTCGACGATTTTATGACGCGTTTGCGCGTGCCGCTCGAGCACGAGATTGCCGAGCGCGACTTGCTGCCCCACGGCCTCAAGGACGAGATGTTCGACTATTATCTGGCGTTTTTGCTTTCGGGCATTATCGGCATTTACCGCACGTGGGCGCTCTCCGATGGCTCGGTGCCCATCGAGCGCATCTCGGAGGTCGCTAACAATCTGACATTGAACGGACTATCGAGCCTGGAATCTCGTTTCGAATAGCACTAGCGCCCCCCCCTGAGTTGCGGTGAAATAGGGACTGAATAGGCCTTCTATCGGCCTAAACACTCCCTATTTCACCGCAACTTTGGGGGATTGCATTACTGGTAGCGTAGGCACTCCACGGGGTCGAGTTTTGCTGCCCGGCGGGCGGGATAGAATCCGAAGATGACGCCGATGCCGACGGAGACCGCAAAGGCCAGCAGCACCGTGGCGATCGAAAAACTCGGCGTAATGGTACCGCTGGCACCGAGCTCGCCAAGCACGCCAGAGCTCTCGGCGAACATCGCTAGACCCCAGGCAAGTAGGTAGCCAATCAAAACACCCAGCAGGCCGCCGGTGATGCACAGCGCCGAGGATTCGGCCAAAAACTGGGCCGTGATATCGCGTCGGCTTGCGCCCAGGGCGCGGCGAATGCCAATCTCGCGGATACGCTCGGTCACATTGGTGAGCATCATGTTCATGATGCCGATACCGCCCACGAGCAGCGAAATGCTGGCAACGGCGCCCAGGATGAGCGAAAACGCGCCCATAAAGGAATTGAGGGCGTCGATGGCGCTTTTCATTGAGGTCGCCGAAACGCTGTCATACTCGTCGTCGTCCGCGATGCCCTTCATGCTGCGCACCTTGGATTCAATCGTCTTGCACAGCTCATCCATTTCCGTGCCCTCGGCGGCGAGCGCCGTTACGCTGGGAAACGACGGGTTCTCGTCGCCAAAAAGACCCGAGATGGTCTCGCGCGGCATGTATAGCGTGAGCGAGCCCATGGAGTCGCTGCCGCCGTCGATAACGCCGACAATCTGCACCTCGCCGTTCGACACCTTGATGGTCTTGCCGAGCGCGTCCTGCTCGTTGCCGTACAGCTGATCAGCGCCGCCACGGCTGATGAGCGCCACGCGTGCGCCAGATTGGGACTCGGCCTGGGTGTAGGTGCGTCCCGCGACAAGCTTGCTGGCGCCCACCGCGTCGAGCATGTCGCTATCGACGCCCTGCGCCATGACGGTATAGCTTTTGTCACCGGCCTTGTACTCGGTATAGGCGCTGTCCACGATGCCAATCTGCTCGATCTGCGGCACCATCTTGCGAAGCTTCTCGACGTCCGACTCGGTGAGCTCTTGCGACGAATAAATCTGCACCATGCGCGTGGCGTTGAGGCCCAGGCTGTTGACCAGGCTGTTTTGGATACCGCCGATAAGTGAGGTCATGGCAATGACGGAGGCAATGCCGATAACAATGCCCAGGATGGTGAGTAGGCTGCGTCCCTTGTTGGCCTCGAGGGAGTGAAGGGCTTCTTGGATAAGGTCGCGCGTGCTCATGCCTTCACTCCTTTCGTCGGATTGGCGTGTGCGGAAATCATGGGCAGGTCATCAATGGCGCCGCGCAGGGTCTGCGGCGTGTGCGCGATGTATGCGCCGTCGTGGATCCGGCCGTCGCGAATGGTTACGGCACGGTCTGCCTCGGCGGCGATACCGGGATCATGCGTGATGAGCACGATGGTCTTGCCGCGTTCTTGGAGTTTGTGGAAGGTCTCCATCACGAGTGCTCCGGTGGCGGAGTCCAGATTTCCCGTCGGCTCGTCAGCCAGGATGATGGGCGGGTCGTTGACGAGGGCGCGCGCGATGGCAACCCTCTGCATCTGTCCGCCCGAGAGCTCGGAGATGCGGTGGTCCCAGTGGTCGACCGGCAGCGTGACGGCTTGCAGCGCATGGACGGCGCGCATCTCACGCTGAGCCCGCGGCACGTTGGTGTACGACAGCGGCAGCATGACGTTTTCGATGACCGATAGGCGCGGCAGCAGGTTAAAGCTCTGAAAGACAAATCCGATGCTCAGGGCGCGGACTTCGGTGAGCTCGTCATCGTCGAGCTCCGCCACGTTGAGGCCCTGTAGGTAATAATCGCCTGCCGTCGGCTTGTCCAGGCAGCCCAGGATGTTCATGAGCGTTGACTTGCCCGAGCCCGAAGGGCCGGTAATGGCCACGAACTCGCCGGGATTCACGGCCAGGCTCACGTTATGCAGGATATGGGCGCAGCCGGCTTCGCTCTCAAAAATGCGATGCACGTTGCGGATGTCGATGACGGGACGCATTACATGCCCTCGTCGGCAGACATGCTGCCAGAGTCGCCACCGTCGGCCGTCATGCCTGCGCCGGTATCCACGATGAGGGTGTCGCCGTCGCGCAGTTTGGTGACCGGCACGTCCGCGTTAATCTCGTTGCCCTGGTCATCGCGCTTGACCTGCGTCTTTCCGACCACGGCATCGTTATCGTTTTGCGTCACGACGGTCACCTTGACGCGTCGGGTTTGTTTGCCTTCGCCGTCGGTTGCCACGTTGACGTAATAGTGCTCGCCATCCTCGGTCATGAGCGCCATGGTCGGCACCATCACTACGTCATCGAGCTTTTCGGTCACCACCGAGACTTCGGCGGTCATGCCCGGCTTGAGGCGCGCGTCGGGTGCTTCGATGAGGATGTCGACGTTAAAGGTCACGCTGCCGCCGCCGTTAGCGTCGGAGTTTGCAACCGATGCGATGGCGGTGACCGTTCCCTGGCTCACGATATCGGGAAAGGCCGGATAGGTAACATTGGCGCTCTGGCCCACGGCGATCTTGGCGATATCCTTTTCACCCACCAGAACGGTGACCTTCATCTTGGAGAGGTCGGCGATCTGCATGCACTGCTTGCCGCCGTTCGTATCGCCTTCGCCCATAATCATGCCGCCCGTCACCGTGGCGCCGACTTTGGCGTTGAGCTCGACGATGCTGCCCGAGCTGGGCGCGGTCACGGTGCGCTCGGCAGCTTTGGCGTTGGCTTGGTCCAGGTTCGCCTGGGCCGAGGCCAGGTTGCGTTGGGCGCTCGAGACGGCACTCGTGTCAGCGGTGCCGCTGGCGCCACTCGCGCCTGCCGCATCTGTGTCAGTCGCCGGAGCGGCTTGGGCGGCAGCTACCGCTTTCTGCGCGTTGGCGAGGTCTTCCTGTGCGGCTGTCACCGCGCGTTGCGCCTCGGCTACGTTGCGATCGAGCTCGTCGTTTTTAATGGTCATGAGCACGTCACCCTCGTTGACGGACTGGCCGGCTTGCACGTTGATCGATGCCACCGTGCCGTCAACAGAAGGGGAGACCACCGAAGCCGAGATGGGCTTGAGCTGGCCTTTAGCCTCGACGGTGGTCGTAAACGTGCCCTCGGTGACCATGTCGGTCACCGGCCCGTCGGTACCTGCAGGCCGTGCGTTGATGACGAAGGTCACGACAACGGCGATGAGCACAATGGCGGCCACGACGCCGGCCGCAATGCCGCGTCGGATGAGCTTTTTGCGCCGACGCTCGGCACGCTTCGTCTTGAGCTTGGCGTAGGCCTCTTCGTCAGAAATCTCGGTTGTATCGCTTGTGCTGCCGTTTTGCTGCGTGGCGTGCACGTTTGCTATGAGGGGAAGCGTTTCGGTGGCACCCTCGGGCGCATGCTCGGTATCATTCGGACCCGGGGTGATGGTGGGGACATTCGACATGGCGTCTCCTTTATAGAAAGTTCCTCGATAAGTATATGCGCCCGTCGCGAGAGGCGGGCGCATATTGCGGTATCTATCGGAACTGTTAGATTGGAGCGTCAGTTTCCCGTTGTGCGAAGGCGTGTTTTACTACGAGTGCACGACCACGCACAGACCGACGCTGATGCAGTCGTGGAGCGCCTTGGCATCAGCTAGGCGCAGGTTGATGCAGCCGTGGCTTCCGCACCATTTGTACGATTCGGCATTATCGAAACTCGAATCGTTTTGCCAGGTAGCGTCGTGGAAGCCGACCATATTGCCCTCGAACGGCATCCAGTAGCTGACCGGACTCTCGTATTTGGGCTTTCCGGTCGCGGGGTCTTTGGCACCGATGAGCTTGCTTGCACCGTCGTTGCTGTTGATCTGCCACACGCCCTCGGGGGTGGCGTCTTCGCCCGGTTTGCCGGAAATAAAGTTGGCCTCCCAAACGATATTGCCGTTCTCGTCGTAGTAGCGCGCGTGCTGCTCGGTCAGGTCGACGTCGATATAGGCCTTCCAATCGGGCTCGCCCTTGGCGGTAAACGTGTCGGCCTTCTTGGAGTACGAAATCTCGATATCGCCGGTCTGCTTGTTATTGATAGCGTCCTCGACCTGCTTGGCGAGCGTGTCGCTGTCGATGGACCAGCCAAAGTCGCCGCCCTCGACAGCGCACTCCTTACCGTCGGCGCGTGTCCACCAGCGGGTGGAGCCCACGGTGTTAAAGCCGTTGGCGAGCTCGGCGGCCCAGCTGCTGATCTGCGACGTATCGAGCGTGGGGTTGGCCGGATCGGCAAAGCTGATCCACTGCAGCACCGAGCCGCCGTCCACCTTGCCGGCGTCATTGCCGTTGAGCTTAAGGGTCACGTTGACGCCCAGGAAGTTGTTGGCGGCATCGCATGCAGCCTGAATCTGGTCGTTGGTGAGGGTGCCGTTGAGCGGTTCGTAGGCGTCGTTGCCGATCTTGGTGATATCGACGTTCTCGGCGAGCGACGCGAGCTCGATCTCGGCATATTTGATGACATGCTCGCGGTTGAGCTTCTCGTTGGAACGGGCCTTCTCAACGGTGAACTTGCCGGCCTTCTCGTCATAGGAGCTGGCGGCCTCGAAGGTGCCCGAGCGGCCCTCGTTGAACTCGTCGATGGCGCTGCCCAGGTCCTCCTCAAACTGCTTTTGGTCAAAGGCATCGGAGAGCATGGACAGGTCGACGTCCTGGTCCAAGTCGACCGAGGCGTTCTTAGTGGCGCTAACGGTTTTGCCGCCGAGCGACTCGATAAGGCGCGATGGCCACAGCAGCGGCTCGTTTTTGCTGATTATCTCGTGGGCGGCTTCCTCGCCATCGACGATGGGCTCGTCGGACTCGGGCTGGTAGGTCCAGCTAAAGCTGTCGTCCGACACGGTGAGCTTGTAGTGCTTCCATGCCGAGTTGACCTTGGTGGCTGCCGAAGATGCGTTAGAGAGCGAGATGTCGACGCCGGCGATGGTAGTGTTGGGGTAAGCGACTTGCGAGAACGCCACGACGCCTACGATGTAGACGATCGCGACGAGGCCGAGGACGACAAAGAGGGCCGTCTTTCCGCCCGACTTGCTGCTTTTGTTGGTGCGCTTGTCCGCGGGCCCGCGATTGTTTGCCGCGCGAGTGTGCGAAGGGCCCTGCTTGGGGGCGGCACCATGTGCGGGACGCTGCTGATATTGACGCTGATTCGGGCGCTGAGAGGCATTGGCCGGTCCGTGTTGTTGGGTGTGAGCCGGCGCGATGGGGCGCGGCGATTGGACGCCGCCCGTATGCCTACTGGGCTGTTGCGGATCGGGAATCATGCTGCTGCGGTCGATTTGCGACATCGTATATATTTCCTTCGAGTTTCGCCTTGCGGCTCATCGTGTTTTAACTGGGCTTGCATTATAGCGATTAGCCTGTTGTTTGTGGTTCGGAAACAGTATCAGTTTGGAGAAGTCTGCCTATCCGCATATGCCGCATTTGGCGCAGGCAGAAAGCGCGGCCGGGGCTTGAGCGATGCCACCCTTGGCCGTCTCTCGCAGGGTTGCCGGCAGGGCATGGCCCACCGAGAGCATCACATGCGCCATCTGGTCAAACGGCACCAGGCTTTTGATGCCGGCGAGCGCGAGCTGGGCCGAGCTGAAGGCCGCGGCCACGCCGATGGCATTGCGGTTTTGGCACGGCACCTCCACGAGTCCGCCCACGGGGTCGCAAACGAGGCCCAGCAGATTACTCAGCGCGATGGAGCTGGCGTCGAGTGCCTGCTCGGGGGTGCCGCCGAGCATCTGCACCAGCGCGGCGGCGGCCATGGCGGCGGCACTTCCCACCTCGGCCTGGCAGCCGCCCTCGGCGCCGGCGACGCAAGCGCTCGTTGTGAGGTTGAGGCCGATGGCGGCGGCGCAGTAGAGGGCATCCATGACCTGCTCGTCATCGAGCTGCAGGTGGTCGGCCAGCGCCAGCACGCAGCCGGGCACGACGCCCGCGGAGCCTGCAGTGGGGGCGGCGACGATCACGCCCATGGTGGCGGAGCGCTCGAGCACGGCCATGGCGCGGGCCACGGCTTCGGTCTGTACGGCGCCCATTAAACTGGAGCTCAGGTCGTTGCGGCCGGTGGCATCGACGAGCTTAGCCTCGCCGCCGATAAGCCCGCCGAGTGAGCGCTGCGGATTGGCGATGGGGGCCGTGGTCTCCTCGCGCATGACGTCGAGCACGCGGCGCATGGCGGCGACGGCGTGCGCCTCGCCGGTAAGGCGCCCCTCGCGCACGGCCATGACGGCGCCGATGCTGAGTCCCAGCTCCTCGCACGCGTCGAGCAGTTGCTCGCCGTCGTCGAAGACCTCCTTGGCCGAGACGCCGGGGGAGAGCGATGATGCCGAGCCGGGGAGCTCAATAAAGGTGGCGTATCCGACGTTGTCGAGTTTGCGCAGCATGGGGATGACGGTGTCGTCGGGTGTGCCGTCGGTCTCAAAGACGGAGTAGGCCTGGCCGCCCACCTCGGTGCGGTAGGTGCGGCAGAAGGCGATGTTCACGTGTGCGTAGGCAAGTAGGTTCGTAAGCGCGGCGAGCACGCCGGGAACGTCCTGGTGCGCCACGAAGAGCGTGGAATACATGCCCGAGATATCGACGCCGACGCCGTTAATGCGGCTGATGCGCATCTTGCCGCCGCCCAGGCTCTCGCCGCGGACCTGGGCCGTGGCGCCCGTGTCGTCAACCATCTCGATGTCGACGGTGTTAGGGTGGATGGAGGCGTCGTCGCCCTTGATGTCAAAGTGATATTCGAGGCCCTGCTCGCGTGCGAGGTCGAAGGCCTGCTTGATATTCTCGTCGTCGGTGTCGAGCCCCAGGATGCCCGCGACGAGCGCGCGGTCGGTGCCGTGGCCGCGGTAGGTGTGGGCGAAGGAGTTCCACAGGCCAAAGGTGACCTTGGTGATGCGGCCCTCGAGCAGGCTGGCGGCCACCTGGGCGCAACGCAGGGCGCCGGCGGTGTGCGATGAGCTGGGGCCAACCATGACGGGGCCCAAGATCTCGAATGCCGAGGTCGTAGCTAGTGTTTGCGGCTTGCCTGTCATATGCGCTCCTGTTCTATCCCGTCGTCCCGAGGGGCGGGGCATACTTTGTCCCGCCGTTCCGAGGGCTTTAGTATTTGGTCGCCTGCTCGGACAGTCCTGCTCGCACGGAGAGCACATTAAGTGCTCTCCGGCTCGTGCGGAACTCGCGATCGACCAAATACTAAAGCCCTCGGAACTTAGGATACATGGTTGGAGTCGCTCTGCTGCAAAATTTATCGGCCTGTGACCTATTCCGTGTCCCAGGTCGGCTCATCTTCACCACCTTTAAATAAAAAAGAAGCACCGGTTGGGGCCGGTACTTCTTTTGGTGCGTTTTTATTTGGCTGCAGCTTTTGCCGCTAGCTTACAGGCCGCAGGCTGCTTTGAGTTCTTCTACTCGGTCGGTCTTCTCCCAGGTGAAGTCGGCGTCTTCGCGGCCGAAGTGGCCGTAGGCTGCCGTCTTCTCGTAAATCGGTCGGCGCAGGTCCAGGTCGCGGATGATGGCGCCCGGGCGCAGGTCGAAGGTCTTCTCGACGGCCTCGACGATCTTGTCCTCGGCAACATGCGCGGAGCCGAAGGTGTCGACCATGATAGACAGCGGCTTGGACACGCCGATGGCGTAGGCCAGCTCGACCTCGCAGCGGTCGGCCAGTCCGGCGGCTACCACGTTCTTGGCGACCCAGCGCGCGGCGTATGCGGCGGAGCGGTCAACCTTGGTGCAGTCCTTGCCGCTAAAGGCGCCGCCGCCGTGACGGCCGTAACCGCCGTAGGTGTCGACGATGATCTTGCGGCCGGTGAGGCCCGTGTCGCCCATGGGTCCGCCAACGACAAAGCGACCGGTGGGGTTCACATAGATGTCGGCGTTGTCCCACGGCATGTTCTCGGCGGCCATGACGGGGGTGATGACGTGCTCGATGAGGTCGTCCTTGATCTTGCCCATGTCCTCGATCTCGGCGGCGTGCTGCGTGGAGATGACGATGGTCGTGACCTCGATGGGCTTGCCGTCCTCGTAGCGCACCGTGACCTGGGTCTTGCCGTCGGGACGCAGGTAGGGCAGGGTGCCGTCGTGGCGCACGGCGGCCAGGCGCTCGGCCAGGCGGCTCGCCAGGTAGTGCGGCATGGGCATGAGGGTCTTGGTCTCGTTGGAGGCATAGCCAAACATCATGCCCTGGTCGCCGGCGCCGATCAGGTCGATCGGGTCGGTGGTGGCGCCGGTCTGGGTCTCGAAGGACTCGTCGACGCCCTGGGCGATATCGGGCGACTGCTCGTGGATGAGGCTCATAACGCCGCAGGTATCGCAGTCAAAACCGAACTTTGCGCGGTTGTAGCCAATGCGGCGGATAACGCCACGGGCAATTTCCTGCACATCGACGTAGGCCTGGGTGCGGATCTCGCCGGCAACGATGACGGTGCCGGTGGTCACAAGGGTCTCGCAGGCGCAGCGGACGTTCTCGACGTTGGCGGGCACGCCGTTTGGGGCAATGTAGCCCTGCTCCTGGAGCTCTATTTCTTTGGCGAGGATTGCGTCGAGGACGGCGTCACTGATCTGGTCAGCGATCTTATCGGGATGACCTTCGGTCACCGACTCCGACGTAAATACAAAGGACCCGTGTTGGGGTGGGATGGAACGAAGTTCTTCTGACATGATTGTCCTTTCAAAAACGTGTCCCGGCGACCGTTACCATTCCGCCGAGCTCTATATGCAAGGGCACATCATAGCGCGTAAATCCAACATTCACACCCTTTCCGCACCCACTCATTGGGGACAGACTTAAATGACCAGCCTTAGGCGGCACTTGGGACACCCTTCAGACAACTTCGAAGAGTGTCCCCAACGACTAGTCGTTTAAGAACGTCCCCAACGACTGGTCATTTAAGTCTGTCCCCAATGAGTGGGTCGGTGCCCTTTGTGCGGAGGTCGCTTTGTTGCTTTATACTGATGCGGTTAGACATCCATCCTGCAATCGAGGAGATATCCATGGCATCAGACGTTCGCGTCCGCTTTGCACCCTCACCGACGGGCAAGCTGCACATCGGCGGCGCCCGCACCGCTATCTATAACTGGGCTTTCGCCCGCGCAAACGGTGGCACGTTCATCCTGCGCATCGACGACACCGACCCCACCCGTTCCACCGACGAGAACACGCAGATCATTCTGCGCGCCATGCGTTGGCTGGGCCTGGACTGGGACGAGGGTCCCGAGGTGGGCGGCGACTACGGCCCCTACGCACAGACCGAGCGCCTGGACCTGTACAAGCAGGCCGCCCAGAAGCTTTGGGACGAGGGCAAGGCCTATCCCTGCTTCTGCACCAAGGAGCAGCTCGACGCCGATCGCAAGGCCGCCCAGGAGCGCAAGGATCCCTTCCAGGGCTATCAGCGCCGCTGCCGCGATCTTGATCCCGAGGAGGCACGCCGCCGCATCGAGGCCGGCGAGTCCTACGTCCTGCGCATCAAGGTGCCCGAGGGCCGCGGCGACGTCGTCATCCACGACGCCGTCCACGGCGAGGTGACCTTCGACGCCAAGGAGCTCGACGACTTCGTCATCTTCCGCTCCGACGGCACGCCCACGTATAACTTCGCGACCGTCGTCGACGACGCCATGATGAAGATTACCCACGTCATCCGCGGCGACGACCACCTGTCCAACACCCCGCGTCAGGTCATGGTCTACGAGGCCCTCGGCGCGCCCGTGCCTACGTTCGCCCACATCTCCATGATCTTGGGTGCCGACGGCAAAAAGCTCTCCAAGCGCCACGGCGCCACCTCGGTGGAGGAGTACCGCGACGCCGGTTACCTGTCCGACGCCTTCGTCAACTACCTGGCGCTGCTCGGCTGGTCGCTCGACGGCGAGACCACGATCATCCCGCGCGATGTCCTGGCCAGCAAGTTCTCGCTCGACCGCATCTCCAAGAACCCGGCGACCTTCGATCCCAAGAAGCTCGACTGGGTCAATGCCGAGTACATCAACGGCATGTCCGATGCTGAGTTTGCCGACGAGATCATGGTCCCCGAGCTGCATGAGGCGGGTCTCATCGAGGGTAATGTCGAGTACGGCGAGGATTGGATCGACGCGCTTGCCGCCATTGTCAAGCCGCGCACCAAGATGCCGGCCGACGCCGTGACCGTCGCCGCTCCCATCTTCGCTACGGCCGAGACGCTCGAGTATGACGAGAAATCCGTCAACAAGGGCCTGGCCAAGGAGGGCATGGGTGCCATTCTTGATGCCGCCAAGGCCGCGCTCGAGGGTGTGAACGAGTGGACGGCTGCCAACATCGACGCCGCGCTTGAGCCGCTGCCTGAGCAGATGGACCTTAAGAAGCGCGTGGTGTTCCAGGCCGTGCGCGTCGCCGTCTGCGGCAACATGGTGAGCCCTCCGCTGGGCGAGACCATGGCGCTCGTCGGCCACGACGACTGCCTGGCGCGCATCGATCGCGCCCGCACGATGGCGCTGTAGCATCTGCGCAAACGCATGTATCCGAGCCCCGTTCACCCGAGCGGGGCTCTTGTTTCTGTAGACGTATGGGATAGGAGGTGCTGGGGCCTTGGCCGAGCAACTTTCGCTGTTTGTTTCGCCGGAACCGGAGGAGACTCCGGCGGCGCCGGCACCCGCTGCCGCCACGGCGCAGCCCGAGTCCGCACCCGAACCCGTCACCGCCTATGCGAGCGTAGTCCTCGACATCCCGACCCGTGCGCTGTCCGAGCCGTTTGCTTACGGCATTCCGCGGTCGCTCGCCAACGATGCCCAGATCGGCTCCACCGTTCTGGTTCATTTTGGCAACCGTGCGGCCGCTGGATACATCGTCGACATCGCGCCCGAGCTGGCCGACCTGCAAGGTAACGACGCTCTCGATCCCGCGCGCATCAAGCCTATCGAGGCTATCCTCAGCAAGCCGCTCTTTACCGCTGAGGCTGCACGCATTGCGCGCTGGATGAGTCGCGAGTACGTCGCAACGCTTTCCGAGTGCCTGCGCCTGTTCTTGCCCCCGGGTGGAAGCCCGCGCGTGGTCAAGGGCAACGACGGCGTGTGGACCGTTGAGCGCCCCGCCGTCAAACCCATCCAAAACCGCTGGGTCATGCTCACGCCCGAGGGTTTCGACTACACGCCGCCCAAGACCGCCGTTCGCCAGCGCCAGCTCATCGAGGCTCTCCAGTGCGGCCCGGTCACGACGCGCGACCTCAACCTGCTCTACAGCAGCATGTCGGCGACCATTAAAGCGCTCGAAAAACGCGGCGTCGTGGTTGTGGAGGAGCGCCGCGCCTGGCGTGGCTGCAGCGAGCAGACCACGCTATCCTCGGCAAGCGGCAAGGCACCGGTCGCGCTCACGGACGGCCAGCAGCAGGCCCTCGCGCAGATTGAGCGCGCACGCTTGGACGCTCACGGTGATGTGGTACTGGTCGATGGCGTTACCGGATCCGGCAAAACCGAGGTCTACCTTTCGGCGATTGAGCGCGTGCTGGCGGCCGGCCGTTCGGCCTGCGTTCTCGTGCCCGAGATTTCGCTGACGGCCCAGACCGTCGGCCGCTTCCGCTCGCGCTTTGGCGAGACGGTCGCTGTGTTCCATTCGCGTCTTTCTGCTGGCGAACGTCTGGACCAATGGGATATGGTCGCCAGCGGTGCGGCCCGCGTGGTCGTGGGCGCCCGCTCGGCGCTCTTTTGCCCGCTCAGCGACTTGGGCCTCATCATTATCGACGAGGAGCACGAGACCAGCTACAAGCAGGGTTCCAGCCCACGCTACCATGCGCGCGAGGTGGCTGCCGAGATGGCGCGCCGCTATCGGTGTCCGCTCGTGTTGGGCTCGGCCACGCCTTCTGCCGAGGCCCTCGACCGCTGCCGCCGCGGCACGTACGGCGGTGCCACCTGGACGCGCGTCGAGATGCCCGAGCGCCCGGGACACGCCGTGTTGCCTGCGGTTCGCATTGCCGATCTGCGCCGTGAGTTCGCACACGGCAGCCGCTCCATGTTCTCTAAACCGCTGATGGAAGGCCTGGAGCGTGTGGTCGAGCGTCGCGAAAAGGCCGTGTTGCTGCACAACCGCCGCGGCTTTGCGCCGTTTCTTATGTGCCGTGAATGCGGCTGCGTGCCAACCTGCAACCACTGCTCCACCGCGCTCACGTACCACGAGCACACGCACACGCTGCAGTGCCACACCTGCGGATCGTCCTGGCGCGTGCAGCCCTATCCGGCGCCCACGAGTCGCTGTCCCAAGTGCGGCAGCCGCTACCTGGCAAAAATGGGGCTGGGCACGCAGCAGATCGAGGATGCGCTGCACCAGATGCTGCCCGACGACGTCGCCATCATTCGCATGGATGCCGATTCCA
>CAUEPS010000014.1 GCA_959019775.1 uncultured Collinsella sp.
CAGCCATTTGAGGTGTGCCTTGTTTCAAGGCTTGATTAGTATAACCAAGGACGCGCTCCGGTCAACCGAGAATTTTAAAAAAGTTTTTGAGCATAGCCTCGGTTCTATAAATCGGCACGTCAGAGACATCAGCCGGCCGCAAGAAGTTTTCACTCAGTCCCTTAAGCCGGCACTCGTTGAAAGACGGAGGGCGAGGTGAGGATTGAAGGGCGTTCGAGTGCCGCCCAGGCACCGGGACAGGAACACATACGCCAAGGGCGTACGTTTTCGTAGCATGCGAGGACATTGCCGCTGCGATCGATAAAGGCAATGTCGATGGGATAGGCCATAAAGCAGGTGTGAACCGAGGAACAGCGCGGAAACGCCATGACAAGCGGCAGTCCGCTGGCGGCAATTGGCCGCCGTCCCAGCATGCCGCGCAGACGCACGGTAAACGACTCCGCCACCACAAACTCGGCCGGCGTCCAACCCAACCTGTTGAGCGCCCGCGCGTAGGCGATATAGGACGAGACCGCGGTCACATGACCACCCCCGGACGCCATGGATCGACCGTCACCGCACGTTCATGCGTGAGCACGGCCGGCGCCCCCAGGGAAACGCCGGCGATGCTCAGCAAACTCGGCCACGGCTCGTAGTGCATGGTGCAGGTATAGGTCCTAAACGTGCCAGAAAGAGAGAGCAGACTACCATCCGATGACGCCGTGCCTTGCTCGCTCGAGACCTCGACCTGTAGGTCATATCCCTCCATGGCATCCTGAATCTGAGCTTGAACGGTCGCGGAAGCGTCAATGGAGCTCTCGTCACCCTCCCCGCCCGGCGCCACAGCGTGCGCAAGCACGATGTCGGGCACCACGCGGTCGAAGCGCGCGACCGCGCCTGCAAAGATCATGACGTTGTACGCGACGAGAGCCAGCACGAGCAGGACAGGCGTGACCACGGCCATCTCGACCGTCGCCTGGGCACGCTCCTCGCGCAAGCCCGCGCGAATGCCCATTACGACCCACCGCCAAAAGCTCCCACCAGCGTGGCAACATCGACAGTGAGCGGGATGGAGCGGCCACCGGGCAGCGGGATCTCCGCAAGCGTGAACACCGCGCTGCTGATGGTGCGCTCGACGTGATATTCCAAGGCCTCGCAAAGTGCCTTGGGGTCAGTCACGCCCAAGGGGATTTTTCGCAGGGTATCTTGAGTTTTGGAGATGCCTGCGATATCGGACCCCGGACTTTTGATGACATTGGCGGTATCGGTCAGCACCGGTTTTCGCAGACGCAAATCGCACGGTTCGAGTCCCAGCGCCGCCACGGAGGACGAGACGGTGTCACCGAGCCAGGACGCGACGGAGCCCAACGCGCCGCTACCCCCTCCCAAGCCACCGATCAGCTCTCCCATAAGCTCGTCGGCCGCACCCTGGATGTCTCCGTACCCCACAAGCAGGCGGCCCCAAACATCCATAACACCGTCGAGCACGCCGGCAACGCCGCCCGAACGCTCCTCCAGCGTCGAGAAGAAACGCGCGAGGACGTTATTTTGTGCCGTCGCGTCATCGGGCGCGAGCACTGCAGCAGAAATTGCACCACGATCGCCAAGCTCAACTGCCGTGTTAAACGAAGAGTTGAGCTCGTCGGGACTGGAGATGGCGCCCGAGACCGCAAAGGCGACCACGCCGTTGCGACCGGGCGGGGCGATGCGCGGGCGCTCACCGGAAAGTTCTTTGATGGCGGTATCGAACGCATTGCCCGCACAGTCGGCTTCGTCCTCGGTCTGACGCTCGAGTTCGAGTTCCTTGTTGCGACAGTCGACGTAGTCCTCCAGGGCGTCTTTAAACTTGTCAAAGTGATACTCGAAGCCGTTTTCGATAGAGGTTGAAGGCGCCGCAACAGCACCAAGCGACGAAACGCCAAAATGGCATTTGCTGCATTTATCTTGTCCATCGTAATCGGCAACCGAAGCAAATCCGCTCGGCGTTCCTTTCTTATAGTTAGGGCAGGTCGTCCCGTAATGCAGATACGCCTTGCCATCGTTCATGCTCGTCGGCCACACCGCATCGGTATAGAGTTCCGTCGCCCGAACCTCATCAGAGTTGCGCGGCAGCAGCGGAATATAGGAGGAAACCCTGTCTCCGTTCTCGGTTATATATGCCCGATCGACTTCCGCACTCGCATAGGTATAAAACGCCTTACGCGCCGCAGACTCTGCCTTCATCTCGACACTCGAGCCTTGGGGCTTCTCATTTGCCAGACGCCGATGGTAGTAGTCCTTCGAGCGATCAAGAGCAACTTGAGGCTCCCACGTAATGCTCGATGAGTAATGCAGATTTTGAACACCGGAGAGATCCGTTAGGCTTTTTGCGCGCTCCCACATACACGAACAGCTGCCGACCGAACCTTTATCCGATCCACCGCAATCCGCTAGCCAGGCGCGCTCTTTGGCCTTCGCCGTCTCCTCCGATGCTTTTTGTAGCTCCTCGGCCGCGCGCTCCAGATCTTCCGACGCATCTTTAATGGCATCGGTCGAGATCTCGGATCCTTCGAGCGCAACAAAATCCGACTCGGATGTCCTGGGCACGGCGAGCGCCGTACCGGTATAGGTCACGCCGTCGGTATCCTGCGCCGATACTGCCTGCATAGCGCGCGCAGCAACCAGGTACGGCAAGGCGGTCTCAATCTTTTGCAGGCCCTTTGACGCGCTTTTGGCAAACTTGTTACGCGTTTTAATGATCTGGGTTCCCGTATCGATGATATCGCTGCCGACAACCTCGGCGCCTGGAATGAGAATGGCAACCAAGCCGGTGCCGATCGTGGCAAACCCCGCCAGGCCCAAACTCAAAATGCTCGCATCCACCACCGTGGCGGCTGTGTGATAGGACGACACCACGTTGGCGCCCGCCAGGGCACCGCTATCGGCCGCCACCTGGGTATCTCCGGCACGCGACATGCTCCATATCGCCGCGGTCGACGAAAACAGCAGCGTAAGCACCACCAGAATGACAACCGCAGAGGAGAGCGTGGCATAGGCACCGTCTTCGATAAACAAGTCGATACCGGCACGGCCCATAAAGCCGCCCCGCTTGCGGCGAGCGCCTGGTCGACGGCAGGCCGCAAACCCTTGCGTCACCCGCAGCAGGCAGCGCCTAATCCCATGCAGCAATCCATGAATCATAATCTCCCTCCAGCCATTCGGGACGCGATCGATACGAGACGTCGACCTTGAGCTCGACATAGCCGCCCTCACCCGCGCTGCCCATGGCCCGCGCAAATGCACCGATCACGGGCAGCGGCTTAACCTCGCCGGCAACAGACACGGACGAAACGCCGCCGGCACCGGCCCGCCCCAACTCGATATCCCACGACAGCGGCCCGCCGGCATGAAAAATCGAGACGTTGGGCACCGCGGCAAGTCTGCGGCGAGTGAACTCCTTAAGGTCATCGTCGTCCTCAACCGCCGTCGTGGTCATAAGCCGCGCGGTCTCGGCGGCGGCAGACTCCATGACCGCGCGCGTATAGAGCAGGCACACCGGCTGCAACGCGAGCAAGATAAGCGTCAAAAACGTCGGCAGCAAAAAGGCGGCCTCGACCGTAGACTGCGCCCGATCCTCGCACGCGATATCAATACAGAGCGATGTCCTTGGCACCCGTCGCGGCATCGATAACCGACGACGGAGCGACACCATGAGACGCTGCCCGCTCGACCAGTGCCGCCAAGCGCCCATCGGTGCCAGCACGCCAAAGCCCCGCAATCGCCAGCACGATCGATAACAGTGCCACGGTGACGATGGCGTACTCAACGGTCGACTGAGCAGATTCCTCACGCAGGACATCATGCATTTCACGACCCCTCCTTTGAGCTCGTTGTTTGCGGAACCAGACGCACGACACGCAGGCGGCACGAGGTATCGCCGGCATCCGCGGCAACCGTCACCATGTCGACCCAGCCTCGCCCATCGCGCACGATGGCGCCCCATACGTTGCCCTTAATATCGAGATAGCCGCTCAGGGCGAGCTGGGCCGTGGGCACCTCACGGTAGGCGCGCAACAGGTCTGCCGCCGCCTCGGTCATCGGCCGGTCCTCGGACCATGCGAGTCGAACCGCGATCGCGTTGTCTGCAGACGGCTCCGTCGCACTGGCGGCCCGCTCGTCGAGCGCCTGCAAAAAGGTACGAGCCGTGACGGCGGCATTCTGACCGCCCAAATCTTGCGCGCCTTCTGCTTGTGACACCGCCGCCGAACCCGATCCCAAATCGGCAGTAGCGCCTGGACGCTGCTGTCGCGCAACACCCAGCCCCCAAAGCGTCACCGCTATTGCCACGAGCAAACAGACGAGCACCAGCGGCGAACCAACAGGCCGCCTGCCTCCTACAGGCTGTTGATGCCGTCTTTGATCGCGTTCCATAGTTCTTCGACTTTGCTCTTAAACGCGACGATGGCGATAATCGCGATCACTACGAGCACGCCGACCAAGATGGCGTATTCGGTAGTGCCCTGCGCGTTCTCCTCCCGCAACAGCGCCTTGGCACGCTGGCGAGCGCGGATTGCCCGGCAAAATGCCCAGCTCCAAGCCTTGCCCGCAATGTCGGTCATCGTGTTCATGTATTCCTCCCTACATCATCCCGCCTGCTCCCAGCAGCGGGCCCAATATGGACAGAAGCAACGCCGGCAAAATGAGCGTGCCGGTGGGAATCAGCAACTTGACCGGTGCGCGCTCGATCTCGCGCTCGACTGCGGCGCGATGGGCCGCGCGGATCTCGCGACTTTGAGCAGCCAGCGTCTCGGCCAGCGGAGCGCCCAGGGCAAGCGCCTGTCCCACCGTGATGGCAAAGGTCTCGAGCGCCCTCACGTCCAAATCACGCGCAGCAGCCAACAGCTCGGCCTCACGCGTCCCCACGCCCACCTGCCACGCCATGCAGGCTCGTTCAAGACGGACGGCCAGCACCGACCGACGGTTGGCACAGAAAATCTCGAGCGCCGCGTCAAACGAAAGGCCGGCAGAAAGCCCCAGGCGCACCACGTCGATCATCTCGGACACCTCACCGAGCGACACCCGCGCCGGCCCGCCCGCCCCAATCGCGCCCTTCATTCGCGCGGTCAGGGCATCAATCACCGAGCAGCCCGCAGCAATGACCAGTACTGCCTCACGCTTGCATGTCTCTGCAATCTTGCGAGCATCCGCACGCTCCAAACTTGTCGCGGCAAATACGCTCAGGGCACACAGACAAGCCGCGAGCCCGACCAGGGCGCTCATAACTCCACCCGCATAATGCGCCGGATAACTACCAAGGCAACGACGTTGAGGGCAAGTCCCAGCACCACGGCGCCCGCACCAGCCGGCGTCGCAAGACCGCGGCGAAAGTCTGCCGAAAGCAAAGCCAGTACCGCGCACATGCCCGCCGGCATCGCCGCGACCATGTGTGCCGACATACGCGCCTGTGACGTCTTAACGTCCAAACGGCGTTTGAGCTCAATGCGCTCACCCACCATGCTCGACGCCTCGGACAGCAAGCCGGCAAGCGGAGCCCCGGTACGCTGCGATACTTTGAGCGCCAAGGTGACAAGCGAAAGGCCGGGGGCATCGATGCGAACGAGTAGGTCATCGAGTGCGTCGGTCGCCGAGATACCGCAATCGATTGCCGCCGCCACCCGCAAAAACTCGGTATGCACCGGCTCTTGCGCATGGGCGCCCACAAAGCGCATGCCCTGTGCCAGCGAATGCCCCGAGGCAAGCGACATGGATAACGCCGTGAATGCCTCGGGCATGGCCTCTTCTACATCATGCTGTTCGCGTCGGCGATCGAAGGTGTCACGCGCGGCGCCCACGCCAAACGGCACCACCAGCCCCAAGACAAAGCCGATGGGCGACAACGACGCAACGGCCAGCAAAACGCTGCAGATACCGCTCGACAGCAGCAGAAATGCCAAACGAGCCGCGTTATCCTCAATAGCAAGCCCAAGGCGATCTGCGGGGATCAGCGACGCCCACGAGCGGGCAATCTTTGTCAGCAGATCGTTTTCCGCCAACTCGCGCGGTAGCTTCTCCGCCATCGATTCGAGCGTCTGGCGCGCCAGCTCCGCCGGCGGCATCCGCGGCACACGAGGCTCTGCCCCACACGCCGTCGCGACAGAAAGCCCCGCCAAACCCCCTACGACGAGGGGCATAGCGATCTCCATTCGTCCACCTCCTCTTGCGTGAGCGTTCCCGACCGCAAGCCCTCCGCAATAAACGGCGGCTCGCGGTCGAGCGTCCAGGTGCGTTCGGCGGCATCGAACGTCACGTAGCGTTCGAGCTCAACACCGCCCGACGCGCCGCGGTGAACCCCCGAATATGAGGCCACAAAGCGCCTGCCATCTGCATGACGCTCGGACATCACGATGCCGTCAAGCGCCATAGCGATCTGCTCTTCGATAAGCTCACTCGGCAAATCGATGCCGTAGCGCGCAAGCAGCGTCAGGCGAACCACGGTCTCCTGCTCGGTACCCGCATGGAGCGTGGTGAGCGAGCCGTCGTGGCCCGTGTTCATGGCCTGCAGCATGTCGCAGCACTCGGCACCGCGCACCTCGCCCACGACGATGCGGTCGGGGCGCATACGCAGAGCATTGGTCACCAGGTCGCGAATCGTCACCGCGCCCTCGCCCTCAATTGACGCCTCACGCGCCTCCAGACGAACAACGTGTGGGTGATGTGCAAACTTGAGCTCGGCGGAATCCTCGATCGTCACGATGCGCTCGCCGGTGGAAATCTCGCACGACAGCGCGTTGAGCAGCGTGGTCTTGCCCGACCCCGTGCCTCCCGCAACCGCCAAGTCCTGCCGCAACGACACCGCGCACGACAGCAGCTGCGCATACCAAAGCGGCAGTGACCCCAACCCCACAAGCTCGTCCAACGAACAGATACGGTCCGAGAACTTACGGATGGTGAGGATTGGCCCGTCGATCGCCACGGGTGGAATCACCGCGTTGACGCGATAGCCCGTCTTGAGGCGGGCGTTGACGATGGGGCTACGCTCGTCGATACGACGGCCAAGCGGCGAGATGATACGGTCGATGAGCACACGGATCTGCTCGTCGTCCTCAAACGCGTGCTCGATGGGATACAAAACGCCACTGCGCTCAAAAAAAGCAGAACGACAGCCGTTGATCATGATTTCGGTAACGGTGTCGTCCTCGATGAGCGGCTGCAGCGGTCCCAGGCCCACCACGTCATCTAGGATCTCGTCGATGATGGTCTCACGCTCAGGCGTCGCCAAGTCGGTCGGCTCTTCCACGTTGAGCGCCGCTTCCACCGCCGGACGTAGCTCGGAGCGGGCAAGGGCCGAATCGACGTAGGCACTGATGCGCGCCACCTCGTCGTAGCCCATGCGGTCCATCACCGCACGCTTGGTGCGGCGTTTAACGGCACGGCGGCGTCCCGCATCAACGGGGGCAGCCGCGGCGGCCGCGCCAGCGGCTTTAATCCTCGTCTGCAGACTCATCGCGAATCACCCTCACGCGACCAGGGAAGACGGATGCGCGGGCGCTCGGTGCGGGTCGCGCGGTCGGCGACCATATCGCTCCAGGGACCGACGGCGCAGCCCAGCTCCACGAGCATCTCGCGCGTGGCCTCGCGCACGCTGGTCGCAAAAGCGCTCGTCTGACCCACTGCCTCGTCGGCGCGACCGAATGCCATGAGCGCGGCCAAGTCCTGACCGCCATCGGCGATGCGGATCTTGGAGCTCAGTGCGCAGGCGATCTCAAAGCGCATGGCGACGTCCTCGTCGGCACCGCGCGCACCAAACCGGTTGAACACGGCACTCATGCGCGTACGCGGCACGCCCACACGGCTCGCCAGTTCGATAACGCGTGCCGCGGACGTCGCGGACGATACCGCCGCATCGCCTACGACCAGGCAACGGTCGCTCGCCGCCACCGCGGCGGCCACGGCATCGCCCCAAAAGACCGAGGTGTCGACAAAGACCACGTCGGATTCGCGGCGCAAAACATCGAGCAATAGCTCCACCGGACGTGCCATGAGCTCAGCCTTCTCGGGGGCCGCGACAGGTCCCCAGAGCGTGACGCCCGGGGCGACGCGCATCGATGCGGCCACGATATCCGGCTCGGCAAGTGCGCCCGCCGCCGACGGCTCGATAAGCGTCGCCATATCGTGCGGGGCATCGACACCCAGCAGATCGTATAGGTTTCCAAACATGAGGTCCAAGTCGAGCACAGCGGCACGCAAACCCAACAGCGACGCCGCATGCGCCATGGTGGCAACGATCGTCGACTTGCCGCAACCGCCCGAACCCGAAACGGCGCAGACGACCGGTGCCCGACGCGACGGAACCGAAGCGTCCGCCGACAGCGCGGGGGCTGACGGTGCAGGAACCGGCGACACGGACGCGGGCGACAACATCCCCGTCTCCCCCGCCGCGGTCACGCGCTGAGCCCAAGCCGGTATGGCAGGCTGCCCGGGCTGCGGTTCCGAAGCCAAAGACGCAGCGGCACACGGCTCGCCAGCCCCGGCAAAACCCTCGACCTCGTCGAGCTCATCGGCCAGATTTACGCCGTGCACGTATCCCATATCTTCAGCCAGAACGTCATCGCCATACGGTACCGGCCCTCCAGCGTCATCGTATGCAAGGGGGTCCCGGGGGCGCCGACCATGCTCGGCTTCCGCTTTTCCATATTCATCAACACGCGGGCCTCTTGTAGCGCGAGGCGCCCCGGGTTCCCTATCAGCAAAAGCATCGGGCTCAATCGTCATGCGCCGATCGGAATCAACCGTTCCCTCACCCGCGCGCCCGTTGCCGCACAAACTGTGCGCAGCGATGACCTCGGTCGCCCCCGCGCGAAACAGCCCTTCGATATCCGACGGGTCGAGTGTCTCAATCAACACGACGACGCGACTCACACGGCCCTCGGCCGTCAGGCGCGCAACGGTCTTCCGCACGTCTTCGGTATCGAACAGAGACGCCGCGATGATGGCGGCACCGCGGCGCGATGGAAACGCCCGCGCCATGGACACCAGCCCGTCCAGGTCGCCCACGCGAAGCACCTGCGCGCCCACATCGCGACCCTCGACTTCCTGCTGTAGCAGCCCGTAATCGCCGCACGCGCAGCACGCAAGCCAGATCGCCTTCATCACTCGTCGCCTCCGCTCTTTTTGCCGCGCGCCGTGGCGGGAATCGTCAAGCTGACCGTTCCCTTTCCCGAGGCTCCCAGCAGTTCCTTGACATCTTCGGGGTCTGCCGCCAGCGTCACCCATTCGATCTTGCCTTCACGCGTGGTGCCGGCATCTTCGCTGGTATCGATCACGTACGCGCCGCACAAACGATCGGTCACGCCATCTTTTTGCACGTACACGTCCACATAGCTGCCCACGCCCGTGGCGCCGCCGACCGAGTGCTCGGCATCGACCGCCACCGAAACGGCAACCTTGCCTTTAGGCACCTCGAGCTTGTGGCTCTCGGCCTTGGTGTAGACATTGCAAATCACGGCGTTTTTGGGAATGCGCGAGGTCGTCACGTCGCCGCGCACCTGACGCAGCTCGGTCGCCGCATCACGCGGCAACAGACTCGCCAGCCATTCCTGAGTTATGACATTAGTCTCATCGAGGGTCTCACCCGCATCGATATCGCGCGCCGCGACGCACACCTCAACGCGTTCGCCGCCGTATTTTGCCAACGTCTCGGCCTGGGCCTGCTCGGCTTGCGAGCGGATCGACGAGCCGTAGACCATGCAGAGCGCCGCGGCAAGCACGCCCGCGACCAGACTGATGGCGATGCGCTTGCTCTTGTTCACGGCCGCTCCTCTCAAGGTAGCACCGGGCAAATGCCCGTACCACCATTGTCTGGGCGACCAGGGTACAAAGCGGCGCAATCGCAATCTTGGTTTTACGTGTCAAACCAATTGCTGACCAAAAGCTGACCAGCCCGTCAAGCTCGTGGCAAGGTTTTGGTCAGAACGTTGGCAAAACGCATATTTCGAGACGCTTTGGCAGCAAAAAAGCCGCCTCCCAAGCAGTTGGGTGACGGCTGTCATAGGAAAAATCAATTACAGATGAACATCGGGATCGAGCATTTGGGCACTCACGCGCATGGATGACGCCAGGTTTTGGAACGTCTCCAGGCGCAGGCTGTCGATCTGCCCCGCGTCCTCGGCCTCGCGAACGGCACAACCCGGCTCATGGGTGTGCGTGCAATCGCCAAACCGGCACGCACGCGACGCCTCGACGATCTCGGGGAAGGCACGCGCCAGACCCCGCTCATGTCCCACAAGCGGCAGGCTGCGCAGGCCCGGGGCATCGGCAATCACGCCGGCGTCGCCCGGCAGCGCCACCATCACGCGCGCAACTGTGGTGTGGCGACCTTGGTCGTCACGCTCGCGCACGCCGCCAGTAGCCAGCGCATCGTGGCCCAGCAGCGCGTTGAGCAGCGTCGACTTGCCGGCGCCCGACTCGCCCAAAATCATGGCACAGCTCCCAGCCGGCACGCAGGCGCGCACCTCGTCCAAGCCGAGGCCCTCGGCAGAAGACGTCACGATCACGCGCACGACCGGACCCACCAGACGGCGCACGCGGTCCAGATCGCGCTCGAGCTCATCGGCCTCGCAGCGGTCGGCCTTGGTGAGCACCACCACCGGCTCGGCATCGCAATCGAGCGCCAGCACCAGTGAGCGCGCCACGCGATCGAGCAGCACCTCGCCGGCGCCGAGCGCCTGCACGATCAGCACGCTGTCAACGTTGGAGCAGAGCACCTGGTGCTCACCGCGGGCACGGCCACGCCAGCGCTCAAAGCTCGTACGGCGCGGTAGTACGCACTCGATGACGCCCATGTCGTGCCCGGGAGCACGACGAACCGCCACGCGGTCGCCCACGGCGGGCAGCAAGACCTCGTCCTCGCCACGCGACTTGGCAAACCCTACGGCATGCTCGGCACGAAACGTGTCATCGGCAGTCGCCACCAACGGAAACCCGCGGTCCAGGCGCACCACGGCACCGAGCTGCATCTGCTCGGGCTCCTCGGCCTGCGCGCAAAAGTCGTCAAATGCAGCCTGCTGAGCCGCATCGACCGGCAGGTTATCGAACGCCGGAACATCCTGCAGCGCGTCAAGCCCCGGTACACTCGCCAGCAACTCCTCAGCAGATGCAGGGGCTTCGGTCGCGAGCTTCCGACGACGATCGCGCTTAGCCCGCGCCCCCGTCGTCTTTTTCTTCGCCTTAGCCTTAGCCTTGCCCACAAACGCCTCCCAGCACCCAAAATCACAACTGAGCAGGTATTTTAAATCAAAAAGAGCTGGCCGGGCAAAGCCCGACCAGCTCACAAACTTTCCCTCAGCCCTTTTCATCCGCACGGGAGAAAAGCCAGCAAGGATACCGCAGGGCCCGCCCCGGAAGCCCTTTCTCCCGAACGATCCCGCAGCGCGAAGCGCGAGGACCAGTGAGGGAGAAAGGGCGTGGGGCGGGCCCGGACAGGTACGTTACTCTTTCTCCACAGCGCGCATGATCGCCTTGTAGATCTCCATCAGCGGAATGATCAGGAAGGCCAGACCCAGCGCGGCGACAACGCCCTTGAACTCAAGCGTCACGGGGCCAAAGAACATCTCGGCAAGCGTCGGCTGCACGGTTACGATCACCGTCAGCACCAGCGCCAGCGCAGCCGAAGCCCAAAGCCACTTGTTCTGCTTCTTCATGCTAAACAGCGACGCACGACGGCTGCGCATATTGAAGCAGTGGAAGATCTCGACCATGTTGAGCGTGATGAACGCCATCATCACGCCTTCCTCGTCGGCATTGCCGGCGATCATATCGGCGATGTGGATGTAGCCCATGTCAAAGTACACGCCCACAAAGAAGCTCGCCAGCACCAGCACGGTGATGATCAGGCCCTGGACAACGCAGTCCAGACCCATGTGACCAGCAAAGACGCCGTCCTTGGCGTTGCGCGGCTTGCGCTTCATGATGTCGCCCTCGGCATCCTCCATGCCCAGCGCGAGCGCGGGGAAACAGTCGGTGACCAGGTTCACCCACAGCAGCTGCACCGGCTGGAAGATGGTAAAGCCGATAAGCGTGGCGATAAACACCGAGAAGACCTCGGCAAGGTTGGCCGAAAGCAGGAACTGGATGACCTTGCGGATGTTGTCGTAGATGCGACGGCCCTCTTCGCAGGCACCGATGATGGTGGCGAAGTTATCGTCGGCGAGCACCATATCGGCGACGTTCTTGGTGACGTCGGTGCCGGTAATGCCCATGCCCACGCCGATATCGGCGCGCTTGATGGACGGGGCGTCGTTGACGCCGTCGCCCGTCATGGCCACGATCTGGTCGCGCGACTTCCAAGCCTCGACAATGCGGGTCTTGTGCTCGGGCTGGACGCGAGCGTACACGCCGTAGTCCTCGATGTGCGCGTCGAGCTCCTCGTCACTCATGCGATCGAGGTCGGCACCGGTGATGGCCTGGCTGCGATCGGCGACGATGCCCAGCTGCTTGGCGATGGCCACGGCGGTGTCGATGTGGTCGCCCGTGATCATGACGGTGCGGATACCGGCGTCGTGCGCCTCGCGGATGGCGTCGGCCACCTCGGGACGGACCGGGTCAATCATGCCGGACAGGCCGCAGAAGACCAGGTCATGCTCGAGCGCAGCGGGGCTGCAGTCGGCGGGAACCTCGGTGTAGGTACGGCTCGCCAGCGCCAGCACGCGCAGGGCCTCGTCGGCCATGGCCTTGTTGGCTGCCACGAGCTCGGCGCGACGCTCCTCGGTCAGGGGGACGACCTTATCGCCCTCGTAGATGTGGGTGCACAGGCCAATCACCACGTCGGGCGCGCCCTTGGTGTACTGCTCGTACTCGCCGTCCAGGGTCTCGACGACCACGGACATCATCTTACGGCCCGAGTCGAACGGGGCCTCGCCCACGCGCGGGTGCTCGGCAGTCAGGCCAGTAAGACCAGCCTTGCCGGCATCGTTGACGAGCGCGCACTCGGTCGGCTCGCCCACGGCCTCGCCCAGCTCCTCGTCCCACTGGGCATCGGAGCACAGCGCCATGCCGGCCAGGAACTTCTCCTTGGGCGCAGCGAGCTCGTGCTTGACGACGGTCATCTTATTCTGGGTAAGCGTGCCGGTCTTGTCCGAGCAGATGGTCTGCGTGCAGCCGAGCGTCTCGACAGCAGAAAGCTTGCGGATAATCGCCTGGCGCTTGGCCATCTTGGTCACGCCGAGCGACAGCACGATGGTCACGACGGCGACCAGGCCCTCGGGGATGGCAGCGACGGCGAGCGAGACGGCGACCATAAAGGTGTCGAGCAGGGCAGTCGGGTCGGTGAGAACGTTGCCCACGCCGTGGCGCAGGATGTCGACGCCAAAGATCACGACGCAGATGACGACAACCATAATGGTAAGGATGCGGCTGAGCTCGGCGAGCTTCACCTGCAACGGCGTGAGCTCTTCCTTGGCCTCGGCCAGGGCGCCGGCGATCTTGCCCATCTCGGTATCCATGCCGGTGCCGACCACGACGGCGCGACCGCGGCCGTACACCACGGTGGAGCCCATGTAGCACATGTTCTTGCGGTCGCCGAGCGGCACGTCGTCGGTGCCCGCGGCAAGCTCAATCACGTTGGCGTGCTTCTCGACCGGCACGGACTCGCCGGTCAGTGCGGCCTCTTCGATCTTCATCGTGGCGCTCTCGAGGACGCGGCAGTCAGCCGGGACGGAGTCGCCCGCCTCGAGCATGATCACGTCGCCGGGCACGAGCTCGGCGCTCGGCAGGTGCACGAGCTTGCCGTCGCGCAGCACCTTGGACTGTGCCGCGCTCATCTCCTGCAGGGCCTCGAGAGCTTCCTCGCTCTTGGCTTCCTGGACCACGCCCAGCACCGAGTTGACGATAACGACGAACATGATAATGGCGACGTCGGCAAAATCGGGCTCGCCCTTGACCATGCCCGTAAGTGCGCTGATAACGGCGGCAACGATCAGCATGATGACCATGGGGTCGGCCATCTGCTCAAAGAAACGCTTCCATAGCGGCGTCTTCTCAGCTTCCTCGAGCTTGTTAGGGCCTGTCTTGGCAAGGCGCGACGACGCCTCGTCGTTGCTCAGGCCGAGGTTCTCATCGACACCTTGGTCGCTGAGCACCTCCGCCGCGGCGGACAGGTATTCCTTTTGCATATAGAGTCCCCTCCTGGGATTCGGGCCACTCAGCAGATTGATGCCCGATCATAATTCCCAGGAGAAGGGCAAGGGCTCATCAAGGCTGCCGTGCTGAGCGGCAGTTGATAGTGGAGCTATGGTACCCCAAAGCGACGCGTCTAGCCAAAACATTCCATCTGGAAACACGGCACAGGCGCAACGGTGCAGACAGTGTGATGCTCAAGATTGATAAAACGTTTTTTCTTCGGCGCATCATCGAACTAAAATATCGCCCAGATAGCAGCGGTTAGAACGGTTGGTAAAGTTTTTGCATATACCGTTTTTCCGCAAAAAATGAACTTCTAATTCGGCATACGGTCGATTTTTTGGGGTATTCGGTCGGCATTTCGTTATAATCATCTCAGTTTTATTTCTTATGGTTTATCTATCAGCGCAAGACGATGTCAGATGGAGGTCTGAATGTACAAGCGCACCAAGATTGTATGCACCATGGGTCCCGCCTGCGATAGCGACGAGACCATCCGCGAGATGATCAAGGCGGGCATGAACGTCGCCCGTTTTAACTTCTCGCACGGCTCCTACGACGAGCACCACGGTCGCATCGAGCGCGTCCGCCGTATTTCCAAGGAGCTCGGCATGCCCGTCGGCATCCTGCTCGACACCAAGGGCCCCGAGGTCCGCACCGGCCTTTTGGTCGACGGCAAGAAGGTTGCCGTCAAGACCGGCGACAAGATCGTCGTCACCGCTCAGCCCACGTCCGAGGATTTCCACGGCACCGCTGAGCACATCTCCCTCGACTACCTGGCTCTGCCCTCCGAGGTCGAGAAGGGCTCCCTCATCCTGATCGATGACGGCCTGGTTGCCCTCGAGGTCGAGTCCGTCGACGGCCAGGACATGACCTGCGTCGTTAAGAACGACGGCCTGATTGGCGAGCGCAAGGGCGTCAACATGCCCAACGTCAACATCTCTCTGCCCGCCATCACCGAGCGCGATCGTCAGGACATCCTCTTTGGCCTGACCGAGAACATCGACTACATCGCCGCTTCCTTCATCCGTGACGGCGAGTCCGTCCGCGGCATCCGCAAGCTTTGCCGCGAGAACGGTGGCGAGCACGTGACGATCTTCCCGAAGATCGAGTGCGCCCTGGGCGTCGAGAACTTCGACGAGATCCTCGAGGCTTCCGATGGCATCATGGTCGCCCGTGGCGACCTGGGCATCGAGATCAAGCCCGAGCTCGTTCCGCACATCCAGAAGGAGATCATCGCCAAGTGCAACGCGGCCTACAAGCCCGTTATCACCGCTACGCAGATGCTCGACTCCATGCAGCAGAACCCGCGCCCGACGCGCGCCGAGGTTGCCGACGTTGCTAACGCCATTTACGACGGCACCGACGCCGTTATGCTTTCCGGCGAGTCCGCTGCCGGCAAGTACCCGGTCGAGGCCGTCAAGATGCAGGCCAGCATCGCTCTCGAGACCGAGAAGTACCTCCCGGCCCACGCTCCGCTCGAGGTTCCGGCCGATGCTCACGGCACCCGCGTCGTCAACAACGTTGTGGGTATGTCCGCTGTGAACATGGCCACCACCGTTGGCGCCAAGTGCATCACCGTGCCGACGACCACCGGTCGTACCGCTCGCCTGATCTCGCACTTCCGTCCCAACATGCCGATCTGCGCGTTCTCCCGCCACGAGTGGGCCGTCCAGCAGATGATCATGTACTGGGGCGTTATCCCGCACCAGGCCGAGATTACCCAGGGCACCGTCAACGGCACGATCGTCAAGGCGATCGAGACCGCTAAGGAGCTCGGCTACGTCAAGACTGGCGATTTGACCGTCGCTACCGCCGGCGATCCCCGCATGAGCGTCCAGCTCGAGGACAAGGTCTCCTCGACCAACGTCGCTTACGTCGCTCAGGTGCGCTAAATCGCACTTGCAAGCACACTTGCATTGCAAAGGGCCCGGAAGGCAAAGCCTTCCGGGCCCTTTTTCTGTGCGCCGATGCCTACCGCACGGCATGACACGCACCCATTTCTTTACCAAAAGCGCGAAATCCGCCCTCCGAGGCCCAAAAAATAAAGCCCCAAGCGCTAAAAGTGTTCGCCCGGTAGCAAACCCACACCTTAACCGACGCTGCTAAATCGTTTTAGCAAGAGTCAGATCGACCACGTTTTCGGAAGTGCGGGGAAAAATTGCTTACCTCCGAACACAAGCCCTTTTATTTCAACAAAACCCCTGATAAAGTTGGCTCAAATACCGCTTGTGGTTGACCTGTTTGTCTTTTTCCCCGCACTTCCGAAACCGATAGCTTTTCTAGCCCAAACTACGCTCAAACGATCGGATCGCTATGTCATTTCTTGCCTGCGGACCCACGGCTTTTCAGTACTATCGCATACCGCCCCAGATACTGGGACTCTATCCGGCAATCCTGCCGCCCGACCATGACCATCGCTTGGTGCATTACTCAAAACAACCAGTATTTAAAGACTTGCTCGGCACACCAGTTTGGAGATTCGTGGGCGAAAGAAAACAGCGCGCGAACGGAAAGCTATTTCGCAGCCGTCTGCTAACCCAAGAACCACCTCCCGGGTCGTTTAGGCAGACTGAGCATGGATTTGATGTCACGTCCCCGGAGTTCACACTGCTCAGCCTTGCCACGCAGGTCTCACACAACCAGTTACTCATGGCTTGCTACGAGATGTGCGGCTCCTTTGCAGTGTTTAGGCCCTGCGAGCGAACGCAACAACAACTCGATGAAGCCATTTCGCTTAAGCTCATTCCACCCAACTGCGGCTGGGAGCGAGTTAACGACACCAAGGGCAATGACACCAACCTGTGGAAGCGCCCACCGCTCCTCAGCGCAGCGGATATCGCCGCGTTCGCCAAGCAGGCCGCAGGCCTGCGCGGCGTTAAACAACTGCGCTGGGCAGCCGAGCACATGACGGGGCAGACCGCCTCACCCTTCGAAGTACAGACCTCCATGCTTGTCTCGCTCCCCCGCGACGAGGGCGGCATGGGCATCGACATCGCAAACAACGTGCGCATCCCACTCAGCGACGCCGCACGCTCACTGTATGACAAAACCTGCTGCTACGCCGATATCCTCATAGAGAGCAACACCGACAGCATGGGCGTCATTTTGGAATGCCAAGGCCGCTCCGCCCACGGTGGCGAAGCCGCAAGTCTCTCTGATGCCGAGCGCACCACCGCCCTCACAAGCATGGGCTATGACGTTATCCAGATAACCTATGAGCAAATCAAAGACACGAAGAGCTTTAACAACATCGCCGAGCTCATCCATAAAAAGGCGGGGCTCCCCTACATCCCAAAGACCGATCAGGAACGCACCGCCGCAGAAACCCTTCGACGGGAGCTATTGGTCGATTGGGATGAGCTGTTCGCCGTCAAGCCGGCCGGCTAGCAGCTAGCGATCAGAGGGACTGCGGGAACGTCAGAAGCAGCAACGCGAGCCGCAAATCCCGCCTCGGTCAGCTCGATGACCTCGGTAAACGTTGCGTCGAAGAACTTCTCGGTTAGCAGGCGATACGGCGGATGATCGGGCTCGCCGGGGTTTTCGCGCACGATCTCGTGCATGACACCGATGGTCTTGAGCACATACTCCTTATGGATGGGATACTGCCCAAAACGCGTCGCAGCGGTATACAGGCGATCGGTCGCACGCGGGATGGAAACAATGCCCAGCGTCTTGCCAAACCAGTCAAAGTCGCCTTGCTTTTTAATGCGGAACTCCTCACACGGCTTGCCGCCATGCGCCTCCAGGTACTGATTCACACGCGTATTCCAAACCGTGTCGGCCACCAGATGCGACCAGACGCCCAGTGTTAAATCGAGCAGCGACTGCGCCACATCTTCGGACGCAAGCGAGAACTCACAGGCGCCGGGACCGGCAACCGGCTCGGCATCCTTGTAGCGCTGGGGATAGTGCACGCGGTTCAGCCGCTCGCGTTCCTCGATAATCGAGGTCGCCGCGGCCGGCGCACCGGTGGGCGAACTTTTAAGCAACGGTGCCACATAGGTATCCCAGAACTCATGCTCACGAGGCTTAGGGATGGGCTCAGGCTTGGCAAAGTGCGTAATGCGGTACGGGATGGGATCGGCGATGCCAGGGACCATATAGCCCACGAAGATATCCGGAACCACGCAGCCAAACAAAAAGGCATTGCGGTCGCGCACGCTCTTGGCAAGCGCACCGGTGCGCTCCAGCAAACGCTCCGTCTGAGCGATATGAATGTTCCAGCTTGGCATAGCCACCCCCATAAAAACCTGGATAACTATACCATCACGGCAAAGCCGCGCGGGCGGCTACGCACGCTCTACGCAGCAACTAGTCCGTAGCACCGCTTTCGGTTCCATACGACGGCGAAGGCGCCTCGACCACATGGTGATATCGATCGATATAGATTGCACGGGCCCCCAGGCGGCGCACCAAATCTTGGTGATGTGTGCTCATCAAGACCGTCTTACCCGCCGCGACGTAGGCCAGCAAGAAGTTGACCACAATGTCGCATGAATCCTCGTCGAGCCCATTGGTAGGCTCGTCGAGAACCAAGATATCCGGGTTCATCGACACCACCGCAGCCAGCGCAACGCACTTCTTTTGCCCACCCGAGAGCTGATAGGGAGAGGCGTCGGCAAGGTCGGCAACCTGGAACAGCCCCATGGCATCGCGGACGCGGCGCTCGAGCTCGCCCGTCGGCAGCCCCATCTGCGCGGGACCAAAAGCGACCTCCTCGCCCACCGTGGCGCAAAAGAGCTGCGCGTCGGCATTCTGGAACACAAAGCCAACGCGCTGATGAAAACGCTGAGCGGCCGCGGAATCCTTTAGAAACGCCGCATCGATCACATGCCCGTCAAACAGGTATGCCCCTGCGTCCGCGAGTTCAAGGCCGTTAATAAGGCGCATAATCGTCGTCTTACCGCAGCCGTTGGGACCGAGCAGGGCAACGAGTTCGCCACGATCGACCTGCAGCGACACGCCATCGACAACCGTATGTCCCGCATAGGAGAACACCATGTCGCGAAACTCGATGAGCGGCGTGGTCTCGGCGCCAGCAGCACCGCTCGCGCCCATTGCGTCATTCGTATCGTTTGCCAAAACGTCGCCCTTCCCTACTCACATCGACGGTTCGACCGTCCGCGCTACAACACCGTGCACAACACGGCGAGCAACACCACAACGGCCGCGTAAACCGCATCGCGCCAGCCATAGCCGCTCCGCGCGGGCGCCGGATACGCGCCGGCAAAGCCGCGGCACAGCATAGCCTCGTCCATCGCGCGGCTGCATTCCATCGCCTTGATAAAGGTCATGCCCATGATACCCGCGATCGAATCCGTACGCGAAAATCCCTCAGGCGCACGGCCAACGCTGCGCAGCATGACCGATTCGCACAGATTGTGCGCCGTGCGACCCAGCACCTCGATGTGCTTGAGCGCCATATCAAACGTAAAGATAACTTCGTCGGGTAGATGCAGCATCTTGAGCGCCGACGACATGCGGCTCCACGTGAGGGTCCACGAAACACCCAGCACCAGCGACACATTAATGAAGGTCTTGAGTGCAATCTTGAGCATGGCGCCCGTGGCAGACGCGCCCAGCAACAGGGCAGGCAGCGCTAGAACCACCGCGAGCCCCGCAGCGCCAAGCGCCGGCACAAAGGTTGCCCGCAGCCCGCGTACGGGGCGCACGGCAACGAGCACCAGCGCAATGGCCGCCATCAACATGAGGTACAGCGGACTCTGCGTCAGACACACGCACAGGACGCAAACGAACATCCCCACCAGACGCACCGGAGCCGAAACGCAAGAAAGGGCGCGGTCGACCATCGACCCGCCCTCGTGCGCGCCTCCACCCAAGCGAACCCGCTCAAGCAGGCTCGCCAGGTGCAGGACATTCTTTTGCATCACACGATGCCGAGCCCCCGCGGGCTCGTAACGCTGCTCGACCGCAAGCCAGCTAGGCAGCTCAACCATCTGCATGCGCTCAGTTTTCCTTAACCGTCAGCGAGATCAGACGGAATGCGATGGTGAGCACCGCCACGCCAATCACGCCGGACAGGATATACATGGCAGCCTGGCCGGCAAAGCCAAGACCCTGCTCCTCGGAATAGGCCTGAAGGTAATCGCCCGTGGGCAGCGCATCGGCAAAGGTCGGGGTATCGAGGCCGACCGAAGCCTGCAGGCTATCGTCGCCGGCTTCCTGGACGGCGGTCGCGGCGCCCTCGGCGTCCCACTCGCCCCATGCGTCACCGGTGGCCAGCAGACCCAGCGGCGTGGCCACGACAAGCACGGCAACCAGGATGAGCGTGGGGACCAGCGAGGTCTTCTTGGCAGCACCATCGGCGGCAAGCTGGCCATCGACGGCCTCGGGACCGACGATAACGCCCGGCGCCGTCTTCTTAATGAAGCCGTAGATGGCGGCCGTCGCCACGCCCTCAACCACGCCGGCGACCAGCATATGCGGGATCAACATGGCAGGAATAGCCACGGACAGCGGGAAGGGGCAGTACAGCGGAGCGCCCGAAGCATTCGTGAAGAGCATCGGCTGAATACCAAACTCGATTGCCGCGCACAGGGCCGCCAGGCACAGGCCGACCCAGCCGCTCACGATGGCAGAAACCGAGGTGCCCCAGCTCTTGTCGTGCAGACGGCTGTTGAGCGCACGAAACACGATAGCGGCGGCAAACGGCAGCACAAAGGCCATGTTAAAGCAGTTGGCGCCAAACGACAGAACGCCGCCGTCGCCAAATAGCAGCGCCTGCAGCGCCAGCGCGACCGAGACGGCAATGGCAGCGGCCTCCGGGCCCAACAACAGCGCGATGAGCGCGCCGCCAACGGCGTGACCCGTGGTGCCACCGGGCAGCGGAACGTTAAACATCATGAGCAAGAAGGAAAATGCTGCACAGATGCCCAGGAAAGCCATGTGCTCGCGATCGAGCGTGGCGCGCACCTTCTTGATGCAGTGGACCCAAACGGGCACCATTGCCACCGCCATGACGGCATCGGTCTGCGGGGACAGATAATTATCTGGAATGTGCATGTACGCCTCCCGGTTGTCGACGCACAGAATTGCAACGCCGCTTAAATCACCTTGTCAGTGTTACGCATTGTCAGATTCGTAACACGCCGCGGGCTATCATAGCAAAACGGCGTGCTGCCGACAAAGCAGCACGCCGTTATGTAATGCGCGTGTCATATATGCAGGATCAACGGTGCCTTATACCGAACACCGCGGTCACGTAGGACTCGGCGGCAGCCACCGCTGGCCTATACCCAGCGCAAGCCCTAGCCGCGGACCTCGCCGTTTACGCCCTTGCACACCTTGGTGACGATCTTCTGGTGCGCCTTCTCGACCTCTTCGCTGGTGAGCGTGTGGTCGTCGGAGCGATACGTAAGCGCAAAGGCCATGGACTTCTTGCCCGCTCCGATGCGGATGGGATCGCGGTAGACATCGAACAGGCGCACGCCCTCGAGCAGCTTGCCGCCGGCGCTGGTAATGCGGCGCTCAAGATCCTCGCAGGTCACAGCGTTGTCGACCACGATAGCAAGGTCGTGCTCAACAGCCGGGTACTGCGAGAACTCGCGATAGTTCTCCTGGTTGCGGGCGCCCTTGATCAACTTGTCCAGATCGAGCTCAAAGGCAACGACGACCTCATCGATGCCCATCGCCTCGCGCGCCTCGGGGTGGATCTCGCCGACCCAGCCCAGCACGGTACCGCCGGACAGAACCTCGGCAGCACGACCCGGCTGCAGGAAGGCATAGCCCTCGCCCTCAACGGGACGGAAGCGAACCTTCTCGATGCGCAGCTGGGCGAGCAACTCCTCGACAATGCCCTTGCCAAAGAAGAAGCGCAGCTTGCGGTACTTCATATTCCAGGACTGCTCGCTCCACTGGCCCGAGAGCACGCCCGCCACGGACTTGGTCTCCTTGGGCAGGCTGGCGTTCTCACGGCCGTGGAACAGGCTGCCGACCTCGTACAGGTGCACGTTGGGCGTACCGTGTGCCTCGTTGTAGGCCACGGACTGCAGCAAGCCCGGCAGCAGCGAACGACGCATCTCGGTCTGCTCGGCTACCAGCGGATTCATGAGCACCACGGGGCAGCCGCGGCCTTCGGTGGACATACCGATCTTCTCCAGGTCGCCCGGGGCGGCAAAGCCAAAGGTCGTGGTCTCGTTGAGGCCGCAGGCGCGCAGGATCTCGCCGACCTTACGGGTGAGCTTCTGCTCGCGAGTCAGGCCGCCGATGTGGTTCTTGGCAGCCGGGATGGTCGCCGTCACACGGCCCATGCCCCACAGGCGCAGGACCTCCTCGATCAGGTCGATCTCGCGCGGCAGGTCGGGACGGAAGCTCGGCGGGGTGACCATAAAGTCCTCGCCGTCGCGCTCGACGGTGCAGCCCAGGCGGGTGAGCGAGCGCTCGATAAAGTCAGGCTCGATGTCGGCGCCGCAGATGGCATGCACGCGGGCCAGGCGCAGCTTAATGCTGTCGATGGTCTTGGGCGCGGGGAACACATCCACGTAGCCGGGAGCGACCTCGCCGCCGGCGATCTCCTCGATGAGCGCGCACGTGACGTTGGCGACATCCACGCAGCCGGTCTCGTCGACCTGGCGCTCAAATCGAATGGAGGCATCAGAGATCAGCGACAGATCGCGGCTGGTGTGCGAGGTGCGACCGGCGTTGAAGCAGGCGCTCTCGACCATCACATCGACGGTATCGTCCTCGATCTCGGAATCCATGCCGCCCATAACGCCAGCCAACGCCACGGGGCGCTCGCCGTCAGTGATAAGGCCCATGCCGGCGTCGAGCGTGCGCTCCTCGCCGTCGAGCGTCGTGAACTTCTCATCCTGCTGGGCGGCGCGAACCACCACGCGGCGCCTGCCCTCGCGCTCGGCAAAGGTGTCCAGGTCAAAGGCATGCAGCGGCTGACCGGTGAGCATCATCACGTAGTTGGTGATGTCGACAATGTTGTTGTGCGGACGCACGCCCAAGGCGTTGAGGCGCTTGACCATCCAGTCGGGCGAGGGGCCGACCTTCACGTTGCGCACGATGCGGGCGACATAGCGGTCGCACAGGCCCTCGTCGGCAATCTCGACCGAAAGCTCGTCGTCGGTCGCGCGGCCGGTCTCGGCCTTGATGGTGGGCAGCTCAACGTGGAAATCGCGATCGAAGATGGCGCCGGTCTCGCGGGCCATGCCGATCATGGACAGGCAGTCGGGACGATTGGGCGTGATCTCGCAGTCGAGCACGGTGTCGCTCGAGCCCACGTACTCGGCAAACGGCATGCCGCAGGGCGTATCCTCGGGCAGGATCATAATGCCGGAGTGGTCGCCGCCCAGGCCGAGCTCTCGCGCGGAGCAGTTCATGCCCATGGACACGACGCCGCGAAGCTTGCTCTTCTTGATCTTGACGTCGCCGGGAAGCACGGCGCCGATCATGGCCGTGACGATGTGGTCGCCGGCCTCGAAGTTCTGCGCGCCACAGACGATCTGCAGCGGGGCGGGATTGCCGCCGGCGTCGAGATTCTTGTCGCCCACATCGACCGAGCACACATACATATGGTCGCTATCGGGATGCGGGGTCTTGGTGAGCACCTTGGCAGTCACCACGTGGTCGAAGGACTCGCCCACGGTGTCGATCGCCTCGACCTCGGTGCCGGTACGGATATATTCGTCCGAAAGGGTCTTGGGATCCTCCGGAATATCGATCATGGTCTTGAGCCAGTCGTAAGAAACGCGCATATAACTGGTCTCCTTTCATAAATGCGGCTTTGAGCCGGAAACTGCAACTAAGAAGAAAGCGTTCTAGAACTGGTTCAAGAACCTCATGTCACCAGTCATCAACGTGCGCAGGTCGGGCAGGTCGTAGCGCAGGGCCGCGACGCGCTCGGCGCCAATGCCAAAGGCGAAGCCGGTGTACTTCTCGGGGTCGATGCCGCAGTTGATAAGGACGTTGGGGTCGACCATGCCGCAGCCCAGAATCTCGATCCAGCCGCTGTGCTTGCAGAAGTTGCAGCCCTTGCCGCCGCACACGTGGCAGCTCACGTCTACCTCGCAGCTCGGCTCGGTGAAGGGGAAGAAGTGCGGGCGGTAACGCGTCTTGCGGTCCTCGCCAAACATGCACTTAACAAAGTAGTCGAGCGTGCCCTTAAGATCGCCAAAGGTGATGCCCTCGTCGACGACCAGGCCCTCGATCTGGTTGAACTGCGGCAGGTGGCAGGCGTCGGCCGTGTCGGGACGGTAGACGGTGCCCGGGCAGATCATGTAGATGGGCGGCTTCTGCGACTCCATGGTGTGGATCTGCACGCCCGAGGTCTGGGTGCGCAGCAGCACGTCGGACTCGCCGTGGGCGTGAGCCTCGGGGTGCGCGACGCTGCCGGGGTTGTTGTCGACCACATAGAATGTGTCGCGGGCCGAGCGGCTCGGGTGATCCATGGGGGCATTGAGCGCGGTGAAGTTGTAGTAGGAGGTGTCGACCATGGGGCCGGACTCGACGGTGTAGCCGATGCCGCAAAAGATGTCCTCGGCCTCCTCGATGATCTGCTTGATCAGGTGCTGGTGACCGATCTGCGGACGGATGCCCGGCAGCGTGATGTCGACGGCGTCGTGCTCCAGAGCGTGCTTGAGGGCGGCTGCCTTCATCTCGGTCGTGCGCTCGTCGAGCATGCCCTCGATCAGCTGGCGCATCTCGTTGGCACGCTTGCCCATCACGGGACGATCCTCGGGGGCGAGCTTGCCCATCATGCGCATCAGGCCGGTGATGCGGCCCTTGCGGCCGAGCAGCTCAACGCGCGCGGCCTCGAGCTTTGCGGCGTCGTCGGCGCCTGCGACGAGCTCCTTGGCCTCTTCCTCGAGTTTGACCAGATCATCAATCAGACTCATGTCTTCCCTTTCGTCTCTCGCGCTCCCCGCTTGCCGAGGCGGCTGCCGCCGTCTGACGTTGCGAAAACGCGGCCCGGTTCGGTAACAAAAAAACCGTCCTCGGGCATGTGCATTGCCCAAGGACGGTTGAATTCCGCGGTACCACCTTGTTTGACCCGGCGGATGTCTGGCCCGCCGTGCCCACTCTGTGCCCCTTGTCGCGAGGCTCACGGCTTCCCTACTGGGGACATCGCCGCCGCCGGCCGCGCGCCCGTTGAGGTCGCTGCTCGGGAGTGAACGCTTGGCCCTTGCCGCCGCAGGAAGGCTTGCAGCCCATGACCTTCCCTCTCTTGCCGGCGACGCGGCGGGCAAAACCCTCTCCGTCAACGCATTGGGCTATAGGATAACACATTGTTTGGGTGTATCACCGCGTTCTGTTTTGTTCGCGCTGGGTACAAGGCAGGTAGCTGTGCAAACTGGCCGTGCGCCCATCCGTGGCGCTCGGCTCGCGAGATCAAGGATATGGTATGGGAAAGAAACTCGATAAGAAGGCCAAAGCCGCCGTGGCCAAGGCCTCTAAGAACGCCAAGGCGGGCAAGAGCATCAAGAAGCTCCGCAAGCTCGAAGGCAAACTGTGGACCCGCGAGTACCTGCTCAAGATTGCCGAGTTCGATGGCGCGACGATTGCCCCCGCCAACGGCGCCGCGGCCCGCGCCGATGCTATGGGCACCCTTGCCGGCGAACATCACAAGCTCCTGACCAGCAAGAAGTACGTTGAGCTCGTGCGCTCGCTGGCACGCGAGGCCGTCGCCGGAGGCAAGATCGACGACCCGCAGCTGCTCGACGAGATCCGCGTGCTCGGCCGCGACCAGCGCGAAGCGAGCGTCATCCCCACCGAGGAGGCCGAGGCCTGGACCAGGCTCACCTGCGAGGCCGACGCCGTGTGGCACAAGGCCAAGACGGCCAATGACTGGGCGAGCTTTGAGCCCTATGTGGATAGAATCGTCGCCCAGCTTAAGCATCAGGCCGAGCTCATGGACCCCAAGCGCGACCAATACGATGTTTGGCTCGACCAGTACGAGCGCGGCCTTTCCACCGAGAGCTTCGACGCGTTTTGCGACGAGGTCAAGGCGACGGTCGTGCCGCTCGTGCACGCCATCGGCGAGCGCGGCCAGCAGCCCGCTGCCGACTTTTTGCACGCCCGCGTGCCCGAGGCCGCCCAGCGCGCCATGAGCTTCGACCTTATGAAGCTCGTCGGCCTGGACCTGGATGACACCACGCTTGCCTTTACCGAGCACCCGTTTAGCGAGGGCTTTGCCGTGGGTGACGCGCGCATCGCGACGCACATCTACGAGGACGACTGTATCTCCAACGTCTACAGCATCATCCACGAGGCCGGACACGCCATGTATGAGCTGGGCGTCAATCCCGCCTATGCGCGCACCTGCCTGGAGGGCGGCACCTCCATGGGCATCCACGAGAGCCAGAGCCGCTTTTTCGAGAACACCGTGGGTCGCAGCCGCGCCTTTATGGGCCCGCTGCTCGAAGTGCTGCGCCGTCACGCACCCGAGGTCTATGGCAGCGTGGACGAGGACACGCTCTACCACGCCGTGAACATCGCACAGCCGTCGTTGATCCGCACCGAGGCGGACGAGCTCACCTATCCGCTGCACGTTATGGTGCGCTACGAGATCGAGCGCATGCTGTTTGCCGGCGAGGCCACGGCCAAGGACATCCCCGCGCTTTGGAATCGCTTTATGGACGAGTACCTGGGCATTCCCGTTCCCGACGACACGCGCGGCTGCCTGCAGGATACGCACTGGAGCGGTGGCTCGTTTGGCTACTTCCCTACCTATGCGCTGGGCAGCGCCTACGACGCCATGTTCGTGCCGGCCATGTGCCGCGACGGCGTCGACCTTACCGGTGCCTGCGCGAGCGGCGATCTGACGCCCGTCCGCGCCTGGCTGGGCGAGCACATTTGGCAGTGGGGTCGCGCCAAAGACGCGCCTGAACTCATCAAGGGCGCGTGTGGTATGGCGTTCGATGCCCGCTACTACTGCAGCTACCTGCAGGACAAGTTCACCACGCTCTACGAGCTGTAAAGCCCTACTAGCACGTCAACGCAAAGGGGGCGCCGCAGGATCTATCCCGCGGCGCCCCCTTACCTAGTCATTGGGGACGTTCTTTAATGACTAGTCGTTTGGGACACTCTTTGCCAGTCAGAAACCCGGCACTTGGGGACGTTCCTTATGTGCCAGCACTTTAGGAACGTCCCCAAGTGCCGGATGGTGAAGAGTGTCCCCAATGGCTAGTCGTTTAAGAACGTCCCCAACGACTAGTTTGGTAAAACCGCGTAACTACAGAGCTTCCAGTGCGCTGGCGATGCGCTTCATGGCGGCGTCAGCAGCCGATTGGTCCGGAGCCTCGGCCAGCACGCGAATCACCGACTCGGTTCCGCTCTTGCGCACGAGCACGCGGCCCTCGCCCGCGAGCGCGGCCTCGGCCTCGGCGATCGCGTTCTGCACGCCCATGTTCTCGAGCGCGGCATCCTTGTCGGCCACGCGCACGGCAACCTGCGCTTGCGGCAGCAGCTTGCACGGAGCCGTGAGCTGCGAGAGCGTCTCGCGCTCGGCACGAATCACTTCCATCACGCGCAGCGAGGTCATAATGCCGTCGCCCGTGCGCTCGATATCGCCAAAGATCGTATGACCCGTCTGCTCGCCGCCCAGGCTGAAGCCGCCCTCGCGCATCTTGGCATACACGTGACGGTCGCCCACGCCGCTGGTCACGGCGCTTAGACCGGCAAGCTCCAGCGACTTGACCAGGCCAAAGTTGCTGGCAATCGTCGGAACCACGGTACCGCCCGAAAGGCGACCGTGCTTGTTCAGGTACACGCCGCACACGTACAGGATCTGGTCGCCGTCGACCACACGGCCGCGCTCGTCCACGGCCAGGCAGCGGTCGGCATCGCCGTCGTAGGCAAAGCCCACGTCCAGGCCCTGCTCCACCACGTGGCGCTGCAGGCGCTCCATATGCGTGGAGCCGCAGTCCACGTTGATGTTAAAGCCGTCGGGCGCGGCGTTGATCACGCGCACATCGGCGCCCAGCGCGTCGAACACCGGCTTGGCCACCGAGGACGCCGAACCGTTGGCGCAGTCGATGCCGATCTTGACGCCCTGCAGCGAAAAGTTCGCGCTCGCGATGAGCGAGGCAATATAGCGGTTGCGACCCTGCATGTAGTCCACCGTGGCGCCGATGTGGTTGCCCGTGGCCAGCGGCACCTCGCTCTTGCCATCGATATAGTCCTCGATGAGCTCCAGCACGTCCTCGTCCATCTTAAAGCCGTCGCTGTTGACGAGCTTAATGCCGTTATCGCAAAACGGGTTGTGGCTCGCGCTGATCATGATGCCGCAATCGAAACAGCCCTCCACGGTCTGATGCGCCACGCCCGGCGTGGGGATCACGTGCAGCATATATGCGTCCGCACCGCTCGCGACCAGGCCACTCACCAGCGCCGCCTCGAACATGTAGCTCGAGCGACGCGTGTCCTTGCCCACGATCACGCGTGCCTTGCGCTCGCGGTTGGCGCCGTAATACCAGCCCACAAAGCGACCGATCTTATAAGCGTGCTCTACCGTCAGCCCAACGTTGGCCTCGCCGCGAAAGCCGTCGGTGCCAAAGTACTTCATAAGAGATCCTCTCTATAGACAAAGGCGCGCCGCCAAAGCAACGCGCCGCCAGCCTATTATCCTTTAAAGCAACCGCAGGGGCTACACCGTGAGGAACATCATCACGATGATCATGGCAAAGCCGATAAGGTCGGTCGGCAAAAACACCGTGCCCAGCATAACGGCACTCGTGATGGTCGCCGAGACCGGCTCCACGGTTCCGATGAGGCTTGCGCGGACCGAGCCAATGTCCTTAACGCCCTGCATATAGAGCATGTAGGCAAAAAACGAACCGATGACCACGAACACCGCGAGCGCCTCGATACCGGCAACATCGAGCGCCGGCATATGCGCCCAAGGGCGAACGAAAGCACACGAAACGATGCCCGCCGTGAGCATAGCCGAACCCGTGACGATGGGGCTGCCATATTCGGGCAGGATCTTGGCGGGGATCACCGCCATGCAGGTGGCGCTGACCGCACACATAAGGCCCGCGACCAGGCCGAGCGGCGAGATGCTCAGGCTGGTGGGGTCACCGCCGGTGGCGATCAAAAACGTACCGCCCAGAGCCAAGCCAATGCCGATAACCTCGCGCGTGCGCGGCCTGCGGCGGTCGATAACGCAGGTGTATCCCATAATGATGGCCAGCTGCAGGCACTGAAGCACCGTCGCGGTTCCGGCATTGGTCAGGCGCACGGCCGAAAGATAGCAGAACTGGTTGAACAGCAGGCCAAAAGCGGTAAAAAGCAGCAGTTGTCTGCGGTCGGCGGGCGTGGTCCAGAGTTTAACCAGACGCTCGCGATCGCGCGTGACCACCACGGCCATAAAGAGCAGACCGGCGAGAATCTGGCGCACACTCATAAGCCACAGGGTATCAACGTGATAGGTATCGAACAGGAAGCTCGCGCTGGTACCCGAAAAACCCCAAAACGAACCACCCACCAGCGTGGCCAGAACGCCCGTAATCATCTTGCGCGTCGACGCACTGTTCAGGCGGTCGCGCCATGCACGGCGGGTACTGCGGCTGAGCTCGTCAGTGCCCTCGGGCACATCAATGTTCGATATATCGGTCATCGGCACCGAAGCCCCTGCGCCTTCGACCTGCTCGACACACTCTTTGCTCATTCCACTCCCCCGAAACAGTCTGGAAGCAATTCGGCTTACCTTACCACGGCAAAGGCACCAGCTGGAGGCTTGTCCGTTTATCGGTAGGACAATTCCGCAGACGTCTTTCCATAGCTCGATACCACAATGGGCTTGCATTATGCAACAGCCAAATCGCGGCAGCAGGCTCTTTTGAAATGGATATGACAAAGCCCCCGAATTCCACAATGTAAGCGATTTTTAAAAATGTTCTTGCCACCGAGTTCAGGCTCCGTTATATTATCCCTTGCGCGCTTGCGCACCCTTGATCGGGCGTTTAGCTCAGGGGGAGAGCGCTTCCCTGACACGGAAGAGGTCAGAAGTTCAAATCTTCTAACGCCCACCAAATGTTCACAGCTCAGAGGCTATGTCTATGAGCTGTTTTGTTTTATGTCGCCAAATCCGCTGGCAACTCCAACCGTCATCGCAACGTAACATCAATTCACCTGACGAATGGCTGCCAAACAAATTCAATACCCCAACATCAACAACAGCCGGGCACAAAACTGCGCCGCAAACTGCTCCAACCACCCTGCCCATGTACAAAACCGCGTCAGCGACCCAAGTGCCTATCCCGGCTGACTCCGTAGTCAATCAAAACCGCCCCAATAGCCACCGAGGCCGAGACCAACACGTCTCGAACCCATCCGCACCGCAACTTCTCAGCAAAACGCCGCGATGTCTGCGCCCTGCGGTATCCTTGAGCCACTTGCACCTGCAGCACCAAGGAGCCGCCATGCGCACCGAGCTCGATGTCCCCTTTTCGCACAAAGAAGAAGCCAAGGCGCTGGGCGCCAAATGGGACCGGACCAAGAAGATCTGGTATGTACCCAGCGGCGTCAACCCCGAGCCCTTTGCCGAGTGGCTGCCCGGTGTTGACCGATCCGACCCCTCAGCGCCGTATATATATCTAGTACTGGGCAAGCGCGAGTGCTGGAAGTGTCACAAAGAGACCTCGGTCGCGGCCTTCGGCATTCCCTATCGAACCGATAACGACGAAAGCATCGCCATCGCGCACGCGCCCAACGAAGCCGGGCACATTGCCATCGACACGGCCAATGCCAACGCACTCGCCATCGTGCCCGCTCTTGGCTGCGTGCCGGGCGAGATCCGCGACTACCTTCATAAGCGCTGCGGCTACAAACCCGTAGGCGCGCGAGCCTCCAAAGCCCCGTCGCTCGGCAACACGTGCACCAGTTGCGACGCGCTGCAAGGCGGCCGCCATCTGTTCGAAGAGCCCTCGTCCCCGTTTGCCCTCACTGCCATCAACAAGCTGCCGGCACTGGAGTTTGTGCGCGTCGAAGTTGCCGGCGTCTTTGGCGTCCCGGCCACGCGCACCGACTTTGACCAGGCGCTCTTTACCTGGGCACGCGACCATCACGCCGAGTTCCACAAGCAACTCGGTGAGGGGGTTTATTTGTAGAGGCAAAAGACACTCACAGCCAACTCCTCCGCATCACCTATCCCTCGTCGCCGGCGTCGTACACGATATCGAGGCCACAAACAGGGCATTTCTCCGGATACACCGGCATATGAACGCCTGTCCGTTTTCTCACTTCGTCGCTGAGTCTGTCGCGCGCATCGATAAACCGAATGTCGAGACACGGTATTTGCGAGCCGCAGCAAGGGCAGGTGACGACAAACGACCCGCAATCAACCTCTACGCTCGGAAACATATTGTTGTCTATAAGGGCACACGGCAGTTTTCCGTACTTCCCCATCGCAATATCGCCTCGCCAGCTCATACACGCTCCCCTCTCGCTATACAAATCAGGAAGAGCATGCACCGGCGGGCGGGCGCGAGATTGCATCGCCACGCGATCCGATCAAACAACACGATCGTCAAAGAATGCCAAAGCCAAATACGCTAATACGGCAGAAGCCCCGCCTTTTCACGCTTCTTTTCCGAGCGATCGAACTCAATGCGATGGGCCTCAAGAAACACCGTATCGGGTCGCCACTGACGCTCATTCGGCTGCCTTAGCGTCGCATCCGCAAAGGAAGCGTAGTCGGTCTTATCCAGCAGGTACGATCCGCACAGCCGATATTCGCCGCAAACAGGCTCAAACGAAATCAGGTGAGCATCAAATAGTGAATGAAGATCGCGCCGAAGCAGAATACCGTTGCTGGCAACCTGCGATTTGGGTCCCGAGTAATTCTCGATATGTGCAGCCTCCAGAGCTTCGCTGACGCCGCAGTCCGACACCGCGCAACGGCCATCATAGGCGGCAACGAGCTGCTTGCGGAACCATTGCTGCCCCAATCGCTCGCGCCTTAACGCATAGCGGACCTTTTCGTCGTCGGTCACACCCTGTCCGGCAAACTCAATATCGACGGGTATGTGCTTCAGATAACTCATGTCGGGCGCAAAACGAGGGTCCGGTCCGCCTTTATGAACAGGACCGTGCAGAACAAACCATCCGTTTTCGGGCTCGAACCGCTCAACAAACGCAAGGCCGAGCACCTTATAGCCCACCTCGGTTGCAAATATGACTCCGACTGGGACGCCACATTCCATGCAGTTGAGCATTTTACGGTTGTAATTCTGGTCTCGAGAACCAACGGCGCCTGGCGCTTGGACCGAATACTTAATGACCCACGTACCGTCATCCAAATAGAGCGGAGGCACATCGGTGTAGAAGCTCTTTTTAGAGTTATGGACCGAAAGCGCAAAGATCTTATTGGGATCTTGCTTCACCCGATCCTGGCCCGGCCAGAAGATCCCTGAATCCCGCGTTACGGGAAAGAAGTCCGAGCCAATTCTCAAACGGTACTGATACTGAGGGCTATCTTCCTTGGTGTGGCGCGGAAGGCTGGTCCAAACGCCGCCGCGCTGTTCCTCACCCAGAAACCACTCCCATGCCTCAACGTATTCGGAAGGCACGAGACTGCAGGCGCGGTCATAGCTTGGTCCATCCATCAACGGAACAGCAAGGTCAATGTCGTTCATCGCCAGCACCTACAACCATACGAACGCGAGTCATGCCCCTCAATAATATGGCCGAGAGTCAATTATTACGAGATCTCATTCCGCGATCGGCACATCGTTGATGCTCTCGGTTTGCCGCTGGCGTGCTTGTACCCCGCTACCCCACTTCCCTGTATACTGATGTAGCACGTGTTTCATCCGGGCTTGTTGGGCCGGGTCGTTCATGGGAGGTTCTTGTGGCTGTTTCGAATCCGCCCAAGGGAAGCGTTTCTTCTTCGTCCATCAAGCCGGTTACGCGCAAGGCCGTGCGTTGCCAGCGCGAGGTCGCTTGGCTTGTCACGCAGGCGGCGGGCAGGCTCGTGGCGACCACTCAGGACGTCAACGCGCCTACGCCGAGCTTTGTGCTGGCAGCGGCGCTGGATTTTGTGCGCCAATTGGAGCTTGCCGCACAGGATGCCAGCGGCCACCTCGACTACCAGAATGTTATGGCGCCCGACCTGCAAACGTTCTGCCACATGGCCAAGTTGCCCGCCGCGCCCAATGCGCTTTCGGACGCAGGCTACATGTTTACGCTTTCGGGCGCGGACCTTATCCGCGACATCTATACATACTGCAGCGAGCTCGCCGAGCGCCATGTCTTTGACGCGGCTGAAGTCAAACCGGGATATGTCATCAAGCTGGTTCTTAGGCTGTTCTTGATGGACGGGTTCGCGGCCATGCCGGCGTAAGCCGAGTCTTTAGCATCACCGTCGACTGGGCAACAACCGCTTAACCTTAGTGGGCGCCAATCGAGAGTCGATTATTGGGTCGCCTCGTCCGCTAACGCATTTATTCCACGCGCTCCAACAGTCGATACTTGCGGTTGCGGCTCGTCGCCGGCGCCGTGGGCTCAAGCTCGCCCTGTGCGATGAGCGCATTGACGCGTACCCTAACCTGGGAGACGGTGAGTCCCGTGCATTCTGCCAGCTCGCGCGTTCCCAACTCGTCATAGCGCTTGAGGGCCGCCATGATCAGGTCCCCGCCATGATCGACCTGCTCAACCTTTGAGCGATAGAGGACAACCTTAAACCGGTCAAAACCGGGGCAAAACAGAGGCTCCGACAAACCATGCGCGCGCATGGCGTCAAACATCATCGGGATGCCCGAGCCATTGCCCTCAGCCGGCGAACCTGCGCCATCCGGCAGCGGGACAATCGACATGAGTTTCACGAGCGTCGCGTTACGGCATCGGGAGCTGCCGTCAAACAAGTTCTCGCGAGTCTTTCCCCCGTATAGGCCGCCGGGGTTCGTCACCTCGATACGGTCATCAAAGACGTCAACAGCGATCGACTGCCCACAGAACCGATCTCCGTATTCTCGGTGGATTACGGCGTTGGCGATTGCCTCGCGCAGGACCTCCTCGGGAATCTCCAGCGAGTCGACACGCGAGACGCCTTGGATCGTCGAGGTTCGCCGCAAATTCTTGGCGATTGCCGCGACGGCATCCGAGATCATTTCGCCCAACGTTCCCTCGCAGATCGTACGGTCCATGAACCTCAACGACCCCGCAGCGCCCTTCTGCGTTCCGGCATAGACCGCCACATCGATAAAGAGCTTGGGATAGAACTGCTGAGGATAGGCACCCGCGGCCAGGAGCCCGGCCTTAGTAACATTGCCCTGGGAGTCGAGGAAATTCAGGCGCTCCAGCTTCGTTTTCTTGTCCGGCGCGCCGCGCATTGCACGGGGTGTCAGCGAGAAAGCACGCTCTATCGTGCGGTCGACCAGGGCCTCGTCAAGATCGCCTGCGACCGCGCCGGGTACTGCATCGCGATCACTGGGGCTCGTTCGTTCATACGATGACAAGGACAGGACCTCGGTCGACGAGAGCGGAACATCTTTGTCATCGATGCGTTTGTAGCTGCCGCCTTGAGCGCCCCGCTCTATGACATAACACGGCTTGCTCGACGGGTCGAGCTCCTCAATCGTGATGACCAGAACCACGGTGCCCTGGAGCTCCACGCGTTCAATGGTGTATTTGGGCGGATTGGCCAGTTTTCCGCGACCGCCGGCATCACCCATGCCCGCTACGAATTGGTTGAGCACCTTCTCGGTCTCAAAGTTCTCAACCGGGACAAACCCCGCGCGCTCGCTCACGCCGAGCACGATAATTCCGCCAGCGGTATTCGCGAATGCGCTAACCGTTTCCCATACGTCGCGGGAAAGCGTCGTGGCGCTCTCCTTGACCTCGACGTTAAGATCGTCCGAGCCCATGCGCTTTAAAGACTCGAGCAGACCGGTCAGCTCGTTTTCGTTCATCTGCATGTCCTTTCGCTCGGCCCGGCGGAGAATGCCGCGAATAGATTTCCTTCGTCTCTCAGTTATCTCTCGTAATTATCTCTCATCTTTCTGCTATCTCTCATATTAGAGATAAGTGAGAGATGAAAGAAAAGATATCTGCCATTTGTTTCATTTAAACATGTTTTTGCTGGTAAAACAATCAGTATTGAGACAATACCATGATTGCCTGTCTCTTTGCTGATCAGTTATCTCTCGTAATTATCTCTCGTCTTTGTGCCATCTCTCGTATTAGTGACAAATGAGAGATGAGAGATACGTGAGTGATGGACGAGCGTGGATTTTTGGACGGTCGGAAAATCCCTCAAACAAAAAAACGGGGCCGGCCTTACGCCGAACCCCGTTTTCAAACGGTCAGTTAGTTATCCAACGCGCGAGCATAGCAGTCAACTTTACGCCGCCGCGAACACTCCCAAGCCCGTTCCGATGATGCAGATCGCGAAGATGCCAATAATAATCCAAATGGTCTTGACACCCTTTTTATAGAGGGCAACGCAAGCGAACGTTGCCAGCAAGGGCAGCAGACCGGGGAAGATCGAATCGAACAGATCCTGCAGGACAATCTCCGAACCACCCACATCAAAGGTCAAAGCCGTGGACAGCGAGACCTGTGCCGCAATCATGGCGCCGATAACGGTCATTCCGAGAACGCCGGCAGCATGCGTCATGCGAGACATAAGGTTGTTCTCTTCGGACTGCTGCAGGAACTTGGTTCCCAGGTCGTATCCCAGATGGGCGGCGACGATACGCGTTGCAAAGTTAATCACGGAGTAGATGAGCGCGTACACGATGGGGCCGAGCGGGTTGCCCGTCGACGCGATGCCAATACCAATGCCGGCGGCGACCACGCGGAACGTACCCCAGTAGAACGAATCACCAATGCCGGAAAGCGGTCCCATGAGGCCGACCTTCATAGCGTTAATCGAGGACGTGTCGAAGTTCTTATCGGCAGCCGCCTGCTCTTCCATCGAAACCGTAAGGCCGGCTACAAACGGAAGCACATGAGGCGTGATGTTAAAGAACTCGGTATGGCGATCGAGCGCCGCATAGTAATCGTCGTCGTTGGGATAGATCTTTCGCAGTGGCTTCTGAATGGTGTACATGAAGCCCATTGCCATCATCTTGTCGTACGACTGCGAGCACTGGCTCGTAAACTGGCGAAGGAACATGCTCCGATACATATCGGGAGTCATAATCGCGTCCTTCTTGGCCTCTTTGAGGTCGGTGTTCTGGGTAGCCATTAGAAGTCCTCCTCTTCATCCTCGGCAACCGCCTGCGGACCGGACGAGCCCTCGCGGAAGGCCAGGAGCAGTGCGACGCAAATGGCAGCTGCGGCGACGCCGATAACGTCCATCTTGAGGTAGATGACCATAATGAATCCCAGGAACAGCCAAGGAAGCAGCTTGTTATCGCCCATGGTCCTGATAAGAAGTGCGAAGCCGATGCAGACCATGACGCCGGATGCAACGTTGAGGCCGTCCATCACAAACTGCGGAATCGCGTTGAGCGCATTGTTGATGAGGTCGGCACCAAAGAACAGCGAGCAAAACACCAGCAGTGCAGACGGAATGCCAATCGACAGCGGCACGACGGTCAGATGGTACAGGTTCGCCTTGGCAAGATCGCGATTTGCCAGAGCGGTCTCAATCTTCTTGCAGGCAAAGGCACCCGGAACGGCGTAGCAGAAGTTGCGCCACACCTGAAGGAAGACGGAGACGGGAAGGGCGAGTGCGACGGCAGTTGCCGTGCCCGTACCCGTAATGACGGCAAACGCGCAGCCAAGCACGCCGGAAGCATAGACCTCGGGAGGAACCGCCGCACCGACCATGATGGCGCCCATGAACATGGACTCCAAAGCAGCGCCGACGATAACGCCCTGCTGGACATCGCCAAGGATCAAGCCAACGAACAGGCTCGTAAACAGCGGACGACCAAGCATCGTAATGCCAAATAATTGCTCGTCCATGGACGCAATAAATGCGACCAGTGCAACTAGAAGATACTGGACAACCATTTCGATCAACCCCAGAAACAGGTCTGCAGGCGAGGCATTCTGCGCAGCTCGCCTGCAGACAACCGCAGCAATTTGAGAGGATTAGTAGTTCATCTGGTGATAGTAACGACGCGTGGTGAGCGGGTGGTTACGGACGTGCTCGAGATGGCAGCTCAGACGCTCGGTGATGGTGTAGGTGACCATCGGGGAGACGATCTTGCGGAACTCGGGGTCGCTGAACGGCAGCTCGACCTCGGCGGTGTCGAACTTGTTCACGCGGACATGGACACCCTTCTCGTCGGCGAGCATGTGAGTGAAGTTGTCCACGCGGTCCATGAGCTTACGGGTGTCGTCCTCGCCGTAGAGCATGATGAGGCTCGTGCCCTCCTCGCACAGCTCGATGGTGCCGTGGAAGAACTCGGCGGCGTGGATGGACTTGGTCTTGATCCACTGCATCTCCTCGAGGATGCACATGGCGTAGTCGTAGGCCTCGCCCCAGAGCATGCCGGAGCCGATCACCATGTGGTAGTCGGTGTCCTTGAAGTCCTCGGCCATGGCGGCGCAGCGCTCGTCCTGAGCGTCCTTGGCCTTGATGAGGTACGGAGCGATGTTGCCGAACTCCTCCATGAAGGTGTCGTACTTGGGGAAGGCGCCGGCGTTCTTGAGGAAGCGGGCGACCAGCGTGATCTGGTAGGTGTAGATGGCCTCGCACAGAACGTCGTCCTCGGCGAAGCTGAAGAACTTGTAATCGGCGTACTCAGTGGCCGGGGTGTTGTCGTTGGAGACATACATCAGCGTGCGGGCACCCTGCTCCTGGCAGAACTTGGCGGCCTCGATGATCTCGGGGGTGGTGCCGGTACGGGTGGAGAAGACGCAGACCGAGTCCTTGTTGAAGGTCTTGGGCGGGCATGCGAGGAACTCAGCGGCAATCTCGCAGTGGACGTCGACGTCGGCCGTGGTGGTCTCGACCCAATACTTCATCGGGAGCGTGTGGGCCCAGGTGCCGCCGCAGCCGATGAAGAAGATGTTGGAATAACCCTGCTCGCAGACCTTGTCCACGGCAGCCTCAATCTGAGGACGGAGAGCGAGGGCATCGCTCACAACCTTCTCGTAACGAGGCTCATCGAAATTGAACATCCCTTACTCCTAACTCACTTGGATGAACCCTTCATTCATCCCATGACGTTATAATACTTTATATAACTAACTATGCAAGAGCTATTTCAGATTTTTTTGATTTTTATTTAATAAAAAGCCCGCCGATCAAATGGTCGGCGGGCTTAAGAAAGGAGGACCTGGTTAATAAATGCTTGACAATGGCATGTTTCCAGCTAGAAAACGTCCTTGGCAAATACCTTTGAGTCATTGGGGACCTGACGGATTTCGATAACCACGCCATCGTTGACAAGCTCTTGGATATGCTCGGCATCGGTTTCGGTCGCAAAGATCGCGGGGGTCGGATGAAGCGTGGTCTCGGGAGACTTTCGGGTTCCACCCAGATTGATCTCTTTGATGTCTTTGCAACCCTTAGCGAGACGATAGGCATCTTCAATCGTCTCAACAATGATAAACAGCGAGTACTTGTCGGTAACGCCGCTGTTGAGCGCCTCGATAGCAGCGTCAACATCCTTGATGACGAGTTTAACGCCGCTGGGGCGGGCGAGCCTCAAGGCCGCCTTCCTCATGTCGTCTTTTGCCACGGCATCGCTGGCACACAGGATGCAATCGACATCCAGCGCATGCGTCCAAGACATGGCGACCTGGCCGTGAATCAATCGGTAATCGACCCTCGTAAGCTTAATCATCGTAATCATCTCCGCACGTAATAAAGGTAATGACAGGGTTGAATTATTCGTTGAAGCTTGAGCTAGAACTCTTCTTCTTCGACATCGGAGAGCATATCCGCCGCTTCACAAAGCTGGATAAACGAACGTGATCCCTCGACCGCGGCTTTGGCCTTGTCCGCATCCAGGGAGTCCAGCTGTGTAACCATTTCCACCAGCAGCGGCAAGTTCATTCCGGTGATCAACGTAAACGATCCGGTGGCCTGCCTCTGGATGAATTCGTTGTTTACAGAGCCGCCAAAGATGTCAGTCACGACAAACCAAGAGTCGGCAGGGTCCCTCGTCTCCATCCATGCATCAATCAACGCCGCGACGTCCCTTGAATCGTCATCGATATAGGCGCACAGGCACTCGATTCGGTCGTTAGTGCCCATCAGAATCTCCAGAGAGCTTTTCATGCCTTGGGCGAGATAACCATGACTCGCTAGCAATATCTTATTCATAGTTCTCCAATACCAATAGGACGTACTATATTGTCATAACAAAGTATATTAGCAATCTGCCCTACGTGGTGTGTCTATTTTCCAAATCCGCGAACGGTAGCAATTGGTCGGTAAATAGACTAATCTATCTCTAATTTACAAATAGAACTTCAGTCGCTCGGTGCAGTACACCTGACGGGAGATGAAAAGCGGCTCGCCGCTTGGCGCATAACGTCTATCGACAAACAGAAGCAGCGGAGAGTCCAGTTCCACGTTAAGGTATGCCGCCTCGAGCTCGCTCGCATAGCAGACCTCGAGCGTACGCGTGTTGGGGCCCATCTTGATCCCCTGGCGATCAAGTACCGCCATCAGCGAATCCTCGAGGGACTCATGCTCCAAAAAAGAAAGCGCAGCGGAATAGCTATTGGTTTCCAGCATCGTGGGCTTGTCATCCACAAGGCGTAGACGACGACTACGCAATACCTTTTGGGTATCGTCTACGCCCAGGAACTTCGCGTCTCGCAGGCTTGGGAAGTCCCAGCCCATTGCGAGAACCCTGGTAGACGCCTGTTTTCCCGCAAGCTGGCACGAATGGGTAAAGCTCTCACGGTCGTCCGCGGCATACATCTGTGTGTCCGACGAAACGAACGTGCCCTTGCCTCGGGCCCTCTCAACAAGCCCAGCATCTTTCATTTCTTTAATTGCGGAGCGAACCGTTATTCGGCTCACGCCAAATTGCTCGATGAGCTCCGCCTCGGTCGGAAGCTTATCTCCCGGGCGGTACGTGCCGTTGGCGATCGAATCAGAGAGCGCACGGACAATCTGTTTGTACAGGGGGATAACGCTATTTGCTTCAACCATATCAACCATATCTTTGCAAGGAATCAGCAGCTTATAGATAGATGACTTATATTATATTAGAACTTTTTAGGAGTCCATATATTTCCTAAATGATTCGGTAAACGGGGTGTTATTTCACTTTAGCGGGGTGCAGCGGCTACCCGCGGCATTCGTTATCAACCTAGCTAGGCTAGTCCACCCACATCGTCTCCAGTTCGCCGCAGAGCCGCGGCCCCATATGGGTATACTCTCGAAGATTCGACTCGATTCGCCCCCGCTGGGGCGTCAAAGGAGACTGCATATGCCCACCACCTCAACCGACCCGCGCGCCGCTGCTGCCGCGCTGCTGGTGCCCGGTACCACCTGCCACGGTTTTGCCGTCGAGCGTTGCGAGACCGTGCCCGAGCTCGACTCGGACGCCTACGTGCTGCGCCACACTACCTCGGGCGCTCGCCTGCTGTACCTGGCGTGCGACGACGAAAACAAGGCCTTTGCCATTGGCTTTAAGACGCCGCCGGCCGATTCCACCGGCGTGTTCCATATTCTTGAGCACTCGGTGCTGTGCGGATCGGCCAAGTTCCCCGTCAAGGAGCCGTTTGTCGACCTGATCAAGAGCTCCATGCAGACGTTCCTCAACGCCATGACCTACCCCGACAAGACCATCTACCCCGTTGCCACCACCAACGAGCAGGATCTGTACAACCTGATGGACGTGTACCTGGACGCGGTGTTCAACCCGGCCATCTATACCAAGCCCACCATTTTTGAGCAGGAGGGCTGGCACTACGAGCTGGACCTGCCGGAGGGCGCTGGCAGCGAAGGCAGCGCCGCCAGCCTGCGCGAGGGCACGTTGCGCTATAACGGCGTGGTGTTCAACGAGATGAAGGGTGCGCTGTCCGACCCCATGAGCGTGCTGGACGACGCCGTCAACGCCGCGCTCTATCCCGACACCGCCTATGCGCACGAGAGCGGTGGCGACCCGCGCGCGATTCCCGCGCTCACCTACGAGCAGTTCCTGGACACGCACGCGCGCCACTACAATCCTTCCAACTCCTACATCACGCTCTACGGCGACCTGGACGTGGACCGCGCGCTGGCGTTTTTGGACGAGCGCTATCTGTCGCAACCGAGCGCCGCGAGCCGCCGCATAGACGCCGCCGTTGCCGCCGGCGAGGACCCGTCCGCGCTGTCACCCAATCCGCTGGACGTGCAGGCACCCGTGACCTGCGAGTATGAGCGCGTCGAGATGTCCACCACGCCCGAAAACGCCCTGGTGGGCCTGGGCCTGGTGCTGGGTAGCGCGCTCGACCGCAAGCGCACGATCGCGGCGGACATCCTGTTCGAAGCACTGCTGGGCTCCAACGAAGCGCCGGTTAAGAAGGCCATTCTGGCCGCCGGCTTGGGCGGCAACGTGGTGAGCTACACCGCGGCCGAGAGCCTGCAGCCCTACGAGCTCATCATGCTGCAAAACGCGCAGCCCGGCGTGGCGCGCGAGCTGCGTCGCGTGTTCCAGGACGCTTGCCGCGACCTGTGCGAGCACGGCGTTCCGCGCGAGCGCCTGGAAGCTATCATCAGCAGCAACGAATACGATCTGCGCCAGCGCGACTATGGCATCGCCGACGGCGTGGCCATTGCGTGCGACGCGCTGAGCACCTGGCTCTACGATGACGACGCCGCGACGCTGGCGCTCAAGTACGGCCCGGTGTACGAGGAGCTGCGCGACGAGCTGGACGGCAGCTACTTTGAGGACCTGCTGCGCGAGCTCGTGCTGCAGAACGACCACATGGCGTTGGTCGAGCTGGTTCCAGTGGACGCCGGTGCTGGCTCGGAGGGTGCCGAGGCCGCCGAGCTGGCAGCCAAGCGCGACGCCATGACCGATGCCGAGCTAGCGGACGTGGTCGAGCGCACGGCCGTGCTGCGTGCCGCGCAGGAGGCCGAGGACACGCCCGAGGACAAGGCCACGCTGCCGCGCCTGCGTGTATCCGATATTGGCGAGGCGCGCCCCGAGCCGCCGCTCGTTGTGGACACGACTGCGCCCATCCCCTGCCTGCGCCACGGCATCCCCACCAACCGTCTGGCCTACGCCATGCAGTATTTCGACCTGAGCTGCGTCGCGTTTGAGGACCTACCTTATGTGACGCTGCTCTGCCGCCTGCTCAAGCAGCTGCCCACGCGCGAGCATTCGGCCGAGGAACTCGACAACCTGCTCGCCGGCAAGCTGGGCTTTCTGAGCTTTACGACCGAGGTCATGACGCAGCCCGACGTGGACGGCGTGCGCCCCTACCTGCTGGTGAGCGCAGGCGCCCTGTCCGAAAAGATCGACGCGCTGGCGAGCCTGCCGCGCGAGGTGTGGTCGAGCACGCTGCTGCTCGATGCTGACGCCAACCGCGTTCGCGACGTGCTCACGCAGATTCGCATTGGGCTTGAGCAGGGCTTTATCAACAACGGACACTCGGCGGCGCTCGGTCGCGCGATGAGCTACAGCTCGCCTTCGGCTGTGGTGCGCGAGCAGCTTTCGGGCGTGGACTTCTACCTGTTCCTGCGCGATCTGCTCGAGCACTTTGACGAGCGCCTGGACGGCCTGCGTGCCAAGCTTGCCGAGCTGGCAGGCCGCATCTTTGTGGCCGATGGCTGCATGGCGAGCTTTACCGGCAGCGACGAGGACTTTGACGCGTACCGGGCCGCCGCGGGCGACCTGGGGCTTGGCGCGGGCGACGGCGCTAGCAGTGGCACGCTCGTGGTACCGGAGCCGCGCGACCGTCACGAGGCTTTCGTCATCCCCAGCGACATCTGCTTTGCGGCGCGCGCGTGCGACCCGCGTCGCCTGGGCATCGACGTGACGGGCGCCTGGGCGGTTGCCGCCAACGCGCTCTCCTACGACTACCTGTGGAACGAGATCCGCGTGAAGGGCGGTGCGTACGGATGCGGATTCCGCGCGGCCGGCGAGCGCCAGACGGCGTTCTACACCTACCGCGACCCGGCGGTCGATCCTTCGATTGAGCTCGTGGCGCGCGCGGGCGCATGGCTCGGCAACTTTGAGCCCGACGAGGCCGCCTTTGAGGGCTTTATCGTGAGCTGCGTGAGCGGCATGGACGCGCCCGTGAAGCCGTACGCGCTCACCAAGCGCCGCAACACGACCTACCTGGCCGGGCTCGATCCGCACGCGCGCGAGGAGCGTCGCGCCCAGATGCTCGCTGCCACGCCCGGTGAGCTGCGCTCGCTCGGCGCCGATGTGACGCGCATCGCAGCCGCGTCGCCCACCTGCGTCTTTGGCGGCCGAGACGTCATCGCCAAGAGCAACGCCGGCTTTAACGTCATCGACCTGATGGGCTAACGCACAAAGGTAGATTTTTGGGACATGCCTAAAAATCTGCCTTTTCTTTTCCGCCGCTTGGGCGGGGCAGCTCAGCCCGTCCCACCAGTTTTGTCTCGATCTGTAACATCTAGGCGGCAATATCGGCTCCAGATGTTACAGATCGAGACGTTTCCGAATGGCGCCGGCTCTTTGTCTCGATCTGTAACAGCTAGGCCCATTTATGCCGAGTTACTGTTACAGATCGAGACAAACCGCCGCAGACACCCGCCCTTCAGCAAAAACCACCACGAAGGGGCAGGCACCTTTGTGTTGGTTCGAACACTTATTCTATACGTACACATGTTCTATAGTAGGTGTGCTTGCATCGGACTTAAATTGCAACTAGGATATAGTTGCATAATGTGAGGCGGGATGACGCGGACCGATAAACTCATCGCCCAACTGCTTAGCTGCCCTTCGACGTATCGGTATGCCGATTTTTTAAAAGTCATGGCTTCATATGGCTTTGAAATGGACAACAAAGGCAAGACATCCGGATCGCGCGTTCGCTTCTACAGGCCATCAGATGGCAGGATGTTCGTAATGCACGCGCCACATCCATCTGACGAATTGACAGCGGGGACCATTCGAAACATCGTTCGATTTCTGCAAGATGTCGGAGGTAGTCATGAGTAACGTTTTGGCATACAAGGGCTATTTCGCCCCAGTCGAGTTCGATGCCGAGCAGCATGTGCTAACAGGTATGGTCACCGGCATTAGGGACGCAATCGTATTTGAAGGCTCCACGGTTAAAGAAGTGGAACAATGCTTCCACGACGCCGTCGACGATTACCTTGAGTTTTGCGTCGAGAAGGGTAAGGAACCCGAGCGGGCTTTTAAGGGGTCGTTCAACGTAAGAACGGGCTCTGAGCTCCACAAGCAAGCAGCGCTGGCAGCGGCAAAGAAGGGTGAGTCACTCAATAAGTTTGTGACCGAAGCAATCGCTGCGGCGTTATAGCATTAACGCCTAGGCCCAAACCACCACAAAGGGCGCAGTTCGCAGGCATATTTGCGGTGGCTTTACTGCCCATATCGCGTTTGCCCAGATAAAACCTGCCAAAATAAACCTGTCCCTTTTTGGTAGGTTTGGGAGAGAAGGTTGAGATGGATAAGGCTGAGTTGCGGCGGGCGGTGATTGCTCGGCGCGATGCTCTTGATTTGGATGTGCGGGCGGCAAAGTCCGCTGTTGTATGCGCGCGGCTTGTTGAGCTGATGGAGTCCAGCGGCACTACGGGCCAACGCACCGTTGCCGTCTATGCCGCCATGGGTTCTGAGGTCGACCCCGCCGCGTTTGCCGCTGCGGCCGCCGCGCGTGGCTGGCGTGTAGCCTATCCGTGCATGCTCTCGGCAAGCGACGCCGCCGCATGCGGCCAGCGCATGTGCATGCGGGCAGTCTCTGCCGGCGATGCGTCCGAGGCCCCGTTTATCGCCCACCCTACGCGGGCCTTCGCAGCCACGGACGTCGACAGCGACCACTTCCCCATCGTGCCCGCCGCCGAGCTCGACATGGTTGTCGTGCCGCTCGTGGCTTTCGACCGCACCGGCGCGCGCCTGGGCTACGGCGGCGGCTGTTACGACCGCTACCTGCCCACGCTTTCGGCAACATGCCAGGTCGTCGGCATCGCCTTTGACGAGCAACGCGTCGACCACGTTCCCACCGATGCGCACGACCTGCCGCTGTCCCACATCGTCAGCGCCTAGCCGCCGCTGTATCGCACCCGCAAGATGAGCGTGGAAAATCTCCCACTTTGAGCCCCCTTACGAGCTAAAAACGGGAGATTATCCACGCTCATTCAACAAGCGTCCGAAAATCCACGCTCGTCCGTCCGATTTTCCACGCTTGTGCAGCCAAACGCTCTGCAACTGCCTCAGCACGCACGCGGCACGCCGGCGACCTTGAGCTTGCGATCGAACTTTGTCGGATCCCTTAGATCATCCCAGCACAAGCGCACGATCTTGCAGTTATCAAGCAGCGAAAGCCTCGACTCGCGCTGGCGCTCATCGAACTGCGTCTTCGCGAGCTTGCCCTCCTCCGCCGCCTTCTCGCTTTTAACAAATCCGTCGAACTCCCCGATAATCAGCCGGTCGCCCACGCGCCACAAGTAGTCGACGCGATACGGTCGTCCCGGCTCAACCGGGTCGAACAGCTCAACTTGCAACTCCGGCGTCTGCCAGCCGCGCTCGATCATCAGGGCACGCGCCTTGGACTCGCCGCCGCTTTCCGACAGCCCATCGGCACATCGTGCAACCCTGCGCGCCGTCACAACACCGCGACGATTCAGGCCAAGCTTGTCGACAGTCTCAACGAGATGCTCCTTCGACAAAAGTTGCTCATGGAGCGCCGAATCCGCGATGATCAGCCCCTCGACAAACGATGCATCGACCAAGCAATCCGTAATCGTTTGATCGATATCGGTTACGGCGATATCCATCTGGGTGGCCCGTGTTTGACGAGCATAGCGATGACGAATGACCTGAGAGCCCGGCGTCGTCGATTGGGCCGGCATCGCGGCGATATGGATGTGCGTCAAATTGGCATGCGAAACCGAAAGGCCATAGATAACAGCCGCCGTATAGGAGCAAAATGTCCAGTCGGGGTGCTTTTGCGCAAGCGCCCGCACCCGATGCAGATAACGCTGCCGAAACTTGAGCTCGGACCAGTATTCCGGACGCGCATACAGCCCCGGCATGACCGCTTCGAGACTTCCCGCCTCCGCCCGCCGCTGAATCTGCTTTGCCTCCGCCGCCGTGCGCGCGTACACGCAGCTCATCTGCTGTTCGCATGCTTTAATGTGACTTGCAAGCCTTTGATTCGCCGTCATGTTTCCCATGTCGCCTCCCAAATCTTGGAACGGCGCAAACGTACCAGACGGTTTCATGCGAAGTCTGACCAAATACCGTCCAGGCGTTGACCAAATGCTTGACGGTTTTTGACGTTTTAGGCTGATGGCTTATATCTGCAGGTAGGGCGGTTGTCGAGAGGTCCCTGTCTCCACATTTTGAGGCCTTGGTCCATCGGATTATCAGAAAGAAAAACCCGTCGAGATTCAAGACTACGCCAAATGCGACTTTGCCTCTGCACGCACCGTCGCTTAGCCGAGCCATCGGCATCTACATGCCTAAAAAATGAGCGTGGATAATCTCCCGTTTTGAGCCTAGTTTCAAGCCAAAAGTGGGAGATTATCCACGCTCGATTTGTAAATGTCCGAAAATCCACGCTCGTCCGTCCGGATATCCACGCTCGTCACGCCGCCGGCACAGCAGCAGCCGTAGCCTAGCGCTCCTCGCCGGCGCGGGCCAGGTCGTAGGGCGTGGTCTGGTAGACGTAGTAGTTGAGCCAGTTGGTGTAGAGCAACTGAGCCTGGCTGCGCCAGACGTTGCGCGGCTCGGCGGCGGGGTCGTCACCCGGGAAGTAATGCGCCGGCACCTGAGGGTTGAGGCCGCGCTTCACGTCGCGCTCGTACTCCAGGCGCAACGTGTCGGTATCGTACTCGGGATGGCCAAAGACAAAGAAGCGGCGGCTGTCGACCGACTTGACGATGTACAGGCCCACCTCGTCGGACACGGCCACGACCTCGAGCTGAGGCTCGGCCTCCACGTCCTCACGGCGCACATCGGTGTTGCGCGAGTGAACGGCATAGAAGCGGTCGTCAAAGCCACGGACCAGCGGGCTCTGCGGCTTCACCAGATGATGCTCAAACACGCCGCTCGCCTTGGCCGGTAAATCGTACTTCTGAATACCGTAATGGTGGTACAGGCCAGCCTGCGCGCCCCAGCAAATGTGCAGCGTGGAGTGTACGTGCGTGGTGGACCAATCCATGATTTGGCAGAGCTCGGGCCAGTAGTCGACCTCTTCGAACGGCATCTGCTCCACCGGCGCGCCCGTGATGATCAGGCCGTCGTAGTGGATGTCGCGGATGTCGTCGAACGTGCGGTAGAACGTCTCCAGGTGGCCGGCGCTTACGTGCGTGGCCTCGTGCGTCTTCGTGCGCAGCAGGTCCACCTCCACCTGGAGCGGCGTGTTGGAGAGCTTGCGCATGATCTGCGTCTCGGTGGCGATCTTGGTGGGCATGAGGTTGAGAATGAGCACGCGCAGTGGACGGATGTCCTGGTGCAGCGCGCGGTACTCGGTCATGACAAAGATGTTCTCGCTCTCGAGCTGCGCGGCGGCAGGGAGGGCGTCGGGGATGCGAATGGGCATGGATGCTCCTTACGAGTCAGTTGCAGCTATGGTACAACGAGCGGCCCCATCCGCGCGAGCACATCGCCCAGCGATGCCGTCAGCGGCCCAAATCGCTCCAAAAGTAGAGATTAAAGCATGTCCCAAAAAACTACTTCGCTTTAGCCTAGCAAAGTGACGGCAGGACGCTACAATGGTTCGACGCGAAAAACTCGGCCGAAAGGATACATATATGTACCAGACGCGTAAGATCGGTGTGGTCGGCCAGGGCCACGTAGGAGCACATGTCGCCAACAGCCTGCTTATGCAGGGCATTGCCGACGAGCTGTACCTGTGTGATATCAACGAGGCCAAGGTGACGTCCGAGGTCCAGGACCTGCGCGACTCCCTTTCGTTTGTCCCGTATAACACCAAGATCGTCAACTGCTACGACCACTACGAGGAGCTGGCCTGCTGCGACGTCATCGTCAACGCCGCCGGCAAGGTCGCGCTGGCCGCCGGCAACCGCGACGGCGAGCTGTTCTTTACCACCGACGCCGCCCGCACCTTTGCCAAACGCATCGTCGACGCCGGCTTTGACGGCATCTTCGTGAGCATCTCCAACCCCTGCGACGTCGTGTGCACCGAGCTGTGGCACCTGACCGGCTACGATCCCAAGAAGATCATCGGCTCGGGCTGCGGCCTGGACTCCGCCCGCCTGCGCACCGAGATCTCCAAGAAGGTCGGCGTGAGCCCCAAGTCCATCGACGCCTACATGATCGGCGAGCACGGCTTTAGCCAGCTTGCCGCCTTTAAGGCCGCGACCATCGCCGGCAAGAGCCTCAACGAGCTTCAGGCCGAAAACCCCGACAAGTACGCCTTTGACCACATGGAGGTCGAGGAGCTCGCGCGCAAGGGCGGCTATGTGACCTACCAAGGCAAGCAGTGCACCGAGTACGCCGTCGCCAACTCCGCCGCGCGCGTCTGCGCCGCCGTGCTGCACAACGAGCACGCCGTGCTTTCCGCCTCCACGCTCATGACCGGCCAGTATGGCGAGGAGGGCATCTTCACATCCCTGCCGTGCGTGATCGGCGCCGAGGGCGTCGAGGAGGTCTACACGCTCGACCTGTCCGAGTACGAGCTCGAGGGCTTCCACAAGAGCTGCCAGCACATCCGCGACAACATTGCCCAGCTCGACTGGTGGGACGCCGAGGCCTACGACGCAAAGTAGGCCGCTGGCTGCCGCAACCTTGCGAATCTAAGCGCGATACCAAGCGGGCCGCGCCGGAAATCCCCGGCGCGGCCCGCCTTTTTGACTCACGCAGTGCCCTTGCGAATCGAAGGTGAATACTTGTCCGCGAAGTGAACGAGCAAAAACGAGCCCCCGGGTAGTGTCGCGAATGTTGGTGTAGAGCTCGGTTCTCGAGGGTAGCCGCAGGCT
>CAUEPS010000015.1 GCA_959019775.1 uncultured Collinsella sp.
GCGAACGGCGCGCCTGTTTAGCGAAACTGGTGAAAAATAGATTGACGCTAACAACCCCGGACTCGTACACGCACCTGGCCCTGGGGTCCACGGAACGGACCCACTCCGCGACGGCGCCGGCGTCGTAGCCGAAGGTCGCGGCACGTACCTCCCCGGTCATGACGTCGAGGGAGACGGCCTTTATCGAGCGGGCGTGGACGTCGAGGCCGATGAAGGTGGTAGTATCGAGCATGGGAGCCCCTTCCATGAATGCGGCGTGGCCGCCGCGGTTGGATTAGACACTCACCATTGTCGGCCTAATCCGCGGTCTTTCATGCAGCAGGGGCTCTCAATGTTTTTATGTCCTGCTCATATCGTCTGAGGTGTTCGCCGACGACGAGGCTGGTATGGAGGCCGAGGCTCGCGAGATCGCAACCTGGGCGGACAACGTCTACGTTAAGATTCCGGCGCTCAACACCAAGGGCGAGTCCACCGCCGCGCTGGTCAAGCGCCTTTCCGCCGATGGCATCAAGGTGAATGTCACCACCATCTTCACGCCCGAGCAGGTCGACGAGTTCGTCGATGCCGTCTCTGCCGAGACCCCCTCTATTCTGTCTATCTTTGCCGGCCGAATCGCCGATACCGGTGTCGATCCGCTGCCCCTCATGGCGGAGTCCGTAAAGAAGGCTGCCGTCAAGCCCGCCGCCGAGGTTCTCTGGGCATCCACGCGTGAGGTGCTCAACATCTTCCAGGCAGAGTCTGTTGGCTGCCAGATCATTACGGTCCCCAATGCCCTTCTTGCCAAGCGCAAGAATTTCGGGAAAGATTTGCTTGAGTACTCGCTTGATACGGTCAAGGGCTTTGCCCGCGACATTCAGGCGCTTGGTTTTCATATCCTGCCCGAGGAGTAGGGGGCGAGCATGCTGACCGATCTTCTTAAGCCCGAGCTTGTTGCCTGCCATGTCGAGGCCTCCGATTGGGAGGAAGCGATCAAGGCGTGCGGCAAATTGCTCGTAGACGCCGGCAAATGCGACCAGAGCTATGTCGACGCCATGATTTCATCGGTTCACAAATTCGGTCCCTATATGGTTCTTGAAGAGGGCATCGCCATGCCCCATGCCCAGGCCGATGGCAACGTGAGCGAAGCGGGAATCTGCATCGTCACGCTTGATCCTGCGGTTGCGTTTGGACATGAGGATTTCGATCCGGTTCACGTGCTCGTGGGCATCTGCGCGCCCGACCCCAAGGCCCATCTTGGCTGCTTGGCGGAGCTTTCGCAGATGTTCGAGGATGAGGACTGCGTTGCCAAGCTCAGCGCGTGCGATACGCCCGAGCAAGTTCTGGAGACCATGCGTTCATTCTTTTAGGCCTTAATGGCACGGCGATGCGTCGCCGCTTTTGGATAGACGGGAAAACCGTCACGTGTAGGAGAGGAAGGTTGCCATGCATATCATCACCGTATGCGGAAACGGCATCGGGTCCAGCCTGATGCTCGCTGGCAAAGTCGAGGAGCTTTGCGAGGAGGAGGGCATCAAGGCCGACGTTGAGTCTATGGACCTGAACGGTGCTTCTTCCGCAAATCCGGATCTGTTCATCACCGTTAAGGAGCTCGCTCCCGAGCTTCACGGTAACGTCGTGATCGTTCGCAGCTATGTGAACAAGAAGAAGATCCGCGAAGACGCCCTCGAGGCAATCAAGGCGGCCGCCGCTAACGCCTAAAGCGGCACAAAAAAGGGCGGTTCCCTGTGGAAGAGGGAAACGCGCCCACGTTAAAAAGAAAGGAAGCCCAGATGCAAGTCATCCTTCCCATACTTGAGTTTATCCAATCGATTCTGACCAAGCCAGCATGGATTATGGGCCTGTTCGCTTTTGTCGGCCTTGTCGCGCTTAAGCGTCCCGCCCACAAGGTGATGACGGGCACCCTGAAGCCGATCCTTGGCTACATCATGCTGTCTGCCGGCGCCGCTGTTGTTCAGGAGAACCTTGCTCCGCTGGGTACCTTCATCGAGACCGGTTTCCACATCACCGGCGTCGTGCCCAACAACGAGGTCGTCGTTTCGATGGCCCAGAGCGTCCTCGGCGTTCAGACCATGATGATCCTGATTCTCGGCTACGTCGTGAACATTATCATTGCTCGCTTTACCAAGTTTAAGTACATCTTCCTGACGGGCCATCACAGCATGTTCATGGCTTGCCTGCTGTCTGCTGTTCTGCAGGCATCTGGCTTCGAGGATGTCCAGCTTATCATTGTGGGCGGTATGTTCCTGGGCCTCGTGAGCGCCATGCTTCCCGCCGTCGGCCAGCGTTTCACCGAGAAGGTTACCGATGGCGACGAGATCGCCATGGGTCACTTCGGCTCGCTTGCCTACTATATCTCCGCTGCAGTCGGTACGCTGTTTGCTAAGGACGCCGAGGAGAACAGCACAGAGAAGATCGAGGTTCCCGAGAAGTATGCCTTCCTGCGCGACACCACCATCTCCACGGCTCTTACCATGGCCTTCTTCTACCTGGTGACTGCTTTTGCCGCTTACATCGCAGATCCTGCGGTTGTTACTGAGACTGCTGGCGGCGACAACGTGATTGTTTACGCCCTGACCTGTGCTCTGTCCTTCGCCGTCGGCGTCACCATCGTCTACAACGGCGTCCGCATGATTCTCGCCGACCTGGTCCCGGCCTTCCAGGGCATCTCCAACAAGCTGATCCCCGGTGCCATCCCCGCCGTCGACTGCGCCGTCTTCTTCCCCTACGCTCCCACCGCCGTCATTCTCGGCTTTGTCGCTTCCTTTATCGGTGGCGTGGTCGGTATGTTCATCGTGGGCGCTACCCTCGGTATCTTCATCATCCCGGGCATGGTTCCTCACTTCTTCTGCGGTGCTACCGCCGGCATCTACGGCAATGCTACCGGTGGCCGCAAGGGTGCAGCTCTTGGCGCTTTCGTCAACGGCCTGCTCATCACCTTTGCCCCTGCTCTGCTCCTGCCTGTTCTTGACGTCTTCGGCTTCAAGAACACTACGTTCGGCGACTTCGACTTCTCCGTTATTGGTATTACGCTCGGCCGCGCTGCCGAGGCCTTCGGTACCACCGGTGTCTACGCGATTCTCGCTGTCCTTCTGATCGTCGCCTTTGTCCCCAACTTCATCCACACCAAGGGCGCTGTGATCAACCACGTTGAGGAAGAGTAATCCAGGCACACTTTAAGCCCTAATCGGGCGGAGCTCCGATAACCGGCTCCTACACGGAAGCGGTGACGTCTCAAATGAGGCGTCACCGCTTTTTGTTTTGAAGTGGTTGTGAAAACGTATTGACGAAGCATCGTCTCTGCGCCGTGAGCGGAATCAAACGCAATGAATGGCAAAAACGTTTTGCTGCTGGGGTGTCGATATAAAAATGGTAAAACCGTAAAACCGTTCGCCGAGAAGATAAAAAACCGCAGTTCACGCCTTGATAAACGTAGGTAAAGTGTTTAGCAGTTTATCGGCCGTATGCTAACGAAAGGAATCAGGCAGATGGCAATCAAGGTGTTCGCTGACGGTGCAAACCTCGAAGGCATGCTCGACATGTACGAGAACGGCAACGTTCAGGGTTTCACGACCAACCCGTCCCTTATGAAGAAGGGCGGCGTGACGGATTATCGCGCGTTTGCCAAGGAGGTCTTGACCCACATCACCGATGTGTCCGTCTCGTTTGAGGTCTTTGCCGACGACGTCGAGACCATGGAGGTCGAGGCTCGCGAGATCGCTACCTGGGCCGAGAACGTCTACGTCAAGATTCCATGCGTGACCACCAAGGGCGAGTCCACCGCCGAGCTGGTCCGCAGGCTTTCGGCTGACGGCATCAAGGTCAACGTCACCACCATCTTTACGCCCGAGCAGGTCGATGAGATGGTCGAGGCTGTTGATGCCGAGACGCCGTCCATCATCTCGCTCTTTGCCGGCCGTATCGCCGATACCGGCGTCGACCCCATTCCGTTTATGACGGAGTCGGTCAAGAAGGCCGCCGCCAAGCCCAACTGCGAGGTCCTGTGGGCGTCCACGCGCGAGCTCATCAACATTTACCAGGCCGAAGCCTGCGGTTGCCAGATCATCACGGTGCCCAACAGCATCCTGGCCAAGCGCAAGAACATCGGCCGTGACCCCTACGAGGTCTCGCTCGACACCGTGCGCGGCTTTGCCAAGGATATCGCGTCGCTCGGCTTCCATATCCTGCCGTAACGCGAACACTGGCTGCGCTGCGAGTTGTTCGCCCGGCCTTTCCTTTCCCTATCGCTCACGCGCTTCGCAAGGGTCGCGCTGGACAAAGGAAAGGCCGGGGCTGCCGACACGAACTTGCCGGTAGGTTGGTGATCGGCCTCCAATCCTGCCGTGGGCAAAGGTACCCCCGCCTGCGACGTGCAAAATTGAGAGTATTCAGCAAGGTAAAGGCTTTTACCAGCTAGATAAAGCACGGAACAGCCCCCGTTTTGGCTCTGACGACGCTAAAACGGGGGCTGTTTGTGACTTTATTGCCTCTGAGGGGCATCCGGAACGGCGGAATTTGCAGAATACTCGCGATTCTGCACGTCGCGAGAGGGGGGGACCCTTGCTTTAGGCGGTTTACTTCCCCTGCACCATGGTGAGCGAGATCTTCTTGCGGTCGCGATCGACTTTTTCGACCCACACCTTCACCGTGTCGCCGACGCGCACGACATCACTCGGGTGCTTAACGAAGCGGTTGGCCAGCTTGGAGATGTGCACGAGGCCGTCCTGGTGCACACCCACGTCGACGAAGGCGCCAAAGTCGACGACGTTGCGCACCGTGCCCTTGAGTTCCATGCCGGGCTCCAGGTCGTCGATGGAAAGCGCCGAGCGGCTAAAGACTACCTCGGGCGCGTCGTCGCGCGGGTCGCGGCCGGGCTTTTTGAGTTCGTTAACGATGTCGATGAGCGTGAGGGTGCCGCAGTCTAGGTCGCTTGCCAGCGCCGAGATGCTGCCCAGGCGGCGCTCGATATCGGGTACGCCGCCACGGCTGAGTTCGCTGGCGGCAACGCCGGCGCGCTCCAGGACGGCCGTGGCCACCTCGTAGCTTTCGGGGTGGACGCTCGTCGCGTCGAGCGGGTTCTTACCGCCGCTGATGCGCAGGAAGCCCGCGGCGTTGAGGTATGCCTTGGGCCCCAACTTGGGGACCTTTTTGAGCTGGCGGCGATCGGTAAAGGCGCCGTTTTCCTCGCGGTACGCCACGATGTTCTTGGCCACGCTCGGCGTGATGCCCGATACGTATCCCAGCAGGCTCGCGCTCGCGGTATTTACGTCGACGCCCACGCGGTTGACGACGTCTTCCACCACGTGACCCAGCGTGCGCGAAAGCTCGGCCTGGTCAAGGTCGTGCTGGTATTGGCCCACGCCGATAGACTGGGGCGGGATCTTGACGAGCTCTGCCAGCGGGTCCTGCAGGCGGCGGCCCAGGCTCATGGCACCGCGCACGGTGACGTCCAGGTCGGGATACTCCTGGCTTGCGAGCTCGGAAGCGGAGTACACCGACGCGCCGGCCTCGTTGACGATGGTGTATCGCAGTCCGGGTGCCTGCTCGGCAATGAACTCCGAGACGACTTCCTCGGTCTCGCGGCTGGCGGTGCCGTTGCCGATGACGATGGTGTTGACGCCGTCCTTCTTGACGAGGCGGGCGAGCTCGCGCTTGGTGCCGACGACGTCGTGGCGCGGCTTGGTGGGGTAGACCACGCCGTGGTCGAGCAGCTTGCCGGTCTCGTCCATGACGGCGACCTTGCAGCCGGTGCGGTAGCCCGGGTCGAGCGCGAGCACGCGGGCGCCGCGGACGGGACGGGCCGAGAGCAGGCCCTCGAGATTCTTGGCAAAGACGTTGATGGCCTCGGTCTGGGCGCGGACGGTGAGCTTGGCACGGGCCTCGCGCTCCAGCGAGGGGGCCATGAGGCGCTTGTAACCATCAGCGATGGCGGCATCGAAGATGGGAGCAAACACGCCCTGGCGGCGGGGCCAGCGGCTGCCGAGGCGTGCCGTGGCAGCGGCGCCGTCGACGTTCACGCGCACGCGGAGCTTGCCCTCGCGCTCGCCGCGGTCGATAGCCAGCACGCGGTGGTTGGGTATACGGCGCAGCGGCTCATCAAAGTTGTAGTAGGGCTCGTAGGGAGTCTTTTCGGCGGGGTCGGTGGCCTCGACGACGATATCGGCGGTGTTTTGCGTAAAGGCGCGCAGGTCGGCGACGTTCTCGGGGTCCTCGGCCACCGTCTCGGCCACGATGTCGGCGGCGCCGGCGAGTGCCTTCTCGGGCGTGTCGAAGCCGGCGTCCTCGTTGACGTAGGCCGCGGCGGCGTCGAGCGCGCTGCCCTTGGCGGATGCCTGCATGATGATCATGTTGGCGAGCGGCTCCAGGCCGGCCTCGCGGGCCTTCTGCGCGCGGGTCATGCGCTTTTTGCGGTAGGGCTTGTAGAGGTCCTCGACGCGCTGGAGCTGCGTGGCCTCGCGAATCTGCTGCTCGAGTTCGGGCGTGAGTTTGCCCTGGGCGTCGATAAGCAGGATGACGTCCTCTTTACGCTGCTCAAGATTGCGCAGATAGGACAGGCGCTCGTCGAGCGCGCGCAGGGCGACATCGTCCATGCCGCCCGTGGCTTCCTTGCGGTAGCGCGAGATAAAGGGGATGGTGTTGCCCTCGTCGATGAGCTTGACGGCCGTCTCGATGTTGGCGGCCTTAAGGTTGAGCTCGCGGGCGAGCTGGGCGATAAGATCCATGGGACTCCTTGCGTTTAAGGTGCGTTTGCAGCACAGGGCTACCAAGGATACCACCCGTCCCAAAAGACTGTTTTGGGGTTGCGCCACGAAAGGGGCCTATCTACTACGTTTGAACCGTATGGGTCGACCATCCCCCGGTTTTCCGAAAATCGGCAAGCCGTCTACCTGCGGTTTTAATTTCGCGAAATTCGGCATGGTTGAGGGTAGTCGGTTAAACGTAGTAGATAGGCGCGTTTCGTGGCGAACGAACCAAGCCGAGGTGCAAAATAGCCCCCGCCCTAGAAAAATCGTCGGCAAGGTAGCAAAATGCCCCGCGGGCAGGAGGCTGCTCGCGGGGCAAAGAAGAGGGGCTTGTTGGTGGCGGACCGAAGGGTTCGGCATGGGGTTTCTGCCGCGGCCGCTCTTAAGGCATTACAGCTCGACGAGCTGGCCGGTCTCGGCGGCCTCCTTGATAGCGTTGAGAAGCGTGAGCGTCTTAACGTTGTCGGCGGGGGTTACGACGGGCTCGACCTCGCGGCGGACAACCTTCACAAAGTGCTTGAGCTGCATCTTGTGCGGCAGCGCCGGGTCGACGGCCGGAATCTCCATCTGCAGCGGCTTATGCCAGTTGGAGGCGCCGTCGTAGGAGAACTGGTGCAGGCGGGGCAGCGAAAGGGCGCCCTTAGTGCCGCCGATAAAGTAGGCGTCGGCGTCGAAGGGACGATACTGCGGATCCTCGCGAGCGGTTGCCTCCCAGTTCCAGGGGCTGGCGGTGGCGTCGGAGATGGTCATGCTCGCGAGCGCGCCATCGGCAAAACGGACGTTGACCACGGCGGAGTCCTCGGTCTCAAAACCGCGGGCGGCGCTGGACTGCATGCCCTGGACGGCAACGGGCTCGCCCAGCAGGTAACGGAGCAGGTCGACGTCGTGCACCAGGTTGACCAGGATCGGGCCGGCACCCTTCTTGCGGCGCCACTCGACATCGAAGTACTCGTCGTTCTTATAGATCATGTAGTGGAAGCTCGATACGGTGAGCTTGCCCAGTTCGCCGGACTCGATGATCTCCTTGGCCTTGTTGACGAAGGGGTTGTGGCGACGGTGCTGGCCCACGAGCACGGGCACGCCGGCGGTCTCGGCCTCGGCGGCGAAGGCCTGAGCATCCTCGAGGTCGTTGGAGATCGGCTTTTCGACCAGCGGCACGATGTTGCGCTTCACAGCCTCGCGGGCAACGCCCAGGTGTAGGTCGTTGGGCGTGGCGATGATGACGGCCTCGGGCTTGACCTCGTCCATCATCTGGGCGGGATCGGTATAAAACGGCACGCCGGCGGCCTCGGCCGTGGCGCGGGCGCCCTCAAAGGCGTCGGCGATGGCGACGAGCTCGGCCTCGGGCTCCTCGGTGACAAAGCGGATGTGGTTGCGGCCCATGGCGCCGGCGCCGATAACGGCAATGCGGACGGGGTTGAGCTCAGACATTTCGACTCCTTAATACTGGTGGCGGTGGAATGCGGCAAGGGGGCGGTCCTTGCCGCATCAAGCAAAACTAGGCGGACTTCTTCTTGCTGTCGGAGACCATCATGTAGACGGTGAGCACGACGGCGATTGCGGCGATTACGATGGCACCGTAGAAGGACTGCTGGTAGGCGGCGCTGCCGGCCTCGGCGTGATACAGCACGGCGGTGATGGGCTGGCTGATCCAGGTGGAGGCGGCGTAACCCAAAAACATGATGCCGTAGTTGACGCCGATGTTGCTGGTGCCAAAGGCGCCTCCGGTGAGCGGCGGGTAGATGACGAGCAGGGCGCCAAAGCTAAAGCCGAGCAGGGCGAGCGCCACAAAGAACATGCTCTGCGTAAAGCTCATCGACATGATGACGAGCGCGACGATGGTGACGACAAGGCTGATGAGCAGCGACTTATAGGCGCCGAGCTTGTCGATGATCTGGCCAAAGGACAGACGACCGACCAGGTTGGCGCAGGTGTTGACGGAGACGACCACACCGCCGAGGGCGACGGCCGCGGCACTCGTGGGGTCGGCGAAGAGCTGGACGGCGGCGATGGAGGCAACCTTGCCCACGAGCAGGGTGCCCGCGGTGGCGGCAAAGGCGAAGGTGACGATGAGGACCCAGAAGCGCGGGGTCTTGACCATCTCGCCCGGGGTGAGGTCACCGAAGGTGCCGGCATGCGCGCCGCCCTTGGGGGCCTCGAAGCCCTCGGGCAGCCAACCGGCCTCGGGGGCCTTCAGGAACAGGGCGGAGGCGGCGATCGTCACAAAGAAGATGACGCCGAGTGCCTTGAGGGCGCCAAAGATGCCCAGGCTCGGGATGAGCAGCGAGGCGAGTACCGGGGACAGCACGGCGGGACCGGCGGTCGAAGCGGCCAGGGTGATGCCGGAAGCGAGACCCTTCTTGTCGATGAACCACTTTTGGCCGGTGGTGAGCGCCGGGTTGTAGCCCAGACCGTTGCCGACAGCGGCGACGAGCGAGAACCACAGGTAGAACTGCCACGGCTCGGTGACGGTGCCGGACATGAACCAGCCCACGCCGTAGCACACGGCGGCGGCGATCACGACGTTGCGCGGGCCGATCTTATCGGAGATGCGGCCGGCGAAGATGCCCGTCACGGCCATGATGGTCTGAAAGACCGGGAAGGCCCAGGTAAGAGCGCTGGACCACTCGGGGTAGACGGCGAGCAGGTTCTTGCTCACGACGGAATACAGCGCGATGGAGCTGATGAAGAACATGGTGACGCACGCGGCGGAAAGCACGACGGCGCGACCCTTGTTGGAGTTGCTGGAAGCCATTTGACTCTTTCTAATCGATACGGGGGAGGAGCGGGCGTGTCCGCGGGGCCTCCCTGTCAGGTTGGTTTACTGGTCGGTCGGCTTGGCGACGCCGGACTCATCGGACCAAAGCTCGACACCCTTGTTCTTGAGGTAGTTGTCGGCATAGGCGCGACGGCCGCCGGGCTTGGCGGTGAGATCGCCCATCATGTTGGAGAAGCCGCCGTCGACCTTGATGGCGTCGCCGGTGGTAAAGTCTGAGCGCTTGGACGCCAGGAACATGACGGCGTTGGCGATATCGCCGACCTCGCCGATGCGGCGCGTGGCGATCAGACGGCTGCGGCTCTTTTCGACCTCGGGGTCGGCGTAGAAGTTGGCCGACATCGGGGTCTTAACGAAGCAGGGCTCGACGCAGTTGGAACGCACGCCGTAGGGGCCCCACTCGGCAGCGAGCATCTTGGACATCATGTTGACGCCCGCCTTGGTGGAGCTGTACACGCCCGAGAACGTCTCGGGGGAGTGGCTGGCAACGGTCGAGATGTGCACCAGGCGACCCTGGCCGGCCTTGATCATCTCGCGACCAAAGCGCTGCGAGGTGATGAAGTAACCGGTGAGGTTGACATTGAGCACCTGCTCCCAGTCGCTCAGCGGCAGGTCCTCCATGGCGGCGAAGCGCAGGATGCCGGCGGTGTTGACAAGGACGTCGACGCGGCCGAAGTCGGCGATGGTGGCGTCGACGGCGGCCTGAACCTCGGCCTCGTCGGTGGCGTTCATCTTGTAACCCTCGGCGTGGATGCCAAACTCGGCGGCGAGGTCGGCGGCTGCGGCCTTGACCTTCTCCTCGTCCAGGTCGAGCAGGACGACGTTGGCGCCATTGCGGGCGAACTCGCGGCAGATCTCGGCGCCCATACCGCCGAGCGCGCCAGTCACGGCGCAGACATCGCCCTCGAGCTTAAGCCAATTGCTCATAGGAACTTCCCTTCTCGTGCCTCCCGGTGGGTCGCTCCCATTAACCGACCCAGGTGGTTTTCGCTGGTTATCGTATGCTTTGCATTTGCGCAGGTGAATTGCATATTTGTTAGAATGGCGTTAACCGTAGGTTTACACTGTGTGATGCAGATTATTCTCAATGGGCGCGTGACCTGCGAAAACAACCCCCTGTGGCACCATGCGGGCACAGGCGCGAAAACGGGAGATTGACGTGTACGATCGACGACTCGAGGCCATATCGGCCGCCGCGGAGCTGGGAAGCTTCTCGCGTGCGGCTGCAAAATTGCGCGTGTCGACCCCGGCGCTCGTCAAGCAGGTGTCGGGATTTGAGGCGGAGTTCGGTATTACGCTGTTCGAGCGCTCGCATTCGGGTGTTAAGGTGACGCCGGCAGGTGCTCTGCTGGTGGACGATGCACGTTCGATCATGCGGCAGTCCGAGGACGCGCTACGCCGTGCCCGACGCGCGGCGGGCGATGGCGGGGCCGTGCGTCTGGGCGTGTCGATGATGTGTCCGGGGCGCCAGACGCTGTCGATGTGGACGGGTGTGCACGAGCTGGAGCCATCACTGCGATTTGAGATCGTGCCGGTAAGCGACCTCTATGACGAGCGCGAATCCGTCATGCGTAGCCTCGGTCGCGAGGTGGATGTAGTGCAGTCGAGTTTTTCGACCCCACGCTGGGGCGACACCTGCCAAAAGCTCCGCATCGTTAACGTGCCGTTTTATATCGACCTGCCGCGCACGAGCCCGCTGGCGCGCAAGAATCGCATCACGGTCGCCGACTTGGAAGGCATGCGCCTGCGCGTGCTCCGTCACGGCAACGATGCCATGGACAGCCTGCGTATCGACCTGTTAGCCGACGGCGGCGTGGACGTGATCGACGTGGATAGCTTCGACTTTGCGCTCTTTAACGAGGCGGAGGAAAAGGGCGACGCGGTGCTCACCTGCGGCGCATGGTCGGGGGTACACCCGGCCTTTGTGGGCGTGCCGTTCCTGTGCGGCCGCGAGGTGCCGGTCTTTCTGCACTACCCGCTCGAGCCCACCCTCCAAGTCCAAAAATTCGTGAACGCCATGGCCCAACTCCTCAAGTAGCTCACCTGGAACGGGACTTTTTTGACTCCTTACAAAATGAGGCCCTGGCCAAACGGCCAGGGCCTCACCACTTCTTTTTAGGCTGCGAGAAAAGGCTGCGCGTAGGAGTTCCCCGAGGGAGACGGGGTGTTTGCTCCGCGCGCAGTTTCGCAGCGAAGCGAGAATGTTTGAGCACGGAGTAAACACCCCGTCTCCCTCGGGGAACTCCGTTGGGAGCGTTGGGGCTGTTTTGAGCTACTCCAGCTCAAACGCTCCGGTGTAGAGCTGGTAGTAATACCCGCGCTTGGCGATCAGCTCGTCGTGGTTGCCGCGCTCGATGATGCGGCCGTGGTCCAGACAGATGATCGCGTCGGAGTTGCGCACGGTGGACAGGCGGTGCGCGATGACAAACGTCGTGCGACCCTCCATGAGCTTGTCCATGCCCGCTTGCACGATGGCCTCGGTGCGGGTGTCGATGGAGCTCGTGGCCTCGTCCAGAATCATCGCCGGCGGATCGGCGACGGCGGCGCGTGCGATCGAAATCAGCTGGCGCTGGCCCTGCGACAGCTGCGCGCCGTTGCCGGTGAGCATCGTGTCGTAGCCGTCGGGCAGGCGGGTGATAAAGTCGTCCGCGCCCGCGAGCTTGGCCGCCGCGATGCACTCCTCGTCGGTGGCGTCCAGGTTGCCGTAGCGGATGTTATCCATCACGGTGCCGGTGAACAGGTTCACGTCCTGCAGCACCACGCCCAGCGAGCGGCGCAGATCGGCCTTGCGGATCTTGTTGACGTTGATGCCGTCGTAGCGGATCTTGCCATCGGCGATGTCATAGAAACGGTTGATGAGGTTGGTGATGGTCGTCTTGCCGGCACCGGTGGCACCGACAAACGCGACCTTCTGGCCCGGCTTAGCAAACACGGACACGCCGTGCAGCACCTCGTGGTCGGGCGTGTAGCCAAAGTCGACGTTGTCCATGACCAGGTCGCCGCGCAGCGGTACGTACTCGATCTCGCCGGTCGCGCGGTGCGGATGCTTCCACGCCCACATGCCGGTGTGGTGGTCGGCCTCCTCGAGCTGCCAGGTATCGGGGTTCACCTGCGCGTTGACGAGCGTCACGTAGCCTTCGTCGGTCTCGGGCTTCTCGTCGATGAGCTCAAAGATGCGGTCGGCGCCGGCGAGGCCCATGACCACGGCGTTGATCTGCTGCGAGATCTGACCGATCTGTCCGCAGAATTGCTTGGTCATGTTGAGGAACGGCACCACGACGGCGATGGACAGTGTCATGCCCGAGATGCTCAGGTTGGGCACGCCCAGCGCCAGGAAAATGCCGCCTGCCAGTGCGACCAGCACGTAGAGCAGGTTGCCCAGGTTCATAAGGATAGGCATGAGGATGTTGGCGTACATGTTGGCCTTCTGCGAGACCTCGAAGAGCTTTTCATTGCGCTCGTCAAAATCAGCCTCGGCGGCAGACTCGTGGCAGAATGCCTTGACGACCTTCTGGCCGTTCATGACTTCCTCGATATGGCCCTCGACCACGCCGAGCTCGGACTGCTGCGCAATAAAGAAACGCGCGGAGTTGGAGCCGAGCAGCTTGGTCATAAAGGTCATAAAGACGACGCCGGCCACAATGACCAGGCACATCCACACGCTGTAGTACAGCATGATAAAGAATACCGTGACGATGACGATGGTCGTCATGAGCAGGTTGGGCAGCGACTGGCTGATCATCTGGCGCAGCGTGTCGATGTCGTTGGTGTAGTGGCTCATGATGTCGCCGCGCTGGTGCGTGTCGAAGTAGCGAATCGGCAGGTCCTGCATGCGGTTGAACATCTTCTCGCGCAGCTTCTCGAGCGAGCCCTGCGTGACGATGGCCATGGCGCGGTTCCAGAAGAGCGAAGACAGGATGCCGACGCCGTAGATGCAGGCGAGGGTAGTCACGAGCTGTGCGATCTTGGGCTGTGCGGCTTCCCAATCGCCCGACTGCCACGATTCGCTAATAATCTGCAGGGCGCTCTGAAGGAAGGTCGCGCCGATGGAGTTGATGATGGCGCAGAGCACCACGCCGACGACGACGAGGGGCAAAAGCACGGGGTAGAAGCCAAAGAGCGTCTTGATGAGGCGCGACATGGTGCCGCCCTTGCGGTTGAGCGCGCGCTCGGCGGTCGTTGCCTTACTCATGTGCCTCGCCTCCTTCCTGGGTCTGAGCCTGCGTTGCGGATGCCTCGGTGTCGGCCTCGACGGCCCCTTCGCCCTCGGCAGACATCTTGTTTTGCGAGGTAAAGGTCTCGCGGTAGATCTCGCTCGTCTTAAGCAGCTCGTCATGGTTGCCGATCTGCGCGATGCGGCCGCCCTCCATGACGATGATGCGGTCTGCATCCTGTACGGAGCTAATGCGCTGGGCGATGATGAGCTTGGTCGTGTTGGGCAGATAGCTTGCCAACCCTGCGCGAATCTTGGCGTCGGTCTTGGTGTCGACGGCGCTAGTGGAGTCGTCCAGGATCAAGATCTTGGGGCGACGCAGCAGGGCACGCGCAATGCACAGGCGCTGCTTCTGACCGCCGGAAACATTGGAGCCGCCCTGCTCGATCCAGGTGTCGTAACCCTTGGGGAAGCCGTCGACAAACTCATCGGCGCAGGCCAGATGTGCCGCCTCGCGGACTTCCTCGTCGGTGGCGTTCGGGTCGCCCCAGCGCAGGTTCTCGGCGATGGTGCCGCTAAACAGCACGTTTTTCTGTAGCACCATGGCCACTTGGTGACGCAGTGCGTCCAGGTCGTAGTCGCGCACGTCCATGCCGCCCACGCGCACGGTGCCTTCGGTGGCGTCGTACAGGCGGGCGATGAGGTTTACGAGCGTGGACTTGGCCGAGCCGGTGCCGCCGATGATGCCGATGGTCTCGCCGCTCTTAATGTGCAGGTCGATATCGTCGAGCGCCTGGCGCTTCGCATGCGCGGAATACTTAAAGCTCACGTGGTCAAAGTCGATGGAGCCGTCGGCAACCTCGAGCACGGGCTCGGCGGGATCGGCGATCGTGGGCTCGGCGGCCAGCACCTCGGTAATGCGGTGCGCCGATTCGTCGGCCATGGTCACCATGACAAAGATCATCGACAGCTGCATCAGGCTCATGAGGATCTGAAAACCGTAGGTAAAGATCGAGGAGAGCTGGCCCACGTCGAACAGCGTGCCCTGGCTCGTGATGATGAGCTTGGAGCCCAGGTAGATGATGACGACAAACGCGCCGTTGACGCAGATGTTCATCATGGGGTTGTTAAAGGCGAGCAGCTTCTCGGCGCGGGTGAAGTCCATCTGGACGTCGCGTGCGGCGGTCGCGAACTTCTCCTTCTCAAAGTCTTCGCGCACATAGCTCTTGACCACGCGCATGCCGGTGACGTTTTCCTCGACGGACTCGTTAAGGGCGTCGTACTTGTGGAACACGCGCGAGAAGATGGGGCGCACCTTAAAGATGATAAAGAACAGTCCAAAGCCCAGTAGCGGAATGATGGCCAGGTAGACCATGGCGACGCTGCCGCCCATGATAAACGCCATGGTAAAGGCGAAGATCAATACCAGCGGCGCGCGCACGGCGATACGGATAATCATCATAAAGGCCTGCTGAACGTTGTTGATGTCGGTGGTCAGGCGCGTGACGAGCGAGGAGCTCGAGAACTCATCGATGTTGGCAAAGCTGAACGTCTGGATCTTGTAGAACAGGTCGTGACGCAGGTTCTTGGCGAAGCCGCAGCTCGCATGGCTGCAGGTGACGCCGGCAGCGGCACCAAAAGCAAGGGATGTCAGCGCGATGAGCACCAAAAAGCCCGCGGTGGGAAGCATCTCGGCTACGGTGGCGCCGTCTTTGATGGCGTCGATCAGGTTGGCGGTGATAAATGGAATCAGCATTTCGCAGAGCACCTCGCCAAGCACGAGCAGCGGCGTGGCAACAGTGACTTTCATATAGTCGCGGATGCTGCCCATGAGGGTTTTAATCATCCAGTTCCTCCCAGGTTACACGGATTTTATCGAGCATTTCGGCGAGGTCTTCGCGCTCGTCGTGGGTGAGGGCACTAAAGGCCTGCTCTCTAAAGCGAATGCGGGCTGCCTGGTCGATGCGGGCGTTTTCCCGGCCGGTTTCGGTCAGGCGAATGGTGAGTTGCCGTCGATCCTTGGGGTTACGGCTGCGTTCGATGAGGCCGTTGAGCTCGAGCTTGGACAGGATCTCGGAAAGCGACCCCGGCTTGAGGTCAAAGTGCATGCCGAGTTCCTGCTGCGACATCTCGCCGCCGGGCTGCTTGGCCAGCAGGCAGATGATGGGTGCCTTGCCGGACACGCCTCCGCCATGAAAATGCATGTAATGGCCGCAAAAGCCCAGGCCATTGAGGATGCGCTTGGCAAGCTTGTCTTCCGAGCCAACCGCTTCGGGTACATCAGCCGGCTGTGACGGGTCGCCGCCGGGCTCGTGCGGATAGACGAGTGGTTCAACACACATATCTAAGCTTCGCTCCTTTCTTTAGTTAGGTAGTGGAATTGTTTTGTGCCTAACCAATTTAGGAGCGCATAGATTGATTGTCAAGGTACCAAACTTATTAAGTTACGGCGTTTTGCCAAACGCCGTAACCGCTCGACGCTGCAAACCCGCCAGAGCGGCAATCTGCCTTTCAACTTCGGCGGCATGACCAGAAGGTCAAGATAGTCGTTGGGGACGTTCTTGTTTGACTAGTCATTTAAGAACGTCCCTAATGACTAACTTCCTCCTTCCCGTAACCTTTCCGCAACAATGTGGCCTCCACGGCGCCGGCGCCCGCCTGCCGTGCTCCCTGCGCTACACTTAGTTGCACTGTGGCGCCGTTGCGCCGCGCCCGAACCAAGGGGGACTTTCATGAAGAATACTCAGCTGCTGCTGATCAACGATATGTGCGGCTACGGCAAGGTCGCGCTTTCCGCCATGCTGCCGGTGCTGTCGCACATGGGCTACCGTATCCATAACCTGCCGACGGCGCTCGTTTCCGACACGCTCAACTATCCCAAGTTCTACATCCACGACACCACCGAGTACGTGCGCCAGAGCCTCGCCATCTGGGAGGAGCTCGGCTTTGAGTTCGACGCCATCTCGACCGGCTTTATCGTGACCGAGGAAGAGACGCGCATCATCTCAGACTTTTGCCACCGCCGTGCGCAAAAGGGCACCAAGGTGTTCGTCGACCCCATCATGGGCGACAACGGCAAGCTCTATGCGGGCGTGCCCGAGTCCACGATTGGCCTTATGCGGCACCTGCTGGAGTGCGCAGACTACGCGGTACCCAACTATACCGAGGCGTGTCTGCTTGCCGATAGGCCTATTGCCGAGCAAATTACGCCCGATGAGGCCCGCGCCCTTGTGGACGCCGTGCGCGAGCTGGGTGCCAAGTCGGTGGTCATTACGAGCGCCGTAGTCAATGGCACGAACGCGGTTATCGGTTACGACCATGTGGCGGGGGAGTACTTTACGATTCCCTTTGAGCTCATTCCGGTCTATTTCCCGGGCACGGGCGACACGTTCTCGGCGGTGCTCGTCGGCCGCGTTATGGCAGGCTGGAGTCTGCAGCGCGCGACGTCCGATGCCATGCGCGTGGTGGCAGAGCTTATCGAACGCAATGCCGACCAAGAGGACAAATCGGCCGGCCTTCCCATCGAGGCCTGCCTGGATGTGATCGACCATGAGTAACGCCGGCGAGGGCGGCATCAGGCCTGCGGGCGAGAGCAAGCCGCTCGGCGCGTCGCGTGGCAAGCGTCCGCGTATCCGCGTGAGCTGCGTGGACCAGCTGGGTGCGTGCCGTTGTCACCATGGTCACAAGCCCGGCGACGTCTTCGACTTCGACCGGGACCGCGGCAGGATGTGCGCCATGGCCTGTCACGTGGGCTTTCCCTATATCGATATCCTGCGCTATGGCGGGACCGTGCCTGGAAACGAGCCCGGCACGGCAAAGTTCTGCTGCCCCGAAGTCGATACACTGAACGTCTGGCTCGCCGAGATCGTCGACGAGTAGTCGAGCGTGGATTTTCTCCCGTTTAGAGCGCCGTTTCGTGCTCAAAGTGGAAGATTATCCACGCTCAATTTGTATGCGGGAGAAAATCCACGCTCGATCTATGCCGAGGGCGCGGTTAGCATGGTTCGTGCGCCCACGAACCTACAGCTGCTCGAGCATGGCGGTGCAACCGGCGAGCACATCGCGGTAGGTGGCATCGAAATTGCCGGTGTACCAGGGATCGGCCACGTCGCCGGGGCGATCGGTCCAATCGAGCAAGCGCGTAATCTTGACGTCGGGGTCGTCGCCAAAAATGCGACGCAGGCCACGCGCGTTCTCAGCATCCATATATACAATGTGGTCCCAGTCGCCATACTCCGCGCGACGCACCTGGCGGGCACGGTGCGCGACGACGGGAATCCCGACTTCGCGCAGCTTGGCGACCGTGCCATGATGCGGCGGGTTGCCAATCTCCTCGGTCGAGGTCGCAGCGGAATCGATGACAAATTCGCCCTCGCGCCCGGCGCGGCGCACCAACTCGGTAAACACCGACTCAGCCATCGTCGAGCGGCAGATGTTCCCATAGCAGATAAACAGTACGCATTGCATATGCGGTTTCCTTTCGATCGCCATCATCAAGCTCGAGTATCGCATCTGCGCCTACGCCTGCGCCCGCTTGCGCTCCCAGCGAGCCAGCTTAATCGTCACCAGTGTGAGGGCCCAGGCCACAAGCGAGAACGCGGCTCCCACTGCGCCCACGTACGCAATGCCAATGCTGCTTACCACGGCGCCGCCCACTGCGGTGCCAAACGAGATGCCGACGTTAAACGCCATGGGCTCAACCGAACTTGCGAGTACCATCGACTTGGGATGGCGGCTGCGTGCCACGTCCATAAAGTGCGTGATGCACGACACCGAGAACAGGTACATGAGCAGCGCCAAGCTAAAGACAAAGACCAGCGCGAGCGGCATGGTGCCGCCCACAGCAAACAGTCCGAGTAACGCCGCAGCCTGCAGCACAAACGTCACAAGCAGTGCCTTCATGCCAAAGCGCGCGTCGATCCATCCGCCCAGGATGTTCGAGATTAGGCAGAACACGCCGTAGGCCATAAGCGTGGTACTGGCTTCGACCGTGCCCATGCCCAGCACCTGCTCAAGATAAGGCGTCACGTAGCCGTAGAACACATAGACCGAGCCCACGCCAAACAAAAAGATGAGCATGCCGGTGATGATGCTCGGCTCGCGCAGCAGCCCCGCCTGCTCGCGAAAGGTGGCAGGCTCGTCGGTTTGCCCAGCGCGCGGCATAAACGCCACGAGCGCTCCGCAGATCAGAACGGCAAAGGTCAGCGTGCCGTACATGGCTACGTGCCAATCGAGCGTGTCGGCTACAAACTTGCCGATCGAAGTGACAAAGACCATTGCCACGGAAAACGCACCATATACCACCGAGATTGCAAGCGAAGTTTGCTGCGGGGACAGAAGCTCGGGGATGTACGTCACACCCACGGCGAGCAGTGCGCCCGAGACGGAGCCCAAGATGATGCGCGAGGCGAACAGCACCTGGAAGTTGGGCGCCAACGCCATGACTAGGTTGCCGAGCACGAAGACGATGCTGTAGCACACGAGCAGCTGGTAGCGGCGGAAGCGCCCCGTGCTGAGCGCAAGTACCGGCGTGGCGATAGCGTAGACGAGCGCGAATACGCTGATGAGCTGGCCCGCGGTGGCAAGCGAGATGCCGAGTTCCGTTGCCAAGTCGCTTTCGATGCCGATGACCACGAACTCGGAGCAGCCGAGCGAGAATCCCAACAGCATGAGCAGCGCCAGGCAAAGATTGGTGCGCGCGGGGGAGAGCGCGGCGGCGGTTGACTTGCTTTTAGGCGTGGTTGCGGCGGTCAAGGTTGTCACTCCAATGTCGCATGAATAAGCGGGATTCAATCCCTGCAACTCTAACAGAATGTGACAAAGAGACAGTCCCTTTGTCACATTGCGCTGCCAGCCAGTCGCCCAAACCATCACAACATTCGGCAAAAATCTCGAAATCGAGGAAAAGCGTCGAATGTTGTGACGGTTTTCCTGTCTGTGCCGACGAGCTCCAGCGCCGTCTGGGGGTATAAGGCTAGCAAGCGTTTATTTGCGAGGCCTAAGGGGCGTCCCGTATGGATATCGATAACTTTGAATGGTGGTATAGCGAAGGCGAGGCTCCGGACGAGGAGTGGGACGAGCCCGCGCCGCGTGACGTGTCGAGCGATGAGGACGAGACCGGCAACGATGCCGTCGAGACGGACGCTGCTTCCGACTCCGCCGAACCCCTAACCTTTGAACAGGCTTGGGCCCAGGCCGAGGCCGACGAGGCTAAGGCCGATGCCACGGCCACACTCGGTGAGCCGGCGGACATGTCCATCTCGCCGGCCAAGACCCCGCAGCCGCGCCATAACATCGACCCCGGCAGCACGGCATCCTTCAGCATACTCGACGTGCCCGCGCAGGGTGCTCAGGCGCCTGCGCCCACGCATCGCCCCGACCTGGCTCGCGAGGAAGACGCGGGCCGCCGCTCTCCGCTCGGTCCCATCCTCATCGCCTTCATGGCCGGCGTCATCGCTTGCTCGGCGATCGGAAATGTCTGGAGCCATGTGGAGCAACAGCGCAAAGATGCCGCCAAGGTCGAGATGTCTGTCGAGCAATCGCTCAGCCGCACGCGCTCGGTGCATGTGTCAGTCGAGGTCAAGGACGGTGCGACATGGGACACCGCCCGCGGCGATAGTCAGATGCTCATCCACATCGTGGGCCGCACGCTCAGGGGGCAGGCGATTGACGAGTATCAATATGTCAACTCCGCTGGCGACGGCATCGAACTCAAGCCCGGCGACTACGAGCTCACGGTCGACGAGCCGCCCGTCGCCACCGATGGCACGCGCTTCCGCGCCTCAAAGCGCATGGTCCCCGTGAGCTTTAACTCACAGGCGCCCGATACGGTCGACAGCACACCGCAGGGCGGGTTCGACCTTTACGCAATCGCTCAATAACTGCGCCTGCCGCCTCTCTGTGCCGCCAAGAGTGGCACAATAGCCCTCAACACTGTTGTTTACTTTTGGAGGAAGTAGCATGTCCACCGTCACCACCATCAAGCGCGGCGGCCTCACCGCGGCCATCGATTCCATGGGAGCCCAGCTCACGAGCCTTGCCCTCGACGGCAACGAGTATCTGTGGCAGGGCGACCCGGCCTTTTGGGGCAAACACGCGCCCATTCTGTTCCCCATCGTGGGATCGCTGCGCAACAACACAGCGACGTCTGCGGCTGGCACCTGCGAGATGCCGCGTCATGGCCTCGCGCGCATCGTCGAGCACAAGCTGGTCGAGGTCTCCGAGGACGGCTCGTCCGTCACCTACGAGATCACCGATACGCCCGAGTCGCTCAAGGCTTTCCCCTTCCACTTTAAGCTCAACATGACCTATGCCCTGACTGGTGACGCCACGCTCACGCAGACCTTTGCCGTCACCAACACCGGCGACGTGGACCTGCCGTTCTCGGTGGGCGGCCACCCTGCATTTAACGTGCCCGCCCCCGGTGCCGAGGATGAGGCGTTCGAGGATTACGAGCTGGCGTTTACCGAGGCTTGGACCAACGAGACCCCCATCATCACGCCCGACGGTCTTATGACGTTCGAGGGCAGTTACAAGGCTCCCGATAACTCGGACGTGCTGCCCATCACGCACCGCAGCTTCGATAACGATGCCATCATGTTCACCGATACCCCGGGCTCCACGCTCACGCTGCGCGGCCGCAAGTCGGGCCACGGCGTCAAGATCGACTTTGAGGGCTTTAAGTACATCGGCGTGTGGTCTGCCGCCAACGACGCCCCGTTTGTGGCGCTCGAGCCTTGGACCGGCCACACCACCATGGACACCGAGGACGACGTCTTTGAGCACAAGGTCAACACCATTACGCTGGCGCCGGGCGAGACGGACGTCCGCAGCTTTAGCGTCACTTTGCTCTAGAGGTTCCGCCGTTCTGACGAACGGCGGGCCGGTCGACGCTGCGCGCCGCCCAGAGCGACAATTTGTCATTCAAAAGGCAAGGCATGACCAGAAGGTCTATGCCTTGCCTTTTTTATGCCAAGCGGTGCATGGGGGACAGGTTGCTTTGCGCCAATCGTCCTCGTGTGTCTATTAATTTTTCGCGCACATACCGCGCTGCTGGTTGCGGGCGTATATCCTGTCTTATTGTCAGTAACGCAAAATAGGGAAGGCACCAGATGCAACCTCGGCAACAGCGCGGCATGCAGGCCCAGCCGGTGTGCAGCCGTCGCATCTTCTTGGGTAGCGCTCTCGCTGCGAGCGCTTCCGTCGTCGCCGGCGCGCTCGCCGGCTGTCAGCGTCCGTCCACGCTCAAGGTGGTTCAGCCCACGACGGGCGGCGGTCGCGACGACCTGTCCGATTCCGTGATCGGCAAGGACAAGATCCGCATTGGCATGGAGGCGGCCTACGCCCCGTACAACTGGCAGGTTTCCGAAGCCAGCGAGTTCACCATTCCCATCGACAACGTGCAGGGCGCCTATGCCGATGGCTACGACGTGCAGATCGCCAAGATCGTCTGCAAGGCCCTCGGTGGCGAGCCCGTTGCCGTCAAGCAGAGCTTCTCGGGCCTCATCGATTCGCTCAACAACGGCCAGATCGACCTCATCATCGCCGGTATGAGCGCCACGCCCGAGCGCGAGGAGTCGGTCGGCTTTTCCGACCCGTACTTCATTGGCTACTTTGGCCTGTTCGTAAAAGAGGGTTCCCCCTACCAGAACGCCACCAAGCTTAGCGACTTTAGCGGTGCCACGGTGCTCGGCCAAAAGGACACCATGCTCGATACCGTCATCGACGAGATCCCGGGCGTCGTCCACAAGAACCCGGTCGATTCGGTCCCCACGGTGTTCTCGAATCTGCTGCAGGGCACGTGCGACGCCGTGACCTACAACACCGAGAACGAGAAGGGCTATATGGCCCAAAATCCCGGTATCGTCCCCATCCATTTTGCCGAGGGCGAGGGCTTTAAGCAGGAGGTCGCGGCAAACGTCGGCTGCCGCAAGGGCTCGGACAAACTGCTTAAGCTCATCGATAAGACACTCAAGGGCATTAGCCGAGAGGAGCGCGACCAAATGTGGGACGCGTGCCTCGACCGTCAACCGGCATAGGGAGGCAGCATGAAAACCATCAATCGTCTGGCCTCCTTTATCAAGGCCGACCACCGTTATGTGTACCTGGGCACGAGCGTTATCGCGGCGCTCGGCCTGGCGTTTAGCCAACGCAATCCCACGCCGCTGAGCTTCTTGGCGCCTACGGGCGTGTTCCAAGACTGCCTCTGGGCAATCCTTTGGGCCTGGCTCGTCGTGTCGGCGGCGGCGCTGGTCACCAAACTCATGCACTGGAACGACTATCGCGAAACGTCGCCGTTTGCTTCCGAGCGCTTCCGTCGCGGCGCGCGCCTGGGCAGCTACGTCGTGGTCGCCATCGCGGCGATCTTTTTCGTGGACCGCTGCGTCATGTCGTTTATCGACCTGGTGCAGGTGAGCATTGTCTCGGATTCCAACCCCAGCGACTTTTTGTCGAGCCTGGTCTACATGACCTACAAGAGCGGCGACTTCTTCATCCGCGGCATCGAGATCACCATCGCGCTCGCGACCTTCGGCACCGTCATCGCCTTTTTCCTGGCGCTGCTCTTTGTGTTCCTGCGTATTCAGACGTTCGACCGCGTGGATAACGATCTCACGCGCTTCTTTAAGAGCATCGGCCGCGGCTTTGCGACCGTCTACTCTACCATCGTGCGCGGCACGCCCATGATGGTCCAGGGCCTGCTCATCTATTACGCGGGCTTCACCGTTTTGCGCGGCATGGGCTTCGAGACCGCCCAGGCCAACCAGATTTGGAGTACCTTCACCGCCGGTCTCGTCACCATCTCGCTCAACTCCACCGCCTACATGATGGAGGTCCTGCGCGGCGGTATCGAGTCCATCGATCCCGGCCAGGCCGAGGCGGCGCGCTCGCTGGGTCTGTCGCAGTGGCAGGCCATGCGCAAGGTCGTGTTCCCCCAGGGCATTAAAAACGCGATTCCGGCGCTCACCAACGAGCTCATCATCAACATCAAGGATTCGTCGGTGCTCTCGGTCATCGGCGTGTTCGACCTCATGTACGCCACCACCACCGTCGCCGGCGTGTACTACCGCCAGATGGAGGTCTACTGCGTGGCACTCGTGGTCTACCTGATCCTGACGCTCGTGGCGAGCCGCCTGCTCGAGGCCTTTGGCAAAAAGCTCGGCGCCGAGGCTCCGGCAACGCTGCCCAGCTCCAACTAGGCTCAAGACGAGGAGAATCATCATGGCAGATACCGCCACTACCGGCACCGCGGCCGCCGCACAGACCAATGAGCCGCTCATCCGCGTCGAGGGCCTGCGTAAGAGCTTCGGATCGCTCGAGGTACTCAAGGGCATCGACCTGTCCGTCAATCCCGGCGAGGTCGTCACCATTATCGGCGCCTCGGGCTCGGGCAAGTCGACCTTCCTGCGCTGCCTCAACCTGCTCGAGACCCCGGACGCGGGCCAAATCTGGTTCCACGGCCAGGACCTTACGGCCGAGCGCTGCAATATCAATAAACTCCGCGAGGACATCGGCATGGTGTTCCAGGGCTTTAACCTGTTCAACAACATGGACGTGCTCGACAACTGCACGCTCGCGCCCGTCACGCTCAAAAAGATGAGCAAGGCCGAGGCCGAGAAGGTCGCGATGGAGCATCTGACGAGCGTGGGGCTCGAAAAGTTCGCGCACGCCGCCGTGGGTCGCCTGTCCGGTGGTCAAAAGCAGCGCGTGGCCATCGCGCGCGCCCTGTGCATGAATCCGCAGATCATGCTGTTCGACGAGCCGACCTCCGCACTCGACCCCGAGATTGTGGGAGAGGTGCTCGAGGTCATGCGCAAGCTTGCGGCCGACGGCATGACCATGGTCGTCGTCACGCACGAGATGGCCTTTGCCCGAACCGTGTCCGACCGCGTGGTCTTTATGGACAAGGGCGTGGTGCTCGAGGACGCCGCGCCGGCCGAGCTCTTCGGCAACCCCAAACACCAGCGCACTCGCGAGTTCCTCTCGCGTTATCTCGAGGACAAATAACCGACCGCAAACGCTTATGTGGCAGGGCCGCTCCGGTGGGGCGGCCCTCGTCATCACAATCGAAAGGATGTCATGGCCGAGGTTTGGCGCTTCTTTGCGCATGAGGACGATTTTGCCGATATAGACGAGGCAGGCGCGTGCGAGCGCTTGGGCCGTGTGCTGTCGTTTCCGACTATCTCGAGCATGGATGCCGAGGCGGTGGACTGGCGGCCCTTCGACGACCTGCGCGCGTATATGCAGCAGGCCTGGCCGCGCGTGTTCGCGGCGGGCGAGGTCGAGCTTATCGACCATTCGCTATTGGTGACGCTTGCCGGCAGCGATCCGGCTCTTAAGCCCATTATGCTCATGGGCCACATGGACGTGGTCCCCGTGGTGCCGGGTACCGAGGCCGACTGGACGCACGCCCCCTTTAGCGGGCACGTGGACGACACCTACATCTGGGGCCGCGGCGCGATCGACATGAAGGACCAGGTCGCAGGCATTCTCGAGGCTGTCGAGTATGCGCTGGCGCACGGTTGGCAGCACGAGCGGACGCTGCTCCTGGCCTTTGGCCAGGACGAGGAGACTACGCAGTACGGCGCAGGCGCCATCGGCCGCGCGCTCGAGGAGCGCGGCATTGAGCTTGAGTACCTGATCGACGAGGGCGACTACCGCATCGTTCCGGCTGCCGAGTACAGCGCGGGCGAGGGTTGGCTCATGCACGCCGACCTGGCTGAGAAAGGTTATGCCGACATTGTGCTCAAGACAAAGAGCGCGGGTGGACATTCTTCCAACCCCTACGGCGGCACGTCGCTCGAGGTGCTCAGTCGTGCCATCACCGCAATCTGCGATATCGAGTGGCCGACGCGCGTGACCGACTTGCTTGCCGCCCAGCTCGTCGAGTTGGGGCTCTACACGGCCGATGAAATTGCCGCCAACGGGGATGCCATTGTCCGCGATTGCCTCGCCAGCAAGAAGCTCTATCCGCTGGTGACGACCACCTGCGCACCCACGCAGATCGAGGGTGGCAGCACCGGCGCCAACGTAATGCCGCAGGATATGTGGGCCAACATCAACTTCCGCATGCTCGAGGGCACGAGCGTGGCCGACGTTGTGGCGCGCTGCCGTGAGGCAGTTGCCGCGGCGGACCTTGCCGGTCGTGTCGAAGTGGAGCTGGGCCCCGGCAGCTCCGAACCCTCGCCGTCCCCGCGCATCGGTGGTCCCGGCCTCGAGGCGGTTCGCTCCATCGCCGCCCGCTATTTCCGTAATCCAAAGGGGACGGAGGAAAACGGATCATTCGAGCCAGTGGCAATTGTGCCCTCGACCGTGATCGGTGCGACCGACGCTGCCAACTACCAACAAATTTGCCCTGAGTGCATTCGCTTCTCGGCCTTTGTGGTTGATGACGACGAGTGTGATCGCGGCGTCCACGGCACCAACGAGCGCATCACCCGCCGCGCCTACCTCCAGGGCATCCGCTTTCTCGTTGCTCTACTCCAAACGCTCTAGCCAAAAAGCAAGCTCTTGGTGCAATGGGGTCAGGTTTGTTTGCACCAATCATTCCGTGCGGGTTATATGCAGGTTTGCCTGGGCACGCTATCATGTTTGGGTTAGACCGCAACTATGTACCCCATACGCGAAGGGATGCGCATGTATCTGAAGATCGACATGTTCTAGCCGGGCTTACCCCCGCAGCGGCGCCGTGCGCCCCATCAATTCTGCCGATTTTCACCTTCACGCATATAAAGGAGTCCCGCCATGCGCGACAAGCTCGAAAAGATTATCAAGGCCTACGAGGAGCTCGAGAAGAAGCTTTCCGACCCGGCCGTCGCCTCCGATATCAAGGAGTTTACGCGTCTCAACAAGGAGTACGCGCACCAGTCCGACCTCATTGCCGCCTCGCGCGAGTACATCGGCGCGCTCGATGACATCGAGGCTGCCAAGGAAATGCTGCACGATACCACCGATGCCGATGAGAAGGAGATGCTCCAGATGGACATCTCCGAGAACGAGGCAAAGCTTCCCCAGCTCGAGGAAGACATCAAGTACATGCTCATTCCGAGCGACCCCAATGACGACAAGAACACCATCGTCGAGATCCGCTCCGCCGCCGGTGGCGACGAGGCAGCCATCTTTGCCGGCGATCTGTACAAGATGTACCAGCGCTTCTGCGAGTCGCGCGGCTGGAAGACCACCGTGCTCGACTCCAGCCCCAGCGAGGCCGGCGGCTTTAAGTCCATCGAGTTCAAGGTCGAGGGCGACCGCGTCTACTCCGTCATGAAGTTCGAGTCCGGCGTGCACCGTGTCCAGCGCGTTCCCAAGACCGAGTCCCAGGGCCGTATCCAGACCTCCACGGCAACCGTCGCCGTGCTTCCCGAGGCCGAGGAGATCGACGTCCAGATCAACCAATCCGATCTGCGCATCGATACCTACTGTGCCTCCGGCCCTGGCGGTCAGTGCGTTAACACCACCTACTCCGCCGTGCGCATCACCCACCTGCCCACCAATACCGTGGTGCAGTCGCAGGAGCAGCGTTCCCAAATCCAGAACCGCGAGGTCTGCATGCAGATGCTGCGTGCCCGTCTGTACGAGATGGAACTCGAGAAGCAGCAGGCCGAGCTCGGCGCCGAGCGCCAGAGCCAGATCGGTCACGGCAACCGTTCCGAGAAGATCCGTACCTATAACCAGCCCCAGGATCGCGTGACCGATCACCGTATCGGCTTCAACTCCACCTACAACGGCGTCCTTCTGGGCGATCAGCTCGGCACTGTCATCGAGGCACTTGCCGCCGCCGAGCGAGCCGAGAAGCTGGCACAGGCTGTGTAGGTTACGCGGTTTTACCAAACCGCGTAACGGCTCGACGCTGCAAACGCCCCTAAGCGGCAATCTGACGTTCAATCGTCGGTCGCGTACCGAAGTACGCTTCCCTCCTCTTTCACGTCACCTTGCTCGCTTAGGGGCGTTTTCGCTGACTTATGCTCAACCTGCGGCGTCTTAGAGGTAGCCATTGGGGACGTTCTTAAACGGCTAGGTTGGGCTTATTGCTTTGAGGTGTTATTCAATCGGTTTTGATGGCCTTTAGGCTGTTTGCCTGCTTAAAGCAATTAACGGTGTGCATCTGCTATTGAAAATATTGCTCGAAAAATCGTCCAAGAAGTCGTGGGGCCTTTTTTGACGCGTCGCTCGTCAAGTGATGTGGCAAGCGTTTGGTTAGATATTGGTCAGTTTTGGGGCAACCTTGCCAAAAGCTTGACGGATGCAGATTTAGACGTCGATGAATGAACACTCTAGGCAGGCTCCAAGCAAAATTCTGGGCTGATTCTCGATAATCGCTTCCAATCGTCCCTTGCCGCGTGCCACCCTCGCGTACAATCTGCTCCGACATTCGCGCGCCGCCCGGCGCTTAAGAGGGGAGGACCCCATGGCAAACGAGATCTGGACCATCAAGCGTTGTCTCGAGTGGACCAAGGAGTACCTGGCCGAGCGCGGTGAGGAGCATCCCCGTCTTTCTGCCGAGTGGCTGCTGTGCGCGGCAACGGGCCTGGCGCGTATCGACTTGTATATGCGCATGGACGAGACGCTCGACGCAGCGCAGCTCGAGACCATGCACGCAGCCGTCGTCCGTCGCGCGAAGGGCGAGCCGCTGCAGTACATCACCGGTAGCACGCAGTTTCGCATGATCGACGTCGCGTGCGCCCCCGGCGTGCTCATCCCGCGCCCCGAGACCGAGATGCTCGTCGAAGAAGTCCTGAACTACCTGGATGCCGAGGTGCTGAGCCCCGAGGCCGCCGCCCGCCAGCGCGTGGAGCTGCCTTGGAACGATGAGGTCGAGCAGGCTCGCAAAGCCGAGGCGGCGCTGGCCGACGAGCGCGCGACCGCCGAGCGCCGTGCTGCCAACCTGACGGCCGCCGATGAGGCTGCGCTGGGTAGCGATGTGCTCGGTAGCCGCGCCTATGCCGAGGAGCTTGCCGATCGCGAGGCCGAGGAAGCCGCCGCGCAGGCGGCAGAAGCAGAGGCCATGGAAACCCCCGAGCCCGAGCTCGACGAATACGGCATCGCCATCGACGGTGCCGACCAGGAGACGGCTTCAGCTCAGGATGCTGCTGCGCCTGCTCCAACTGAGCCCCGCGTCGCCCGCGTTCTCGAGGTCGGCTGCGGCACGGGCTGCATCTCGCTCTCGCTTGCCTGGGAGCGTCGCGGCCACGTCACCTGCACTGCTACCGATATCGAGCCGCGCGCCATCGACCTTGCTACCAAAAACCGCGATGCGCTTGGCCTCGCGTCCGACGAGGTCGCCTTCAGCCTCACGAACCTGGTGAGCTCCATTCCCCACGACGAGTGGGGCACCTTTGACGTACTCGTCTCCAACCCGCCCTACATCCCCACCGATGTCATGCGCTCGCTGCCGCACGAGGTCAAGGACTTTGAGCCCGATCTGGCGCTCGAGGGCGGTGCCGACGGCCTCGATATCTTCCGCCGTCTGCTCAACGCGGCACCCTACATGCTACGCGCCGGCGGCCTCTTTGCCTGCGAGCTCTACGAGGGCGCGCTCGACGCTGCGGCCGAGCTCTGCCGTCAAGCGGGTCTGTCGGACGTGCGCATCGTCCACGACCTCACCGATCGCCCCCGCATCGTCCGAGCCATCGTCACCGAGCCCAAGCAGCGCATTTAAGCTGAACTAATAGACATTTGCTCAAGTTTGCTCTTGCAATATACCGTAAAACTTCTACTATAGAAGGAGAAAGGTATGTCAAATCAGCTGCATCGGTACCGTATCGTGCTTGATTACATTGAACCTTGGCTTGATGAGCAGGATGAAGCTACGCTGAAGCAGATTTATGCAGACCTTTTGGTGCTCGAGAAGGAGGGTCCCAGCCTTGGTCGTCCACTGGTTGACCGTGTCAAGGGCTCGAAGCTTCATCATTTAAAGGAGCTGAGAGTGACTTCATGTGGTGGGCAGGTGATCCGCATCCTCTTCGCCTTTGACCCCAAGCGCCAAGCGGTATTGCTATTGGCGGGTGATAAGTCGCGAGCGGGATCGTCAAGGGCAAAATGGAACGGCTGGTATGCGATCAACATTCCAAAGGCCGAGCAAATATACCGTCGCCACGTAAGGAGGCTCGATCGAGATGGAACTGCATGAGTATATGGAATCTCGCGGGATAACACGCGACTCCATTACCGCCGAGCAGGAGAGGACTCGCGATCGTATCGAAGCCTATAAGCTTGCTCAGATTCGCAGGCTAAAAGATCTAACACAGGCGTCGGTCGCCCAATCGATGGGCGTTTCTCAAAAACGCGTATCCGAGCTCGAGCGTGGGGAATTGGGTTCGATGAGGCTTGACACGCTGAGCAGGTACGCAGAGAGCCTCGGCGGAAAACTGGTTGCAAGCATCGAGTTTCCCGATCGTACCGTTACGCTTGCGCGCTAAAAATCTTCAATTAACCCCCTCACTTTCACCGACTACTAGAGCCGCTCACCAAACCAACATGCGCTCTGGGCAAATAGGTTGAACGTTTCGTGCGAGAATGCCCCACAGTAAACAAACTTGCACCAGAGCGTAAGGGGCTGGCATACACATGCAGACGGTCTATCGGGTATACGAGGGAGCGCGCGAGCCGCATCGGCTTGCAGTCGAGCGCACGGCCGAGCTACTCGGTCGCGGCGGCCTGGCGCTTATTCCAACCGAGACGGTCTACGGTGTCGCCGTGGCGGTCAACGCCTTCTCGGATGCCGTTCCACAAGATACAAGTGAACCTCTGCCGTGGCCGCGCGATCCGCAGGCCACCGTCAACGGCGCTGCGGTCCCTGCACTCGGTACCGGCTATCGTCGCATCTTTACCCTCAAGCAGCGCGAGCTCACCCAAACGGTTGCCTGGCTGGTCGATGATGCCGAGGCACTCGACCGCTATGGCGTGAATATCCCTAACGAGGCCCGCGTGCTCGCCCGACGATGCTGGCCGGGCGCCCTGACTATCGTGGTCAAGGCGGCCCCCTGCGTGCCGACCTTTATGCGCGCCGCCGACAACACGGTGGCACTTCGCGCTTCGGCCTCGCCCGTGGTGCAAGCGCTCATCCGCGCCTGCGGCAGCCCTCTTGCCTGCACCAGCGCAAACACGCACGGCGCGCCCGCGCCGGCAAGTTTTGCCACGGTGGAGGAGCGCATCCTGGAGGGGGTCGATGTGGCCGTCGACGCCGGTGAGACCCCGTGTCGCGACGCCTCAACCATCGTGTCGTTTCAGCACGGCGAGCTCCAGATCCTGCGCCAAGGCGCGCTTCCCGCATCAGAGATCGAACGGGTCCTGTCCGACCCGATGCAATAGAAAGGTGTAAGCGATGTCGTTGAATCTGGGCAGCCTGGGCATGGAAGATGCCTCGTTTAACTTTGGCGGTTCCTACATCATGGCACTCGACTGCGGCACTACCTCGGTACTCGCGACCATCGTCGACGAGTACGGCTGCATCGTCGCCCAGGCGCGTCGTAGCGTCAAAACCAGCTTCCCGCGCCCCGGCTGGGTGGAGCAGGATCCCACGGAGGTGCTTGCGAGCCAGATCGGCGTGATGATGGAGGTTCAGTTTAAGAGCGGCATCCATTCCGACCGCATCGCCGCCATCGGTATCTCCAACCAGCGCGAGACCACGGTGGTGTGGGACCGCATAAGCGGCCAACCCATCTATAACGCCATCGTGTGGCAATGCCGTCGCACCGCACCTCTGATCGACGAGTTGGTCGAGCAGGGCGCAGAAGAACTGGTGCGCTCCCGCACGGGACTCACGCTCGATCCGTATTTCTCGGCCTCCAAGGTGCAGTGGATCCTCGACAACGTCGATGGTGCGCGTGAGAGCGCGGCGGCGGGCGACCTCATGTTCGGCACCATCGACACCTGGCTCATCTACAACCTCACCGGCGGTCAGGTCTTTGCCACCGACTACACCAATGCCAGCCGCACCGCGCTCTTTAATATCCATACGCTCGATTGGGACGACGATCTGCTGGCGCTTTTCGACGTCCCGCGTTCCATGATGCCCGAGGTTCGTTGGAGCTCGGGCGACTACGGTCGCGTTGCGAGCGACATCATGACCAACATGCCACCCATCATGGGCGTGGCGGGCGACCAGCAGGCGTCGCTGTTCGGCCACTGCTGCTTCCATCCCGGCCAGACCAAAAACACCTATGGCACGGGCTGCTTTATGCTCATGAACACAGGCGACGAGATCGTCGAATCCAAGAACGGTTTGGTCTCCACGATCGGTATCGCCGCGGACGGCAAGATCAGCTATGCGCTCGAGGGTTCTATCTTTGCCGCCGGCTCAACCATGAACTGGCTGCGCAACAACATGGGCATCATCTCGAGCGTGAGCGAGTCCGCGCAACTCGCCACTTCGATTAACGACAACGAGGGCTGCTACTTCGTTCCCGCCTTCGCAGGCCTGGGCGCTCCCTGGTGGGACCCGCATGCTCGCGGTATCGTGTGCGGCCTGACCGGCGCCTCGAGTCGCGCGACCATTGTGCGTGCGGCTTGCGAGTCCATGGCCTACCAGAGCTATGACGTGCTGCGCGCCATGGAGCAGGACGTGGGACTTTCGATTGAGCGCCTGTCCGTCGATGGCGGTGCCTCGCGCAACGAGTTCATCATGCAATTCCAGGCCGATCTGCTGGATATCCCCGTGCTGCAGTGCGAGACGGTGGAGACCACGGCGATCGGCGCCGCGTACTTGGCGGGCCTTGCCGTCGGCTATTGGGAGGATTTGGAGGAGCTGGAGCAAAACGCTCAGATCGTCAAAGTCTTCCATCCTCACATGTCCGCCGAGCGCCGTGAGAGCAACCTCGCTGGTTGGCGTGATGCCGTCAAGCGTTCGCTCAACACCGCTCAGTAGGGTTGCGACGAGCTGCTCGATACAACAAACCGTTAAACTTATGCACGGCGCGAGGCAACAACGTCGCCATGCGTCTTGTCAGCAAGGCCATCTTCCGGCCGCAATGAAAGGGGCATCAACCCATGACCGTCACCTACGATACGTCCCGTGTGACCCTTGTCGATCACCCACTCGTCCAGCACAAGCTGTCGATCTTGCGCGACAAGAGCACTGGCACCAACCAGTTCCGCCAGCTCGTGCGCGAGCTTGCGCTCTTTGACGGCTACGAGGCCATGCGCGACCTGCCCATGGAAGACGTCGAGGTCGAGACTCCCATCACCACCGCCACGTTTAAGCAGCTTGCCGGCAAGAAGCTCGCCATCGTTCCCATCCTGCGCGCAGGCCTTGGCATGGTCGATGGCATCCTCGACTTGGTACCCTCCGCTCGCGTGGGCCACATCGGTATGGAGCGTGACGAGGTTACCCACGAGCCGCATGAGTATTACTGCAAGATGCCCAAGGATATCGACCAGCGCATCTGCCTGGTTGTTGACCCCATGCTCGCCACGGGCGGTTCGGCCGAGATGGCCATCAGCTACCTGCGCGAGCGCGGTGTTAAGGATATCCGCATGCTGTGTATCGTCGCCGCGCCCGAGGGCCTCAAGTCACTGACCGAAAAGGACCCCGACGTACATATTTATACCTGCGCCATCGATGACCATCTCAACGAGGCCGCCTACATCGTTCCCGGCCTGGGCGACGCCGGCGACCGCATCTACGGTACGCTCTAGTCGTTGGGCCTTGTCGGTTACGGTCACAAATACGAAGAAATGGTGCGCGCGGGCGAGCAAAAGTCGTCCACGCGCACTTCTGTTAACGGACGTTTTGCGCTGAGGGGTTCGAAAAAACGTATTACCGTACCTGCGGCATAAAGAAGGCCTTAAGAAAACGTACAGGTGCGTATTAACCGTTTGTTTTACGGTTGTACTTTAGCGATTGGCTCGTACAATTGTCACCAATGTTTGGCTGGGACTGTGCTGTGAGGCGTTAAAAAGGAAAGCGAGGAAGCCAGTGTTTCAGATAGCCGATCTGCTCGCTATCGTTGCAGGCGCCATCGCGGGCGCAATTGCCTTCCTTCCCTTTGTCTTTACGCTCAAGCCGGTTCTTGACGATAAGCAGAATGCGGACATGCTCAAGGGTATGGTGAGTCTGGCGGTCTCGGCAGTCGCCCTGCTCGTCTTTACCTTGGTTGTGTTTGCGTTGTTCGGAGAGGCATTTCGCATGTTCCTCCTGGGCGAGGCGATCGGCTTCGTGGTCTTTATGGCCGCCTGCACGGTTCGCGTCGCCAAGGCGCTGCGAGATCCTCATGAGGTCGAAAGGTAAGTCGTGGAAATTTTTGAAAAGCTGCCTGATGAGATTAATCATCTGGTCAGCGAGTTCAGCTCCACCCCTGTCGTGGGCGATCTGAGCTGCGGCATCACGCAGTACTCGTTTTGGCTGATCGTCTCCACGATCGTGCTCCTGATCGTCCTGGCCGTGTTCAAGAAGAAGCAGACCCTGGTTCCCAAGGGCTTCTTCGTCAACGGTTTCGAGTACATCATCGAGTACGTCGAGAACGATATCGGCAAGGGCGTCGTGGGTGAGAACTGGAAGAAGCACTTCCCGTTCCTGTGCTCGCTTTTCCTGTTCATCCTGATCAATAACATGATCGGCCTGATCCCGGGAATGAAGCCCGGCACCGGCGCAATCGGCTCCACCGCCGCGCTCGCCATCTTCGCCTTCGTGTACTTCATCTACTACGGATGCAAGGCTCACGGCGTGATCGGCTACATCAAGAGCCTCGCCCCGCAGGGCGTGAGCTTCCCGATGAACGTGCTTGTGTGGGTCGTCGAGCTTTTCTCGACCTTCCTGCGCCTCATCACGCTCGCCGTCCGTCTGTTCTGCAACATGTTCGCAGGACACGTGGTCATGGGCTCGTTCGCCATCATGGCGAGCATGTTCATGCAGCCGCTGCTTCAGCAGGTTTCTGCGGCCCACGCCGTCGGCGCCCTGCCTTCGCTGGCCTGGCTTGCCATCCTCATCCTGATCTATGCGATCGAGCTTGTGGTCGGCGCCATCCAGGCTTACGTCTTCACGGTCCTTACCGCCGTGTATGTCTCCGAGGCAGAGGAGGTCGCGGAGGAGGAGTAATCTTCCGTTCGCGCCTTAAAGGTAAGGCAATTCGTTAAACCGCCGGTGCCCGTACCCATGGAGCTCGGCAGTTATAAAAAGGTTATCCTGCGTGAAATAAGACACGCACGACAAAGGAGGAATCGTGGGAGTTATCGGTTACGGTCTCGGTGTTATCGGCGCTGGTCTTGCTATCGGCCTGTCTGCTCTGGGTGCTACGGGTGCTATGGCCCGTCAGCCTGAGGTCCAGGGCCGCGTGTTCACCGTCTTCATCATGGGCTCCGCCTTCGGCGAGGCTCTGGCTCTGATCGGCTTCGTTGTCGCGCTGATCGTTAAATAGCTCGGAGCGTCAAGTATGAATCTTTCATCCCAGAAGAGCGCGATCGCACTCTCCGCGTCCGCGGCCGCGCTGCTCATGCCGGTTTCCGCGTTCGCCGAGGACGGCGCTGCCGGTGCGGACATCCTCATCCCTAAGATGGCGGAGTTCATCCCGGCACTTATCGCCTTCCTGATCATCTGGATCGTGCTGGCCAAGGTCGCCCTGCCGGGCATCATGAAAACCATGGAGGAGCGCGGCAAGAAGATCGAGGAGAGCCTCGACGAGGCCGAGAAGACCAAGCAGGAGGCCATCGCCAAGCGCGCTGAGTCCGACTCGATCGTCACTGACGCCCGTCGTCAGGCTGCCGACATCGTTCTCGAGGCCCGTAAGGACGCCGAGTCCGAGCGCGCCCGTATCATCGAGGCTGCTCACAAGGAGGCCGAGGAGATCATCGCCAAGGCCCATACGACCGTCGAGGACGAGCGCAAGTCCATCTACGCCGGTGCCGCGAGCTCCATCGCCGACCTGTCCGTTGCCGTCGCCACCAAGATTGTGGGCGAGGCACTCGAGGACGAGGGCGAGCAGAAGAAGCTCATCGAGCGCTACATCCAGGAAGCAGGTAGCCTGAATGCCGACTAGCCGCTATCAGGACAAGGTGCTCGAGACCTACGCGCGCTCCCTTTTGGAAGCCGCCAAGACCGAGAACCATGTGTTCGAGGACCTCGAGATGATCGAGCGCCTGGCTAGCGCCAGCCCCGAGATCATCGCCGTGCTCGACACCATGTCCAAGCGCGACCAGCTCGACCTTCTTCCCAAGGTGGCAGCTGCCTTTAAGTATGTTGCCGAGGAAGACGAGGATGTAGTGGGCGTGACCGTCACCACGGCGATCCCGCTCGACGACGAGCTGCGTCAAACCATCACTAAGAAATGCGAGCAGGACTTCGGCCGCAAGGTATTCCTTATCGAGCAGGTCGACCCGTCTATTGTAGGCGGCCTGGTGCTCGAGGCCCGCGGCGAGCGTCGTGACATCTCCGTCAAGACGCAGCTGCGCATCGCGCAGGAGACCCTCGCAAACTCTGCTAATTCGTACGGAGGTGAAGCCTAATGTCCGAAACCCTCAATGCCCAGGATATCGCCAAGAAACTGCAGGAGCAGCTCACGAGCCTCTCCGCGACGGTAGATACGCATGAGGTTTCAACGGTCGACGAGGTAGGCGACGGCATCGCGCGCGTCTCCGGCCTCAAGAGCGCCATGGCAGGCGAGCTTCTGGAGTTTAAGAGCTCCGATACCGGTGAGACCGTCTTCGGCCTTGCCCAGAACCTTGACCGTGACGAGGTCGGCGCCGTTCTGTTCGGTGCCGTCGACTCCATCAAGGAAGGCGACGAGTGCCGCACCACTGGCCGCATTATGGATATCCCCGTGAGCCGTGCCATGCTCGGCCGCGTCGTCAATCCGCTCGGCCAGCCCATCGACGGCCTGGGCGACATCGTCGCCACGCATCGTCGCCCCATCGAGTTCAAGGCCCCCGGTGTCATCGACCGTACCCCGGTGTGCGAGCCGGTTCAGACCGGCCTGTTGGCCATCGACTCCATGGTGCCTATCGGCCGCGGTCAGCGTGAGCTCATCATCGGCGACCGTAAGACCGGTAAGACCGCCATTGCCATCGACGCTATCCTCAATCAGCGCGGCAAGGGCATGGTCTGCATCTATGTCGCCATCGGCCAGAAGGCCTCCACGGTTGCCAACATCCGCGAGACCCTCGCTCAGCACGGTGCGCTCGACTACACCATCATCGTTTCGGCCACCGCTGCCGATTCCGCCCCTATGCAGTACATCGCGCCTATGGCCGGTGCCGCTATCGGCGAGTTCTTCATGTACAACGGCGAGGACGGTAAGCCCGCCAGCGAGACCAACCCCGGCGGCCACGTGCTCGTCATCTACGACGACCTGTCCAAGCAGGCCGTGGCCTACCGTCAGATGTCGCTGACGCTGCATCGTCCGCCCGGACGTGAGGCCTATCCTGGCGACATCTTCTACCTGCACTCTCGTCTGCTCGAGCGTGCCGTCAAGATGTCCAAGAAGAACGGCTACGGCTCCATGACGGCACTGCCGATCATCGAGACCCAGGACGGCGACGTCTCGGCCTACATTCCGACCAACGTCATTTCCATTACCGATGGTCAGATCTACCTGCAGTCCGAGCTCTTCTTCCAGGGTCAGCGCCCGGCAGTCGACGTGGGTATCTCCGTGTCCCGCGTCGGTGGCGATGCACAGACCAAGGCCATGAAGCAGGTCGCCGGCAACCTCCGTCTGGACCTCGCTTCGTACCAGGAGCTCGCTGGCTTTACCCAGTTCGGCTCCGACCTCGACGAGGCTACTCAGAAGCAGCTGACCCATGGTGCCCGCATGACCGAGCTCCTGAAGCAGCCGCGCTACCAGCCGTTTGAGGTTGGCGAGCAGATTGTTACGCTGTTCGCTGGCAACGAGGGCTTCCTGGATGACCTGGAGATCGCCGACGTGCTGCCTTTCCGTGCCGAGCTCATCGAGTACATGGACAATGGCTTTGGCTCGCTGCTCGACAAGGTTCGCGCCAAGAAGATCGACGATGACACCAAGGCTGAGCTCCTGCGCGTCATCGGTGACTTCAAGCAGCAGTTCATGGCCAAGCACCATGCCGATACGACTGGATCAGAGGAGAACTAAGCCCTATGGCCAACCTTCGCGACATTAAGAAGCGAATCTCCTCGGTTACCACGACCAAGCAGATCACGCGCACGATGGAGATGGTCTCTACGGCCAAGATCCGTCGTGCCCTCGATCGCTCCAAGCAGGCCGAGCCCTATAAGGAGGCGCTGACCGACGTCATGCTGACGGTTGCCGGCGACGCCTCCTGCTCGGGCACCGATCCCATGCTGCAGAAGCATGAGAGCGTCAAGCATGGCCTGATTGTCGTCATTGCTTCGGACCGCGGCCTTGCCGGCGGTTTCAATACGACGGTGGAGCGCACGGCCGAAAAGCTCGCCGCTTCTTGGGCGAACGACGGCATCGAGTGCGAGATCATCGCGTGTGGGCGCAAACCGGCCACGTATTTCCGCGACCGCGCAAACGTCGCCATGCACTTTGAGGGCAACTCCTCCGAGCCCGATTTCAATCAGGCCCGCATGATCTCCTCTCATATCTGCGATGCGTATCGTGCCGGTGAGCTTGACCGCGTCGAGCTTGTTTACCACCACGCCAAGAACCGCGTGGATCAGGAGCTTCGCGTCGAGCACTTGCTGCCGCTCGATCCCGAGATGATCGCTATGGCCCACGGTCCGCGTAAGAACGAGACCGACGCCCCTAAGCGCATCTCGTCCACGTTCGAGTTCGTGCCCTCTCCCGAGCATGTTCTCGGCAAACTTGTGCCGTCATATATCCTGACGGTCATCTACCAGGCCCTGATCGATTCGGCGGCCGCCGAGCAGGGTGCGCGCCGCAAGGCCATGCACTCCGCAACGGAAAACGCCACCGCGATCATCTCGACCCTTACCCGCACGTATAGTCGCGTGCGCCAGGCTTCGATCACGACCGAGATCAACGAGATCGTCGGCGGAGCCTCAGCATTGGAGGAACAGTAATGGCTAATAACACCGTAAAGCTTGCGGTCGAGGAAGCCACCAAGAAGACGACTGCCGGCGATGGTCGCATCGTGCGTATCATCGGCCCTGTCGTCGACGTCAAGTTTGACGGTGCGGTGCCCCCGATCTACAACGCGCTCACGGTCGAGGCCGAGACCCCGATCGGTCATCTGAGCACGATCCTCGAGGTCGAGAGCCAGCTTCCGGGCGGCGTCGTCCGCACGGTCGCCATGTCCTCGACCGACGGCCTGCAGCGCGGCCTCATCGCCACCGATACCGGTGAGCCCATGAAGATGCCCGTTGGCCCCAAGACGCTCGGCCGCATTTGGAACGTCATGGGCAAGCCTGTCGACGGTAAGCCCATGCCCGAGGTGGAGGAGTTCTATCCCATCCACCACGCAGCGCCCCGCTTCGACGAGCTCACCACCAAGACCGAGATCTTCGAAACCGGCATCAAGGCCGTTGACCTGCTCGAGCCCTACATCCGTGGCGGCAAAACGGGTCTGTTCGGCGGCGCCGGCGTCGGCAAGACCGTTCTGATTCAGGAGCTCATCAACAACCTTGCTCAGGAGCACGGCGGCACCTCGGTGTTCACCGGTGTCGGCGAGCGTACTCGTGAGGGCACCGACCTGTTCCTCGAGATGAGCGAGTCTGGCGTTATCGACAAGACCTGCTTGGTCTATGGTCAGATGAACGAGCCGCCTGGAGCGCGTCTGCGCATCGGTCTGGCTGGCCTTACCACCGCTGAGTACTTCCGCGATCGCGGCCAGGACGTTCTGCTGTTCATCGACAACATCTTCCGCTTCTCCCAGGCCGGTTCCGAGGTTTCCGCACTGCTGGGTCGTATGCCGTCCGCCGTCGGTTACCAGCCTACGCTGGCTACCGAGATGGGCGACCTCCAGGAGCGCATTACCTCGACCAAGACGGGTTCCATTACCTCCGTCCAGGCTGTCTACGTCCCTGCAGACGACCTGACCGACCCGGCGCCTGCCACGACGTTTACGCACCTCGACGCCACCACGGTTCTTTCGCGTAGCATTTCGTCGCTCGGTCTGTTCCCGGCTATCGACCCGCTCGCGTCTTCCTCCGACGCTCTCGATCCCTCGATCGTCGGCGAGGAGCACTACCGTGTCGCCGTCAAGGTCCAGGAGCTTCTGCAGGAGTACTCCGACCTTCAGGACATCATCGCCATTCTGGGTATGGACGAGCTGTCCGAGGAGCAGCGCCTTACGGTCAACCGTGCCCGTAAGATCCAGCAGTTCCTCTCCCAGTCCTTCCACGTCGCCGAGAAGTTCACCGGCAACCCCGGTGTCTACGTCCGCGTCGAGGATACCGTCCGCTCCTTCGCCGAGATTGTCGACGGCAAGGCCGATGACCTGCCCGAGCAGGCATTTCGCTATGCTTCCACGATTGAGGACGTGCGCGAGCGCGCCCGCAAGATGGGGGAGAAGTAGGTTATGCGTATCCGCATCGTGTGCCCCGTGAGCTGCGCCTATGAGGGCGACGCTGCGTTCGTGTCCATTCCGTCCACGGATGGCGAGTTTGGCGTTCTGCCTGCTCACTCCAGCGAAATCTGCACGATCGACCGCGGTTACGTTCGCGTTTCCGATAAGGCCATGGGCACTGTCGACCACACGTTTGCCGTGGCCGGCGGCTATGCCCAGGTTGCGGACGATGTTGTGACCGTCCTCGCCGAGCGCGCTTGCGATTTGGCGACCGTCGACGCCGACAAGGTTAAAGCTGATATTCAAGGTTTTGAAGAGAAGCTGGGTAATTTGTCGGAGGATGATGCACGCCGCGCCTACCTCTATAATGAAATCGCATGGTGTAAGCTCAAGCTTGCCCAATAGTCAGACGTTTTAACGTTCGACCATTTGCGAACACATCATGCCCGGGATGGCCCAGCCACCCCGGGCATGCTTTTTGAAAGGGTAGACCTTGGATATTATCCGCGTTGAGGGTGGCCACGCCATCGGAGGTTCCGTGCCTGTTTCGGGTGCCAAGAACTCCGCGCTCAAACTTATGGCGGCAACGCTTCTGGCGCCGGGCAAGACGACGCTGCAGAACGTGCCTGATATTTCCGATGTCCACGTGATGGGCAAGGTGCTCAAGGGTATGGGCGCTACGATCGATGTTCTCGACGAGCACACGCTCGAGATCGATACCTCCCAAGTCGATTCTTGGGAGGCTCCCTATGAGCTCGTTGCCAAGATGCGCGCTTCCACTGCCGTGATGGGACCCCTGCTGGGCCGTTTCCATCGCGCCAAGATCGCCATGCCCGGCGGCTGCAACCTGGGCGCTCGCAAGATCGACATGCATATCTTGGGTCTTGAGGCCTTGGGCGTTGAGTTCGATACCGCCCACGGCTATATCAACGCCAACGCGCCCCAGGGCCTGCACGGTACCACCGTCACGCTCGAGTTTGCCAGTGTCGGTGCGACCGAGAACCTCATCATGGCCTCCGTTCGCGCGCAGGGTACCACGGTTATCGATAATGCCGCCCGCGAGCCCGAGATCGTCGATCTCGCCAACATGCTCAACGAGATGGGTGCCAAGATTGTCGGCGCCGGTACGCCTGTCGTGACCATCGAGGGCGTGGAGGAGCTGCATCCCGTTAGCCATCGCGTGGTGGGTGACCGCATCGAGGCCGGTACCTTTATCGTTGCCGGCGCGTTGATGGCCGACGATCGCGGTGTCGATGTTACGGGCTTTTGCCCCATTCATTTGGGCATGGTGCTCAAGAAGATGGAGCTCATGGGCATCGACTGCGAGCGCGTCGAGGATGGCGTCCATGTGAATCGCGTCGAGCACATCAAGCCGGTCGATATCCAGACGCTCCCGTTCCCCGGTTTCCCCACGGACATGCAGGCGCAGATCATGGTGCTCTCCGCCCTGGCCGACGGCAGCTCCGTTATCACCGAGAACATCTTCGAGAATCGCTTTATGTTCGCATCCGAGCTGGTGCGAATGGGCGCCGATATTCGCATCGAGAGCCATCACGCTATGATTCACGGCGTCAAGGGCTTTTCCGGCGCTCAGGTAACCTCACCGGATCTTCGTGGTGGCGCGGCACTCGTCGTTGCCGGCCTCATTGCCGACGGCACGACCGAGGTCTCGGCCATCCATCACATTAAGCGCGGCTACGAGCAGTTTGTTGAAAAGCTGCAGGCGCTTGGCGCTCATGTCGAACACGCCACTGTTCCCGATCCCGTCATCTACTAATGCAGGTTGCCTATGTTTAAGAAAAAGCCCATTACGGAATCTCGAAGACCTTCGACCGGCGCTCAGGCAAAAATCTATAGCCGCGATAACGTTGCCCGCTATTCCGAGCGCGCTCGTCAGCGCCGTCGCGGTCATACGGTTCGCCGCGTCGCGCTCATTGCTGTGCTCGGTGTGCTGTTGAGCGCTACGACTGCCGCCGGCCTGTGGTTTGCCACCATTATGGGTAAGCTCGGCGATTCCAACGTCATTACCGACAACCTGCGCCAGATCCTGGTTGATACCGACGAGGCAAAGGACCCGTTCTACGTGCTACTCCTTGGCACTGACGGTCGCCCGGGCGAGGATACATACCGCGCCGACTCGATTATCCTGGCGCGTATCGATCCCACGCAAAAGCAGGCGACGCTCATCTCCATTCCGCGTGATACCAAGGTCGTCTACAACGGTTCGACCATGAAGATCAACGCCTGCCACACCTACGGCGGCGCCGAGGCCATGGTCCAGGCGGTCAACGAGCTGTGCGGCGTGCAGATTTCGCACTATGCCGAGGTCAGCTTCGATGGCATGCAGTCGCTCATCGACTCGGTCGGCGGCATCGACATCAACGCGACCGATGACGTTGATGACCCTGAGCACCTCGACATTAAGATCACCGCCGGTCAGCAGCACATGGATGGCGCAACCGCCCTTACCTATGCCCGTTGCCGCTACATCTATGCCGATGGCGACTACACACGCATGCGCCACCAGCGTCAGGTGCTCGGCGCCCTCGCCAACCAGATCCTCAACAACTTCGATGCCACCAAGGTTTTCGACCTCGTCAATTCGCTGTCCGACATGCTCGTGACCGATATGAGCGTTCAGGATATCGTCTCTACGGTCAATGCCATGCGCGGCATGGATGTTGACGGCATCTATTCGGCCAACTTGCCTTCGTATGCCGATGACAGCACCATGATTGATGGCGTAAGCTACGTCTTTGTCTACGAGGACGAGCTCAAGGAAATGATGGAGCGCGTCGACGCTGGCAAGGATCCCAAGGGCCCCAATACCATGGGCCAGTCCGATGGCTCCAGCTCTACGATCGGCGACCTGAACAACAACACGTCCGACGATTACGCCAACGGCACCGCAACCTCATCGGTCAACTCTGACGATTCGGACGATTCGACTGATTCGAGCGATTCGGACTACTACGAAGAGCCCACCGGCGACGGCAACGGCTACGAAGCCAACTACTAGAGTTACGCGGGCTTACCAGCCCGCGTAACGGCTCGACGCTGCGCGCCGCCCAGAGCGACAATTTGTCATTCAAAAGGCAGGGCATGACCAGAAGGTCAATGCCCTGCCTTTTTCATGCCAACTTGTTCGCTCTGGACGTCGCTCGCTGACGTTGATTCAACCAGCGATGCCGACTACACTCCTTGCACCAAAAATCGCCCCGTTCTCGGTTGAGGACGGGGCGATTCGTCTTTTGGGCTTGTGCGGCCAGATCTATGCGAAGCGGGCGACGAGTTCCTGGAGGACGTCGGTCATCTTGACGAGCGAGCTGACCGGGACAAACTCGTTGACGCCGTGGTAGCAGTAGCCGCCCGTGGAAAGGTTGGGGCAGGGCAGGCCGCGGAACGACAGCTGCGCACCGTCGGTACCACCGCGAATCGGCAGCACCTGGGGCTCAATGCCGCAGGCAAGGTAGGCTTCCTTGGCGACATCGATAAGCTCTGGGTAGTCACGCACGATCTCGGCCATGTTGCGGTACTGCTGCTTGATCTCAACTGTCACGAGTTCCTCGCCCAGGCGCTGGTTGAGCAGTGCTGCGGCGGCATCCATCAGCTCGAGCTTCTGCTGGAACTTGGCGGCATCGTGATCACGGACGATATAGCGCGCCGTGGCATGGTCGACCGTTGCCGAGACGCTCTCAAGGTGATAGAAGCCCTCGTAGCCCTCGGTGTATTCCGGACGCTGCTCGTAGGGGAGCAGGGCATTGAAGTCGCAGAACAGATTGCCCGCGTTGACCATGCGGCCTTTGGCGTCACCGGGATGGATGGATTGGCCCTCAAAGCGAACGGTTGCCTCGGCGGCGTTAAAGCACTCCCATTCCAGCTCGCCAACGGGACCGCCGTCGACCGTGTAGGCGTACTTGCAGCCAAAGGCCTCGATGTCCAACAGCTCGGCGCCGTGACCGATCTCCTCGTCCGGGCAAAAACAAATGCCGAGTGCGGGGTGGGGCAGCGAGGGGTCCTGAGCGATACGCGCGACAAGCGCCATGATCTCGGCGACGCCGGCCTTGTCGTCAGCGCCCAGCAGTGTGGTGCCGTCACTGCAGACCAAGTCCTCACCCACAAGGTCGTTCAGGGCGGGAAGCTTGGCGGTGCTCATGGCCACAGGCTTGCCGTCAACGGTACCGCAGACCAGGTCGCCGCCTTCGTAGTGCACAATGTGCGGCTTCACACCGGCGCCCGGCGCAACCTCGGTGGTGTCGAGGTGTGCTATCAGGCCCAGGGCGGGCTTGTTCTCCGCGCCCGCGCTCGCAGGAATATGCGCGCACACGTAAGCATGCTCGGTCACATGGGCATCGGCCGCGCCGAGCTCGCGCAGCTCCTTGGCCAGGATGTTGGCAAGGTCAAACTGAACGGTGCTCGAAGGCACCTGGTCGCAGTTTGCATCCTCGGATTGCGTGTTGATTTGGACGTAGCGCAAAAAGCGCTCAAGGACGTCGGGGTTCGTGGCGTTGTTTTCCATAAAGACCGCTCCAATCTTGGTCGTCGTGTGCAACAAGAACTCTAGCACGGTATGCCACGGCATACCGCGACACTTGGATGGGGTAGAATCAGCCTTTGAAAGCAGAAGGGACGGAAGGTCATGGATACGACAAATAGCTCGCGCGAGCTGCATCTAACGGTGGCGAACGAAGACTACTTGGAGTGCATGGTTCGCATCGAAAGCGAAGAAGGGGAGACCAATGGCGTGCGATCGGTCGACATCGCGCAGCGTCTTGGTGTCTCCAAGGCATCGGTCAATAAGGCAGTTTCGGCGCTTAAGGCGTCCGAGCTTGTCGAGCAATCGCATTACGGCAAGGTCATCCTGACCGACCGTGGTCGCGAGGTCGGCACGGCTATCTGGTACCGTCATCGCCTTATTCGCACGTTTTTGGTCCAGGAGCTCGGCGTCGATTTTGAGCGGGCCGATTCCGAGGCGTGCATGATGGAACATGCGCTTTCCGAGGACACGATGAGCCGCTGGCTCGCTTATCTCGAAAAACAGGGAATCAGCGTCGAGGAATAGCGAAACTTATATATGGATACGAGTTATTACAACCGCCCCGGCGGCGAGGAACTTATGCGCCGCATGTCGAGCGAGACCCTGTTGACGCAGGGCCCCATGGGCAGCGTGCTGATGAGTGAATACGATGCCGCCGACATCCCACCGGCGTTTTGGAACCTTGCCGAGCCGCAGACTGTTTCTCGTATCCATCGCCTGTATGTCGCCGCCGGTGCGCAGGTGCTCATTACCAATACCTTTCAGGCATCAAGCTATGCCCTCAAGCAAGATCAGATTACGCCGTCCGTGGCTGAGGTCAATCGCGCTGCCGTCGACGATGCGCGCCAGGCGCACCCTCAGCTGCTGCTGGGCTCGATGGGCCCGATCGGCATTGAGTGGTTTGCCGAAGACTCTGCCGAGTATCGAGAAATCCGAGGCATTTCGCGAGAGCAGGCATACGCCCTGCTCAATGCTGGTGTTGACGGTCTGCTGATCGAGACGGTGACGTCTATCCGTAATTTGCAGCCCATGCTTGCCGGCGCCCAGGATGCCGCCGACGGCATGCCTGTTTTGGTAAGTTTTGTCGTTGACGATAAAGGCGACCTGCTAGGCGATGGCCTCAACATCGAGGCTGCTGTTTTGTACGCCGAAAAGCACGGCGCAAACTCGGTTGGCGTTAACTGCTGTTCACTTGCGGCCGCGAACGCGGCGGTGCCCAGGATGGTTGCATCGGCGACTACGCCCGTCACGGTACGCCCCAACGTGGGTGATCCGGTCCAAACACAGGATGGTCCTGTGTGGCGCGAGAACCCCGAAGCCTTCGCGCGTGCTTGCATCGAATGGAGGCATGCCGGTGCCGCAATGGTGGGCAGTTGCTGTGGAACCACGGCGATCACCACGGCGGCGATGGCCGAGGCACTCGATATATAAAGGTCAAAACCGCTCCATACGGGGCGGTTTTTTTGCTTGCACATCGTCGGTAGCATTTGCCCAAATAGTGAATGCCGGTTTTGGCAGGTTGCTGGGCGAGCGTTGCGGGTATACCCCATGCGTACCATGATCCAAACACTGTGAGGTGTCTGCGCGTGTGCGCGATAATTCATTTTGGAACTGACGGTTGGCGCGCCCGCGTCGACGACGACTTTACCGCCGACAACGTTGCCCGCATTGCCGATGCCGTCGGCGAGTTGTGGCAAAAGACCAATCCCGGCAAAACAGTCTATATAGGGTTCGACACCCGGCCGCAGGCGCGCGAGTTCGCTGAGCTTGCGGCAGGCGTGCTTGCGGCTCACGGATTGGACGCAGTACTCGCATCTCGGCCTGTCCCGACCCCCGCCCTTACGTGGGCGGCGGCGTATGACGGCGAGGCCTGCGGTGCGCTCATGGTGACGGGGTCCCATCATCCGCAGGGGTATCTGTGCCTTAAACTACGCATGGGAGATGGCTCGACGGCCAATCAGGATGTCATCGAAGAGCTTGAAGAGACCATGGCCCCCGAGCCGATGGGGATCGAGGAAAGCTATCGCACCGCGGATATTATTCCTGACTATATGCAGGCGGTGGCGTCGTTTGTCGATGCCGAGGCCATTCGAGCCGCTCACCTGCGTGTGGTGGTTGACCCCATGGGCGGCGCGGCCCAGGGATATCTTGCCGACCTGCTGCGGGAGCTAGGCGTCGAGGTGCACGAGATTCATGCCGGAGAGTCGTCCGATCAAGAGGACATTTGCCCCGACCCTGTTGAGCCATGGGTGGACGCTTGCGAGCGTGCAGTTGTCGAGGACGGGGCGTGCGCGGGCCTGGTGACCGACGGCGATGCCGATCGTATTGGCGCGGTCGACGAACGCGGTAGATATATACATCCGCATCAAATCATGGCGCTTGTTTTGGGCGACCTCGTTCAATTCCGCAATTTGGAGGGGCGTGTCGTCGTCAATCTCTCGTGCTCGACACTCGTACGCCGCATTGCTGAGGCGCTTGGCTGTCGCGTGACCGTTAAGCCGGTCGGTTTCAAATATATAGCTGCAGAGATGAAGAAGGGCGGCGTCCTCATGGGAGGCGAGGAGGCCGGCGGCATCGGCATCGCCGCGCATATGCCCGAGCGCGATGGAATCCTTGCTTGTCTGATTCTGTGTGAGCTTATGGCAAAGACGGGCGCGCCCTTGGGCGTTTTGGTCGATCAGCTCGAGGCCAGTTTTGGTAAGACGAGCTACGGGCGTCGCGATTTGCGCCTTGAGGCCGAAGACGCCGAATCGCTGCGAACGCTGCTTCCTGGCATGAATCCCAAATCGATTTGCGGCAAGGCGCCGCAGACTGTAAGCCATATGGATGGTCTACGTTTGGCATTCGAGGATGACACCTGGCTGCTGATCCGCCCCAGCGGGACCGAACCGGTGGTTCGTGTATACGCCGAGGGGTTCTCGGTGGAGGAGCGCGATGAGTTGCTCGATGCCGGCTGTGCCTTGGCTAAGGGAGCCTATCAGCTTTAGCCATATGACGCTTCACTATAAAGAGACCCTCGGCGAGTGGTGGAGAACGGCCGGCAAACGTAAGCTGAGTATTAAAATGTGTAGGAAATGTGTACGCCCAGATTCCCGCCCGTGGGGGCCCTCCGGTCTGGCAATATATCTCCTTGCCGCGCGGCCCGGTCGAACCGG
>CAUEPS010000016.1 GCA_959019775.1 uncultured Collinsella sp.
ATAGCCTTTGCCATTGCATCAACCTCTGTTTGCTGGGCTTTGCTTTTTGCTCGGTCAACAGAGTTAATGGAATCTTCTACCGCAGAATAATTTGTATAAAGGCTGCTATCAAGAGCCGTTGCACTTGCGATGGCTGCATCGACAGCTGTGTAATCAGCGGGGATGTTATTGTCATCCCACACAAAAGTTGGATGACCGATTCCGGCAACCCATTCAACGCCCGCACCGGCATTGGTTTGCAAGCCAGCAAGGACATCTGCGGAGGTGAAGTTGGAGACAGCAGTGCCGCATGATGACTGGTCAAAGGTCGGGTCGGCACCCGCAGTACCTGCATCCCAATCAACCACCAGCTTAGCAACGACTAAGTAATTGCCTTTATTATCTGGATATTTTTCCTCATCAAGCGTTACACCATCAGGAGGGGTATCCGGCCAAATGCAGTCGGTAACATGGGTCTTTACAACAGCTGTAATCCAAGTGATATTGCCAGGCTCAGCGCTAGTGATGTTTTTTGTTGCAACTATGCAATTTTTGATTATTACGCCAGGCTTGTTCCCAGAGAAGTTTTCAAAGTTTGCACCGAGAATACCACCTACAGCTGAATAGATATTATTGCAGGAAACAGAACCACCAAACCAGCAATCAGTAATCGACGAGCTGTCCGCAGAGTTTTCCCACTGACCAATCAGCCCGCCAACGGTATCAACATGATCTTCATCGGGTTCTGTACTGATAACCGTGGCGTCTGAGGCGCAGCCTTTTACTTGTGTACTCCAAGTGCATTGACCAATCAGTCCACCAACAAACTTGTCGCCAACATTGTTTTCTATTTTTCCGCTTGTATAGCAGTTTTCAACGGTGCCGCCATTGACCCAATCCGCCAAAATGCCGGCAAGTAACGAACCATCATTTGAGACAATATCAGCGTCTATAACAAGTAAATTCTTTAATGTACCACCGTCAGAAACAACTCCGAAAAGTCCATTTCGAACAAGTTCGTCCCCAGTATAGTGATGGTACAGATTCATGATTTTATGATGTTGCCCATCAAATGTACCAGCAAAATGTCTGACAAAGTTGTTCCCATTTCCAACGGGGTTCCACTGGATGCCGGATAAGTCGAGGTCATTATCTAAGTAAATCGTTTTCCCTTCAAATGGTACAGGTGCAGTTTTGTCATTGACTAACTGCGCTAAACCGGCCAACTGTTCGGCAGTGGTGAAATGGTATTCAGTATCCGTCTCATGGTCGGTGTACCAGCTTGTATCTGCCGTACCGTCCCAATTATCTACTGAAGTTCCTTCAGCAAACGCTGACATCGGAACAAGTGCCATCGCGAGACACAACGCAAGCAGAACGCCTAGAAGCTTTTTCTTCATTTTCATTCCTCCTAAATAAATCTATCCGCTATTTACTTCCTCTGACAGCGGACACGCCGGAGAAGATAGAAGGTTTAACCGGAAAAGAAAGATTTGACGGTCGCGGTTAGGACTTCAATATCAAGCCACCATCCTTCCGGCAAACGCAAAAAGCCGAAGCCAAGGCATAATGCGCCCTGTCTTCGGCAACTGGATTGTTATTAATTGTATGAAATAAGACTTGGAACGCTGAAAAAGCGGCGCTATGCTCTCGCCGAGCCGAGCCGAGCCGAGCCGAGAATAGTCGCTGCATTTCCATTCGCCATAGTCAAGCCTTCCTTCCCTATTGTAATTCTCCACTTATGATTTTACCTGCCAATTCAATCATAAGTGGGGGATTACAAAAGCCGAAAGGGAGAGGACTTCTTTACGAAGCCTCTCCCTTTCGGGGCCTTCTTTTTAGAGGAATTCGCCGACTCGGTGGACTTCGGGTTCTAGGTCTACGCCGAATTGGTCTTTGACGGTTGCTTGGATGTGGCGGATGAGTTCGTCGACGTCGGCGGCGGTGGCGTGGTCGGCGTTGACGATAAAGCCGCAGTGCTTCTCACTTACCTGCGCGCCGCCGACGGCGTGGCCGCGCAGTCCGGCATCCATGATGAGCTTGCCGGCAAAGTAGCCCTCGGGGCGCTTGAAAGTGGAGCCGGCGCTCGGCATATCAAGCGGCTGCTTGTCTTCGCGACGCTGACGGTAGTCGTCCATGTCGGCCTTGATCATCGCGGCGTTGCCCGGGGCGAGATTGAAGGTGGCCGAAAGCACGATGAAGCCGTCGTCGGCAATGCGGCTCTTGCGATAGCCCAGATTAAGCTCGTCAACATCGAACTCGATGATGCTGCCGCTGCCGCGGGTGCCGTCGTCGAGCATGCGGGCGGGCTTGTAGACGCGCACAGACCCCAGCACATCGGCCATGCAGGCACCGTAGGCGCCGGCGTTCATGTAGCAGGCGCCGCCGACCGATCCGGGGATGCCCGAGAGGGGCTCCATGCCGGTAAGGCCGGCCTCGGCTGCCGCCGCGGCGACATCGGAAAGCAAGGCGCCGGCTGCTGCCGTAACGTGCGTGCCGTTGACCGTAATGTCGGAGAGGCCCTCGCCCAGCGCCACGACGACGCCGCGGATGCCCTTGTCGCCGACGAGTAGGTCGGAGCCGTTGCCCACGATGGTGAGGGGCAGATCGCAGCGATAGCAGGTATCGAGCGTGGCGACGAGGCCCTGCTCGGTATCGGGCGTGACGAAGACGTCGGCCGGGCCGCCGATCTTAAACGTGGTGTGCTCGCGCATGGGCTCGCTCATCAACACGTTGTCCTCGCCGGCAACGCCAGCGAGTGCGCACAGCAGGTCTTCGTTAAAAAAGTCGTTCTCGTGCATACGAATATCCGCCTTTTGGTGGTCGTCGTCATCAATCGATTGCAATATACCCCACCCAGGCGGATTTGGTGCGCTGGCGGCGATAAAACAGCCGTCTACCGGATTGGTAAAGTGTTTATCATCAAGGTAGAGGGACGGTCGCTATACTTTCAAGAGATTGCGCGAATGCTCGGAAGGAGCGAGATGGGCAACAAAGTTACTCTCAAGCAGATTGCCCAGGAGGTGGGGCTTTCCCCCTCGTCGGTCTCGCTTGTCCTTAACAATCGGCCTTGTCGCATCTCGGAAGAAAACCGCAAGCTCATCAAGGAGGTTGCGGCGCGCAACCATTATGTTCCTAACCAGATCGCGCGCAGCCTGGTCATGCGCGAGTCGCGCACGCTTGGCCTTATCGTCCCTAACATCGAGAGCCGCTTTTTTGCCTCGCTCGCCGGCAGCTTGGAAAAGCGCTGCCGCGAGGACGGCTACGCGCTCTTTATTACCAGCTCGGGTGGAAGTGCCGAGGACGATCTTGAGCTGCTGCGCCAGTTGGTGACGCGCGGCGTCGACGGTGTCTTTCTGGTGGTGGGCGATGAGTTCTCCGACGACCGCGCCCTGCGCGAAGAAGTCAGCCATCTGCCCATCCCGGCGGTAATGGTCGACCGTGCCATTGAGGGGCTCGAGTGCGACAAGGTGATGTTCGACCACGAGATGGGTGGCTACATGGCCACCCGCTACCTGATCGAGCAGGGCCACCGTCGCATTGCCTGCTTGGTTAATGCGCGCCGTTCCAATACGGGCCGTAAGCGTCTTGCCGGCTACGAGCGTGCGCTGCGCGAGGTTGGCCTGCCTATTGACGCGCGTTTGGAGTTCGAGAGCGAGTACTACATTCCGAGCGCATACGAGGCCTCGGAGGCGGTGCTCGCAACTGACGCCACCGCCGTGTTCGCAAGCTCGGACAACATTGCCCTCGGTCTGCTCAAGCGCTTGCACGAGATGGGGAAGAGCATTCCGAGCGATATCTCGGTCGTAAGCTATGACAACTCGGCGGCCGACGTTCTCTTTGAGCCGGCGCTGACCGCGATTGAGCAGGATCCTGGTGTCCTTGCGGAGCATGCTTTTGGCTGCATGTCCAAGCGTCTTGCCGGTAGAGGCGGTAGGCGTGCCGAAGAGGTCGTTCTGGAGCCGGCGCTTATCGTTAAGGACAGCGTGCTCGAGCTTACTAAACACAACTAAACACGTTTATCAATTTGCAGAGACTGAATGTGGAGCACCTGTGACAGGCAATGCCGCAGGTGAATGTCTGCTTTTGCCTTTCCAGATGGCAAATCAGGATGCTAAAACGTTTTTTCAACATGATAAAACGTTTTAGCAAATATACTAGTCCCAACGAATGGTTGCCGTATTGGAAGGCGACCGCGCAGCGAAGGGACATAAACAATGGCTAAAACACTGGGGACGCCGTGGCAAAAGCTGGGCCACGAGGTACCGGCTTCCGAGCTCGAGGGCGTCGACCTGTATTGGCGCGCATCGAACTATCTGTCCGTCGGTCAGATCTACCTTCGCTCCAACCCGCTGATGCGCAGCGACTTTGTCGACGAGAAAACCGGTGAGGTGCGCGACTTTGGTCGTCCGGACGTTAAGCACCGCCTGGTCGGTCACTGGGGCACCACGCCCGGCATCAACTTCCTGTTCGGCCACGTCAACCGCCTCATCGCCGATCACAACCAGAACGCCATTTTCTTGATGGGACCGGGTCACGGTGGCCCCGCCGGCACCGCCCAGTCGCTGCTCGATGGCACCTACCGTGAGATTCGCCCCGACATCACCAATGATGAGGCCGGCCTGCAGAAGTTCTTCCGCCAGTTCTCTTATCCCGGCGGCATCCCGAGCCACTTTGCGCCCGAGACGCCAGGTTCCATCCACGAGGGTGGCGAGCTCGGCTACACGCTCAGCCATGCCTACGGCGCCGTCATGGACAACCCGAGCCTGCTGGCCGTGGCCGTGGTGGGCGACGGCGAGTCCGAGACCGGTCCGCTCGCGACTTCTTGGCAGTCCAACAAGCTCGTGAACCCGGCAACCGACGGTATCGTCCTGCCGATCCTGCACCTCAACGGCTATAAGATCGCCAACCCCACCATTCTTGCCCGCGTGTCCGACGAAGAACTCACCAAGTTCTTTGAGGGCATGGGCTATAAGCCGCACTTCTTTGTCGCCGGTTTTGACGACGAGAGCCATGCAAGCATCCACAAGCGTTTCGCTGTCCTGTTTGAGCAGGTCTTTGACGAGATTTGCGACATCAAGGCCGCCGCACGGGCCCAGGCCGTCGCAGGCGAGACCGTGGTCCGCCCGGCCTATCCCATGATCGTGTTCCGTACGCCCAAGGGCTGGACCTGCCCCAAGCACATCGATGGCAAGAAGACCGAGGACTCCTGGCGCGCACATCAGGTGCCGCTGGCGAGTGCCAAGGACACCCACGAGCACTTCCGCGTGCTGCGCGAGTGGCTGCGCTCCTACAAGCCCGAGGAACTCTTTACACCCGAGGGCCAGGTGCGCCCCGAGGTAACGGCCTTTATGCCGACCGGCGAGCTACGCATCGGCGCCAACCCCAATGCAAACGGCGGCAAGGTGCGCCGCGAGCTCGAGCTCCCCGATATTCACGCCCACGAGGTTCCCGTCGCAAGTAAGGGTCACGGCTGGGGCTCCACCGAGGCCGCCCGCGTCTTTGGCGAGTACACCGCCGATGTTCTGGCCAAGAACATGGACGACTTCCGCATCTTCGGTCCCGACGAGACCGCGTCCAACCGCCTGCAGGCTGCCTACAAGGTGACCAAAAAGCAGTGGGATGCCGGCTTCTACGAGGACGAGGCCAACGACGAGCTGCTGGCCGGTTCCGGTAAGGTTGTCGAGCAGCTGTCCGAGCACCAGTGCGAGGGTTTCCTCGAGGCCTACGTGCTCACCGGCCGCTCGGGTGTGTGGAGCTCCTACGAGAGCTTTGTCCACGTGGTCGATTCCATGGTCAACCAGCACTGCAAGTGGCTCGAGGGCACCAAGCGCGAGATTCCGTGGCGTGCCCCCATCAGCGGCCTCAACATTTTGCTGTCGAGCCATGTCTGGCGCCAGGACCATAACGGCTTCTCGCACCAGGACCCCGGCTTTATCGACCTGCTGCTCAACAAAGCCAACGACACGCACATCGTGAACGCATACTATCCGGCCGACGCCAACATGGCGCTTGCCGTTGCCGAGCGCGTCTACCAGTCCACCGACTGCGTCAACGCCATCTTCTGTGGCAAGCAGCCCGCCCCCACCTTCCAGACGGTCGACGAGGCCAAGTCCGAGCTCGCCGAGGGCATCGCGACCTGGGAGTGGGCGTCGACTGCCGACTCGCTCGCCGAGGCCGACGTCGTGGTCGCCACCTGTGGTGACGTGCCGACGCTCGAGGCCCTGGCTGCAACCGATATGCTGCGCAAGCTGGGCATTAAGGTGTGGTTTGTCAACGTGGTCGATCTGCTCAAGATTCAGAACGTCTGCGAGAACGATCAGGCCATCAGCGATGAGCGTTGGGCTGAGCTGTTCGGCTGCGGTGAGAAGCCCGTCCTCTTCGCCTTCCACGCCTATGCCGGTACGATTCGCCGCCTGATTTGGAACCGCCCCGGCCACGATGCCTTCCGCGTCCACGGCTACGAGGAGAAGGGCTCCACGACCACGCCGTTCGACATGCTGCGCCTGAATAACATGGACCGCTGGGCCCTGGCCGCCGACGTGTTGCGCATGGTCGACGCCGATAAGTTTGCCGAGCAGATTGATGAGTGGGAGGCCTTCCGCATCGAGGCCTTTGAGTTCGCGTGCGACGAGGGCTTTGATCACCCGGCCTTTACCGACTGGGTCTGGCCCGACGCCGCAGCCGCGACTGCTGCCGACGGCGCGCTCTCCGCAACGCAGATGACCGCAGGCGACAATGAGTAGGTAGGCATCCGGGACGGTCTCGCGCTGGGGCCGCCTCCGGGCTGGTGCCCTTCCTCGGGGAAGTGGGCTTCGCGAACTTCCCCGAGGAAGGGCACCAGCCCGGAGGCGGCCCTCTCGACCGTTTCGATATGCGGGGCTGATATTTTTTAATGTGATGGGGCTGTTGATGGTGCGGCCTTGGAAGCTGTATATCTTACTTTGGTCAGCCTACGATACATTGCCGGGGCCGGGGTGCCTGCTTTGTTTTGAGAAGTTCGCGAAGCCCACTTCTCAAAACAAAGCAGGCACCCCGGCCCTCGTGAGATGGATAAGAGGGGGATGGATGAGCTTTACGAGCGTTGCGTTGCAGATGGTGACGGTTTCTCTGCCGATCCTGTTGGGGTGGTGTATCTCCAAGCTGGGGTTCATGAAAGCGGAGTTCGAGCGCGAGCTGTCACATCTACTGTTGCAGGTGGCGCTGCCGTGCTTGGTGCTTTCGTCGGCGCTGGGCGATGATGTGAAGCTTCCGAGCATTGCCGATACGTTTTCGCTCATGGGTCTGTCCTTTGCGATGTATATGGTTGCGATTGTTATCGCGTTTGCTATCACCGCTGCTCTTCGCGTTCCCAAAGGGACGGAATGCTCGTATCGCTTTGTCGTACTTTTCGGCAATGCCGGATTTATCGGTTTTCCGGTTATATCGGCGGTGTTGGGAAAACAGGCGCTGCTGTATGCATCGATTGCGCTTATCCCCCTAAACTTGCTTATGTTTACCGTCGGCATCATGTTATTTAGCGGAACGGATGGTGGCCTCAAAAAGCAGATGCGCAATATTGTCGCCTGCTGCAAGAGCCCCGGTCTCATTGCAAGTGTTGTTGTGCTTGGGATCGTGCTAACCGGATGGACCGATTGGGGCGTGTTGGGCGACTCGATTTCCATCGTTGGTACCATGACCACTCCGGCGGCATTGTTGCTCATGGGGTCGTCTATCGCCAAGTATCGTCCGTTCGAGGTGCTCACCAACTGGCGCGCCTATGTCGCCGTGGCATTTCGCCTGGTTGTTGTGCCGGTGGCATGTCTTGTTGTCGCGCGCTTGTGGCCAGGCATGACGCCTATGTTTATCACGACGCTTGTGCTCGAGATGGCAATGCCGGTGGGCAGCAACGGTACGCTGTACTGCCTACAATACGGTAAGGATGCACGCCCCATGATGCAGTGCACGTTTTTGTCGATCATCTGCTCCATTCTGACTATCCCGCTCGTAACCACGCTGTGCGGGTAGGCGTGCGGGACGGTCTCGCGCTGGGGCCTGCTCCGGGCGGGTTGCCTTGCTCCGGGAAGTGGGCTTCGCGACTTCCCGGAGCAAGGCAACCCGCCCGGAGCAGGGCCTCTCGACCGTTTCGTTTTGCGGGGTCTGATTCTTTTTATGTAATAGGGATTTTGTTGTTATGGCCTTGGAGACTGTCCATCCTCCTTTGGTCAGCCCAGAATACATCGCCGGGGCCGGGGTGGTTGGTATAGGTTTTGGAAGTTCGCGGAGCCCGCTTCCAAAACCTATACCAACCACCCCGGCCCTCGCCCGTATTACCCCGCTGAGCGAGCCATAGGCACCACGCACCGACGCGCTAGAGCGCCGGCTTGAAATTGGTGCTATATTCGGCTTGAGTTATTTAATGCTAGTACGGGAGGCTGATATGGGGCTGTTCAAGAAGAAAAACCCGCAGGACGCCTTTGATCCCGATGTGTTTACCATCACGGATACTATTTTGGACCCGCCGCGGTTTACGTTTTTGCCGGCCATCTACCAGGATGCTACGCGTCGCAAGTGGGCCGTGCATCAGCGCGGTGCGCAGCCGAAGATCTTTGACTATGCGGATGTTCTGCAGTGCGAGGTGGCCGAGGCTGGCGATCCGGAGGCTGACGAGACGCCTTCAAAACAGGAATTTGCCCAGCGTATTCTGGCAAATCCCGCGAAGGCGGCAAAAATAAACGCTGCCAAGCGTAATATGTGTCTTGGTATGGGCGTTGTCGTGGCGGTTCAGACGGGAAAAGACGAGGTTTCCAAATTAGAGATTCCCGTTATGACCGACGAAGTCAAACGCGATTCAAACCTATATAAGTCGTATCGGAATGTCGCCGAGAAAATCAAGGCCGAGTTTGATGCCATGGGAGGGCTGGCCTAATTCTGGTGACATACATTTTTGAATGAGGAGTCTGTGCAATGGCAGGCGAATCTTATGCAATTCCCCCCAAAGACCGTGCTGTTGAGGGGATTCTTTGGTACATCCAGCACCATCAGCTTGCCGGCGGCGATCGTCTGCCGGCCGAGCGTGTGCTGTGCGAAGATATCGGCGTTTCGCGTACGGCGTTACGTGCTGGCATCACGCGGCTCATTTCGTGCGGAACGCTCGAGAGCCGCCGCGGATCGGGTACGTATGTGTGCCCTCCCAAGCCGCTGAACATCTTCCAGGAAACGTATAACTTCTCCGATGCCGTGCGAACTGCCGGTCTGCACCCCTCTTCTCGCTTGGTCTCCACCGAGACTGTCGAGGCGGATGAGACGCTTGCCGACAAGCTTGGGGTGGCCGTAGGCGCTCCTTTGCTCCGTATGCAGCGTGTCCGTCTCATTGAGGGCGAGCCGGCGTCGATCGAAACGGCACATGTCAATCTGTCGCTTTGCCCGTCGCTTCCCGACCATGATTTTGAGCACGAGAGCCTCTACGACGTATTGTTCAAAGAGGGTGGCGTGCGCGTTGAGCATGGACGTGAGCATATCTCGATCTCGCGTTTAAACGCCGAAGAGGCCGAACTTCTCCAACAAGAAGAGGGGACGCCGGTGTTCTATGAGAGCACGATTGAATTCGATGGGGGCATGCGCTTCGTGGAGCATTGCAAATCGGTGATTTTGCCCACGAAGTTCCGCTTTGCCGATAACGGTGAAAAGAATGGCATGAGGAGCGTGGCAGGTGAGCAATGGCTGAAACAGTAGATGCCACTCCGGTTTATATGCGCATTCGACGTCGTATTGAGGAACGTATCGAGCGCGGCATATACCCCACGGGTTCGATGATTCCGTCTGAGAATGAACTTGCCGAGGAATTTGGTACGACGCGCCGGACTATTCGAAGTGCCGTGGACGAGCTAGTTCGTCGCGGCCAGATTCGCCGTGTTCGGGGAAAGGGCGCCTTCGTGGCGCAGAAAGTGCCTGCTATTTTTGAGCGCATGGGTGGCTTCCGCGAATCGGTTCGCGCCTCGGGAGGCGAGCCGTCTGTTCGCATTCTGGCGCGCTCCAAGCGTTATGCGGGGCCATACTACGCCGACCTGTTTGGTATCGCCGAGGACGACCTGCTCTATTCCATTCGACGTCTTAACTGCATTAATGGCGACCCCGTATCAATTGAGATGGCGCTGATTCCTTGCTTGCTGTTCCCAACCATCGAAGAGATCGACGTGTCGGTGTTCAGTCTTTACGAGACCTATGAGATGTTGGGGCGAAAGCCGGTCATGGCACAGGAAAAGCTCGATATCGAAGCGCTGGGCGCGCGCGATGCCGGCCTGCTTGGGCTGGAGCAGGGCGATCTTGCCTTGACGCTGGAGTGCGTGAGCTTCGATGCAAGCGGACAGGCAATCGAATACGTCAAGTCGTTCAACCGCGGCGATGCGGGCGGATATACCTATACGTACTAACTGGTGCTTTTGCATAAACGTGCTGAAAAAGCTGACTGAAATTTGATTCGTTAAGCTGACTGTATATACAACCTTACATGGTCCAAAATCGACCGTTCGCCGAAGGGAAAAGATTGGTCAGCAGATAGATATCAAAAAGTCGTAACCTGTAACTGTGATTGGTATCAAATACTAATGATTTATACGAGGTGAGACGATGAAAATGCTCGATTACGTTCAGCTTGCCCATGTGCGTATGGGTGAGAACCTCGAGCGTTCGTTCGAACTTGTAAGCCAGCTCGTCGATATTTTCCAGTCCGCATCCTTTGGCGCGCTGCGCATCGTTGCTTCTGGTTCGTCCCGTCATGCTGCCGATTGCGCCCGCGATTACCTGCAGGACGCATTGCAGATGCAGGTGTCCGTCGTGACGCCCGAGGCCTTTGTCGATTTCGAGCACACCTATCCGCAAAACGCGCTCAACATTGCCATTTCTCAGAGCGGCTATTCGACCAATACGATTGCAGCGCTAGACTACATGCGCGCGCACGACATGGCCGCAGTCGCGCTCACGGCAAACATCGAGGCTCCCATTAAGGAGCATGCCGATATCGTCCTCGACTACGGCGTGGGCGTCGAGTCGGTGGACTTTGTGACCCTGGGCGTTCAGACGCTCATCGAGTACCTGGTGCTCTTTGGCATTTACGGTGGTCAGGCGTGTGGAACGATTGACGCCGATGGCGTTGTTCAGCGTCTTGACGACCTGCGCGAGGCCATTCAGGCCAACGCCACGATGTGCAAGACCGCCGAGGCATATGTCCAGGATCATCTACTCGGGCTGTCGGAGCACGTGCCGGCGATGGTTGTGGGCAATGGTCCTAACTATGGCGTTGCCGAAGAGGGCGCGCTCAAGCTGAGCGAGACCATCAAGATTCCGGCCATGCATCACGAGGGCGAGGAGTTCGTCCATGGCCCCGAGATGCAGATCGTTCCGGGCTATCTGGTGTTTATCGTCGACGACCCTCAGGGCTCGGAGCGTCTGGCAAATATCGCCGACGCGCTGTCGAAGGTAACGAAGAAGGCAGTTCTTTTGACCATGCACCCCAAGGGCAAGGCTCACGAGATCGCAGTGCCGCAGGTAGCTCCGCTGCTGAGCGCGATTCCCAACCTGGTGTTCTTCCAGACGATGGCGGCGATTGTCACCGAGCGCCTGAACTCGTGGGATGTCCATCCGTATCTCGATGCCGTCTCCAAGCAAATGGAGGTTAAGGCGGAAGGTTACGAGGAATCGGTCAACACGCTTAAGGCTAAAGCGGCTGAGTGTTACGGAATGTAGGCGGGCGTTGTCGCTCGTTGGCATAGGGGATTGCTAAAGCAGCCCCAGAAAGGAGAAGCAAATGAAGGAAACCGAGAAGATCGAGATCATGCATTTCGACCAGGAGGGCTACCTCGAGGACGGCAAGGCACTCTACGAGACCGGCAAGAAGATGACCGCGCTCGCAGACAAGGTCGCCGACGAAGGTTATGACGCCGTGTTCCTGATGGGCGTGGGCGGCACTTGGGACGAGCTCATGCAGCTCGAGTACCTCATGAACAAGTTCGGCGACCGCGACCTGGAGGTCTACCTGATCCACGCCGCCGAGTGGAACGTCTCCGGCCACAAGCGCATGACCGAGAAGTCCGTCGTGCTGACCGCCTCCGAGTCCGGCACCACCCCCGAGGTCCTCGAGGCCGTCAAGAAGATGAAGGACATGGGCGTGCGCGTCTACGCCATGACCAAGCCCGAGGGCCCCATCGGCCAGGCCGTCGGCGCCGAGAACTGCGTCAAGATGGCATCCGATCATGGAAATGGCGGCTGCGAGATGGGCTACTACCTCGCCGACTGCTTCGGCCTGCGCCTGCTCAACCGCCGCGGCTGCTTCCCCAAGTTCGATCTGTTCATCGAGCAGACCAAGGACATCTGGAAGGATATGCTCGACATCCGCAAGCGCTTCGAGCCGCGCGCCGAGGAGCTCGCCAAGAAGTACGCCCTCGCGCCCTACACCATGTTCATCGGCTCCGGAGCACTCTGGGGCGAGACCATCCTCTTCTCGATGTGCATCCTCGAGGAGATGCAGTGGAAGCGCACCCGCTATATCACCTCGGCCGACTTCTTCCACGGCACGCTCGAGCTCGTGGAGCCCGGCGTTCCCGTGTTCCTGTTCATGGGCGAGGACGAGAACCGCAAGCTCGACGAGCGCGTCCGCGCCTTCCTGACTCGTGGCGTCACCGGCGACACCGACATCAACATCATCGACACCGCCGAGTTCGCCATCCCCGGCCTTGACGACGATTTCCGCGTCATCGTTTCCCCGTGGATCCTGACGGTGCTCGTGACTGACCGCCTGGCTCGTTACTATGAGACGGTCACCAAGCACAACCTCAAGTATCGTCGTTACTATCACCAGTTCGACTACTAAGAAAAACGGGTGCGGGAACGTGCCGGGCTATTGAGAGGACCACAGAATGAGACAGTACATCATCGCCAGCCATGCACACTTCGCTACCGGCATCAAAGAGAGCATTGAGCTGCTCTCGGGCACTCGCGACAACGTCCACGACCTTTCGATGTTCGTCGACGATCGTATGGACGTGGCTGAGGAGGCCCAAAAGCTGCTGGCAGGCATGTCTGCTGACGATGATGTCGTCGTCTGCACCGACCTCTTTGGTGGCAGCGTCAACAACGAGTTCACCAAGATCGTCCAGACGCGTCCCCGCACCTACCTTGTCACCAACATGAACCTTCCGCTGCTCATCCAGCTGCTGTTCTCCGATGAGTCGGCGCCGGTCGAGGAGACGATTCGCGCCATCGTCGCTGCGGACGATACGCGTGTGAAGTTCGTCAACGATCTTTTGGTCGATGACGAGGAGGAGGAAGAGTTCTAATCCGCAGCACCTACTGACACGCCGTATGACGGCACAAGACCTTTGGGGGGTCACATTATGATTCAGCTACTTCGCGTTGACCATCGCCTGCTTCATGGCCAGGTCGCAGTTTCCTGGGTTCAGGGCCTTGGCTCCAACTGCATCTTCTGCGTGGGCGATAAGGTCGCCAACGACCCGGTGTGGAAGACGACGCTCAAGATGGGCAAGCCTGCCGGCTGCAAGCTCGTCATCAAGGATATGGCGAATGCCATCGAGGCCATTAACTCGGGCGTGACTGACAAATACAAGATGATCATCTGCGTTGCCACTATCGCTGAGGCAAAGCAGCTTGTTGAGGGCTGCCCGCAGATTAAGTCGGTCAACCTGGGCAACACCAAGCCCAAGGACGAGAAGCGCCCCGATGCTCGTCAGGTCTCTCGTCAGATCTTCCTGACCGCAGCCGAGGAAGCCGATGTGCGCGAGATGCTAGATCGTGGCGTTGAGGTCGAGATTCGACCCCTGGCCGATGACCCCAAGGTTGACTGCGCCAGCGTGCTCTAGGCGTTTGAATTCGAAGAGTCTGAGCTCTTCGTAGTGTCCTATTAGGAAAGGGGGATGTATGCTTACCCAAGCAATCCTCATTGGACTTATCGCCGCATTTGGTAAGTTCGACTGCCAGCTCGGTACGCTCTATGCGTTCCGCCCCATCGTCCTGTGCCCGCTCGTGGGTCTGGTGCTGGGGGACCTGCAGTCCGGCCTCGCGATCGGTGCGAGTCTGGAGCTGCTGTTCATGGGCTCGATCTCCATCGGCGCCTACGTGCCGCCTGATGAGACCGTCGGCGGCGTGCTCGCCTGCGCCTTCGCTATCCAGCTGGGTCAGAGCACCGAGGCAGCCATCGCGCTTGCCATGCCCATCGCCACGCTGTGCCTTGCCATCAAGAACATCCTCAACGCCGCCCTGCCGATCCTGGTTGACCGCGCTGATGTTTTCTCTGCCCAGGGCAACCTTAAGGGTGTCTATGCGATGCACTTCCTGATCGGTTTAACCGGCATCATCATGGCGTTCCTGCTGTGCTCGGTGTCGTTCTATCTGGGTGCTGACGCTATCCAGGGCGTGCTCGACTTTATCCCCGACTTTGTTCTTGCTGGCTTTGGCGTTGCCGCCAACATCCTGCCGGCCATGGGCTTCGCCATGCTCGGCCGCCTGGTGCTCACCAAGCAGCTCGTGCCCTTCTACTTCCTGGGCTTCCTGCTGTGCTCCTACGCCAACGTGCCCGTCCTGGGCGTCGCCCTGATCGCCATCATCATCGGCATCGACAAGTTCGACCTGCTCGGCCTGGACGGAGCCCAGCCCCAGCTCTCCGCGGAAGGGGATGAGGACGATGACTTCTAGTCCCGAGAACAAGATCACGCGCTCCGACCTCGTCAAGAGCGCCGTCAACGTCGGCGCCCTGGGCATGGAGTTCTCCTGGACCTACTACAAGCAGATGAACATCGCCTTCTGCCTGATGGTCGCCAACATGCTCAAGAAGATCTACGCCGGCCGCCCCGACGACTACGCCGAGGCCCTGCACCGCCACTGCGCGTTCTTCAACATCACCGTCCAGTTCGCCCCGTTCGTCGGCGGCATCGCGATGGCCATGGAGGAGAAGGTCGCCCGTGGCGAGATCGAGCCCGAGAGCGTCAACGACGTCAAGGCCGCCCTCATGGGCCCGCTGTCCGGCATCGGCGACTCCATCTTCCTGTCGACGCTGCGCGTGGTCGCCGCCGCGGTGGGCATCAGCCTGTGCCAGGCCGGCAACCCCTTCGGCCCCATCGCCTTCCTGCTCATCTACAACGTCCCCGGCTTCGCGCTGCGCGTCTGGGGCGCCGTCAAGGGCTACGAGCTGGGCGTGGGCTTCCTGGACGAGGCCCAGAGGACCGGCCTCATGCAGAAGATCATGACCTGCGTGGGCATCGTGGGCGTCATGGTCGTGGGCGCCATGTGCAAGGACATGTTCTGGGCCAGCATCCCGGTGGCCATCGGCTCGGGCGACGACGCCCAGACCCTCCAGGACATCCTGGACGGCATCATGCCCGGCATGCTCGGCATGATCGCCTTCTGGCTGTACTACTGGCTGCTGTCCAAGAAGATCAACCCCATGGTGCTGATCGTGGCCACCATGGTCGTGGGCATCATCGGCGCGTTCTTCGGCGTGCTGGCGTAGGTTTCTGCGTTTTATTTTGCCCCCAAGGGAAACGGCGACCCGCTGCGGTCGCCGTTTTTTATTACCGAAAGCTAGCTGGAGGTGCTTCGTGATTCGATCTGACAATCCGCCCGATAATGGCGTGAGCGGGGCGATGTATCTATTTGGCACGGCGCTCTTGTGGAGTTTTATCGGCATCCTCGTTCGCGCCAATTCGCAGTCAGCTCTTTTGATCGGTGCCGTTACGGCAATATTTATGGCGCTCTTTATCCTGCTCGTCGGCAGGCCCATCCTCCGCGTCAGCCGTCTTATTGTCCTTGTGGCCGTCTGCAACTTCGTGACGGGCACCACGTTTAACTTTGCCAACCAGCTCACGACGGTCGGCAACGCGATCGTCCTGCAGTACACCTCGATGATTTTCGTTATCGTGTATCAATCGCTCGCAACTCGCACGTTGCCCTCGCCTGCGAAGATTGCCTCCGTGGTGGTTGCTTTTACGGGTATGGGACTTTTCTTTTTAGGCGATTTAAGTGCCGAGGGCATGCTCGGCAACCTGCTTGCCGTCATTTCGGGCGCCACCTTTGGGCTGTGTTTCTTTTTGAACTCTCGCCCCGATGCGTCGCCCATGGTGTCCTCGCTCATCTCCTGCGGTATCTCGATGTTGCCGATCGTCTATTTTGCCGGTGCCCTAGACTCCGTGAGACCGTTTGAGTGGGGGCTTATGCTGGTACACGGCCTTTTTTGCAGTGGCCTTGCGAGCGTGCTGTATGCCAAGGGGATTGCGCGCACTAACGCGTTTGCGGCCAATTTGGTCTGCATGAGCGAGGTCGTGCTCGCTCCCTGCTGGTCGGCGCTCCTCTTTGGCGAGGTCTTTCGCTGGAACGAGTTTTTGGGCGCGGCGATAATCGTTTTGGTGATTGTAGGCAACTTGGCATACGATGCCTTTGGCGATGGCTTTCTGGTGGCGCTTGTCCGCCATCGAAACAAAGAGCGCGCCTGATGGGATACGTCTGCCGTTTACGGTAAAAAACACCCCGCTGAGCGAGTGGTATTAAATAGTAAGAACCTGCATATCTATAATTGGTATCAAATCATTTGTACCTGGCATGGGTGTTCGCAGCACACCAGGTACGCTTCGAGCCGTGTGATCGAACTCCCGGAATTGATATCAACAACGCGCGCGACGGGTGTGACGACGGTTCGATATTCCTTATTGGGAGGAATTATGCTTGTCCAAGCAATCCTCGTCGGCTTAGTCGGAGCGTTTGGATGCCTCGACTACCAGCTCGGCACCCTCTACGCGTTCCGCCCCATCGTCCTGTGCCCGCTCGTGGGCCTGGTGCTGGGGGACCTGCAGACTGGCCTTGCCGTAGGTGCAAGCCTTGAGCTGCTGTTCATGGGCTCGATCTCCATCGGCGCCTACGTGCCGCCTAACGAAACCGTCGGCGGCGTGCTCGCCTGCGCGTTTGCCATTCAGCTCGGTCAGGGTACCGAGACGGCCATCGCACTCGCCATGCCCATCGCCGTCCTTTCGCTGACGATCGGCAACATTACCAACGCTCTGTTCGCCGTGTTTGTCGACATGGCAGACAAGTTCGCCCTCAAGGGAAACCTCAAAGGCATCTACGCCGTTCATTGGGGACTTGGACTTTGGGGCTGCCTCGAGTACTTCCTGCTGTGTGGCGGCGCCTTCTATCTGGGTTCCGGCGCCATCCAGGGCCTGCTCGACTTCATCCCGCCCTTTGTGATTGACGGTTGCGGCGTGGCCGCCAACATCCTGCCGGCCATGGGCTTCGCCATGCTCGGCCGCCTGGTGCTCACCAAGCAGCTCGTGCCCTTCTACTTCCTGGGCTTCCTGCTGTGCTCCTACGCCAACGTGCCCGTCCTGGGCGTCGCCCTGATCGCCATCATCATCGGCATCGACAAGTTCGACCTGCTCGGCCTGGACGGAGCCCAGCCCCAGCTCTCCGCGGAAGGGGATGAGGACGATGACTTCTAGTCCCGAGAACAAGATCACGCGCTCCGACCTCGTCAAGAGCGCCGTCAACGTCGGCGCCCTGGGCATGGAGTTCTCCTGGACCTACTACAAGCAGATGAACATCGCCTTCTGCCTGATGGTCGCCAACATGCTCAAGAAGATCTACGCCGGCCGCCCCGACGACTACGCCGAGGCCCTGCACCGCCACTGCGCGTTCTTCAACATCACCGTCCAGTTCGCCCCGTTCGTCGGCGGCATCGCGATGGCCATGGAGGAGAAGGTCGCCCGTGGCGAGATCGAGCCCGAGAGCGTCAACGACGTCAAGGCCGCCCTCATGGGCCCGCTGTCCGGCATCGGCGACTCCATCTTCCTGTCGACGCTGCGCGTGGTCGCCGCCGCGGTGGGCATCAGCCTGTGCCAGGCCGGCAACCCCTTCGGCCCCATCGCCTTCCTGCTCATCTACAACGTCCCCGGCTTCGCGCTGCGCGTCTGGGGCGCCGTCAAGGGCTACGAGCTGGGCGTGGGCTTCCTGGACGAGGCCCAGAGGACCGGCCTCATGCAGAAGATCATGACCTGCGTGGGCATCGTGGGCGTCATGGTCGTGGGCGCCATGTGCAAGGACATGTTCTGGGCCAGCATCCCGGTGGCCATCGGCTCGGGCGACGACGCCCAGACCCTCCAGGACATCCTGGACGGCATCATGCCCGGCATGCTCGGCATGATCGCCTTCTGGCTGTACTACTGGCTGCTGTCCAAGAAGATCAACCCCATGGTGCTGATCGTGGCCACCATGGTCGTGGGCATCATCGGCGCGTTCTTCGGCGTGCTGGCGTAAGGGCCCGGCTGCATAGATTTTCGTTGCAACCTGGAAAGGGGATGGAGCAGGCCTATTCCCTCCATCCCCTTTTTGTATAGAAGGAGTTCGTATGTTCGCGAAGGATCGCGAAGCAATGCGCCTGACGCCGGCAGAGGTCAGGCTGATTCTTATTGAGTCCCTGCAGTGGTGCGCCAACAACGCGGTCTACTTTTTGGGGCTTATCGGTGCGGCCACGTATGATCTGGCCGGCACGGCCTTTTTGGTTGCCGCCATTACGCTCGTACGCAATCTTATGACGTCGGTGGGCAATATGGTGTCGGGCTCGGTCATCGATCGCTTTGGACCGCGCCGGACGTCGTTTGTGACGTGCGTGATTACGGCAGTGCTATCGCTTGGCGTGGGGTTGGCGCCGTTGTCTGTCCCCGGGCTTGTGTTTGCCGCGTGCGTCTTGGGACTTGCGGGCGGCTTTATCAACACCTGCACGCATGCGTTTCCGGGATACCTGGAGTCGACCACCGAGGGCCGTACCCGCGTGAACGGCCTCATGGTGTTCTACAGCAATATCGCCTATACCGCTGGCCCGCTGCTCGGCGGCGCCATCGTGAGTTGCTTTGCCACGCAATCGGTCTATCTGCTCATGGCGGGCATGATGGGTGTGGCGGCCGTGCTCTCCTTGGGCTGTCACGAGTGTGTTGCTCCCGCAAAAGGGGAGAAGCCGAAGGGCGGTATTTTGGGCGGCATGGCCGAGGGCGCGCGACTTACGTTTCGCGATCACGACCTGCGCCTCATCTTTATATCGGGCTTTTTGGGTTTCTTTGCGTTCGGCGCGTTCGATTCGCTGGAGTCGTTGTTCTACCGCGATGTGCTCAACGTGGATATCGTCTGGCTGGGCTGGCTGTCCTCGGTCGTGGGCCTCACTTCCTCGGTGGGCGCGTTCATCCTGACCAAGCTTTCTGCTCGCCATGTCAACCTGCGATTGCTGCTCGGCGCGCTCATGGCCGTGGGCATTGGGTCCATGGTGTACGTGGGCACCGATATGCTGGGGGTCGCGATTATCGGCCAGGCGATTAACGGACTGGCTTGGGGTTTCCTGGAGCCGCTACAGATGATCCTGATTCAGGAACGCGCGGACATCAAATACCTGGGGCGCATTACCGGCTTTGTGCGTTTTGGCCTGATGAGTGCCGGCGTGCTGCCGTTGCTGGCTGCTCCATTTTTGGCGGAGGCCCTGGGCGTCCAAACGGTGCTGTTTGGAGCATCGACAATCATTGCGCTGGCAGGAACGCTGTTTTTTGTCACGCAGGGGAAGCGTCAGAAATGCTAGATATACATCTAATTTTAATTTAATACCATTCACCCGAAAATTTCGACCGTTCACCGAGGATCGCCATAGATTACAAAGTGGTATTAAAAACACGTTGGGTGAACGTCTATAATTGGTATCGAAAAGAAACGCGATGTATAGAGTCGCGTCCAAAACAGAAAGGACGAGCCATGAAGGAAACCGAGAAGATCGAGATCATGCACTTTAGCCAGGAGGGCTACGTCGAGGACGGCAAGAACGTCTACGAGACCGGCAAGAAGATGACCGCGCTCGCAGACAAGGTCGCCGACGAAGGTTATGACGCCGTGTTCCTGATGGGCGTGGGCGGCACTTGGGACGAGCTCATGCAGCTCGAGTACCTCATGAACAAGTTCGGCGACCGCGACCTGGAGGTCTACCTGATCCACGCCGCCGAGTGGAACGTCTCCGGCCACAAGCGCATGACCGAGAAGTCCGTCGTGCTGACCGCCTCCGAGTCCGGCACCACCCCCGAGGTCCTCGAGGCCGTCAAGAAGATGAAGGACATGGGCGTGCGCGTCTACGCCATGACCAAGCCCGAGGGCCCCATCGGCCAGGCCGTCGGCGCCGAGAACTGCGTCAAGATGGCATCCGATCATGGAAATGGCGGCTGCGAGATGGGCTACTACCTCGCCGACTGCTTCGGCCTGCGCCTGCTCAACCGCCGCGGCTGCTTCCCCAAGTTCGATCTGTTCATCGAGCAGACCAAGGACATCTGGAAGGATATGCTCGACATCCGCAAGCGCTTCGAGCCGCGCGCCGAGGAGCTCGCCAAGAAGTACGCCCTCGCGCCCTACACCATGTTCATCGGCTCCGGAGCACTCTGGGGCGAGACCATCCTCTTCTCGATGTGCATCCTCGAGGAGATGCAGTGGAAGCGCACCCGCTATATCACCTCGGCCGACTTCTTCCACGGCACGCTCGAGCTCGTGGAGCCCGGCGTTCCCGTGTTCCTGTTCATGGGCGAGGACGAGAACCGCAAGCTCGACGAGCGCGTCCGCGCCTTCCTCAACCGCGGCGTGACCGGTGATACCGACATCAACATCATCGACACCGCCGAGTTCGCCATCCCCGGCCTGGACGAGGAGTTCCGTGTCATCGTTTCCCCGTGGATCCTGTCCTCGCTGATCACCGACCGACTCGCCGCCTACTACGAGACGGTCACCAAGCACAACCTCAACTACCGCCGCTACTATCATCAGTTCGACTACTAATAGTTGACCACACATTTAAGAAGCACCCTGCCCGGGCGCATGCGTCCGGGCATTTTTATGTCGAAATTCGCTAGGAAGGGGATTCGAATGAGGCAGTTTATCGTGGCATCCCATGCTCATTTCGCGTCTGGAATCGTCGAGAGCATCGGTCTGCTTTCCGGCGAGCGCGAAAACGTCCATGCGCTCTCTATGTATGTCGACGGAAACGAGGACCTGGCCAAGGAGGCCGCAGCGATTCTGGACGGCTTTGCCGCGGATGATGAGGTCGTCGTTTGCACCGACCTGTTTGGCGGCAGCGTCAACAACGAGTTCACCAAAGTTGTCCAGACGCGCCCCGGCACGCACCTTGTGACTAATATGAACTTGCCGCTTCTGATCCAGCTGCTGTTCGTGCCCGACTCCACCCCGATCGATGAGGCCATTCGTCAGATCGTTGAGGCGGACGACACCAAGGTCAAGTACGTCAACGACCTGCTGGGCCAGGCCGAACTCGATGAGTTTTAATCGTTAGGAGGACATCATGATTCAGATGATTCGCGTAGACTATCGACTGCTGCACGGCCAGGTTGCCGTTAGCTGGACCTCGGCTTTGGGTGCCGACTGCATCCTGCTGGTGAGCGATACAGTTCTCGACGACAAGCTGCGCCTGCAGGCGCTGTCCCTTGCAAAGCCCGAAGGATGCAAGGTCGTCGTCAAAAACACCGAGGATGCCGTCAAGGCGCTCCAGAGCGGTGTGACCGACAAGTACAAGCTCTTCGTGGTTTGCGAGACGATCCAGCAGGCTGGCACCGTCGCAAAGGCGATGGGCGTCAAGAAAATCAACCTCGGCAATGTGGCCTTTAGCGAGGACGCCCGCCAGGTCTCGACGAGCGTGTTCCTTACGCCCGAGAACGAGGCATGCGTGAAGGAGCTGCTCGGCGAGGGCTACGAGCTGTTCATCCAGATGATTCCGGCAGATGCAAAGACTGACGCCGCAAAGGCCATCGGTTAGGGGTCGTCATGGTTATCAAGACAATCCTGATTTTCCTTATTGCCCTTTTGGGCTATTCCGAGTGGCTGACGGGCACGAGCTATCTCCAGCGCCCCATTGTGCTCGGACCTCTGGTCGGCCTTGTCATGGGCGACATGGTGACCGGTACGATCATGGGCGCCACGATGGAGCTCGCCATGGTCGGTGCTATCTCGGTCGGTGCTTATAATCCACCCGATACGATTTCTGGAACCATCCTGGGCGTATCCCTTGCCATGCAGGCCGGCGCGGACGCTTCGGCGGCGCTGACTCTGGGTATCCCTATCGCCACGATCGTTTTGGCACTCGACACGGCCCTGGGCCAGCCGGTCATGCTGCTGCTGGTGCACCGCATCGACAAGAACGTCGAGGATGGGGACACCAAGGCCATCACGCGTAACATGCTCATCGCCGGTTACGCACAGAGCTGGTGCGGCTTGCTGATCATCCCCTTGGCTTTCTTCTTTGGCGCTGACGCCGTCGCCAGCCTGCTCAACATCATTCCCGATTTCGTTCAGACCGGTATGGATGTCGCCGCCGCCTTCTTGCCCGCACTCGGCTTTGCAATGCTGGCTCAGATGATTATGAACAAGACCGTGGCGCCGTTCTTCTTCGCAGGCTTCTTCCTCGTTGCCTACTTTGGCATTAGCACGACGGGTGTGGCGATCTTTGCCGCGATTATCGTCGTCGCGATGACGGTTTTGGGCGAGAAGAAAAAGGCGGAGCAGCCCGTGGCGGCAACCGAGGATCCTGCGATTGGGAGTGGGTTCGATGAGTTTTAAGTTTGAGTCTTCCTACGACGGGTTGATTACCCGCTCGGATCTTAAGAAGCTATTCTGGCGCTCGATTCCCTACGAGCACTCCTGGAACTACGAGCGCATGGGTCATATTGGCTTTATGTGGGCCCTCATGCCGATCCTGCGCAAGCTCTATCCGCAGGATGCGGACTTTAAGGCCGCGCTCAAGCGCCACATGGAGCTCTATAACGTCACGCCGTACATCTCGACGCTCCCCATGTCCATCGCCGCCGCGATGGAGGAGGTCAACGCTACCGACGAGAGCTTTGACACGAGCGCGATCTCTAACGTCAAGCTCGCTTTGATGGGCCCGCTTTCCGGCGTGGGCGATGCATTCTACTGGGGAACACTTCGAATTTTGGCCACGGGTGTCGGCACCTCGCTGGCACTGCAGGGTTCTATTCTCGGTCCGATTTTGTTCCTGCTGGTTTTCAACGTTCCCCACTACATCATCCGCTATGTACTGACGTTTGTGGGATACCGCTTTGGCTCGGACATGATCAGCAAGGTCCAGGAGTCGGGCATCATGGATACGATCGTCAAGATGGCCTCCATCATGGGCGCCATGGTGATCGGTGCGATGACCATGGAGATGGTCACGGTGGACATTCCGCTCATGGTTGGCGCGGGCGAGGGTGCTCAAACGCTCGCCGAGTTGCTCAACGGAATCTTCCCGGGCTTTGTCACGATGGGGCTGTTTGGAATCGTCTATCTCATGCTCAAGAAGAAGATGAATCCGCTGCTCATCATGCTCGTGATTTTGCTCGTGAGCATCGCCGGCGCGTTTTTTGGAGTGCTTGGTGTTCAGTAGGGCATCCGTCATAATCAAAACAATGTAAGAGGGGGCGTCGCGCACACTGTGCTGCGGCGCCCTTTTGCCGAAAGGTGGACAAGATGGAGTATCCACAGCTTGCCGTTATGAATATCAGCCATCGTTATTTTGACCTTAAGGAGTTCTTTTCGTCGGCCGCGGCTTCGGGTTATACGTGCTGTGAGCTTTGGACCGGGGCGATGCATTTGTATGTGGATTGCCATGGCTATGATTCGCTCGAGCAGGTGAGGGAGCTTTCGCAGCGGTATGGAGTCCGGATTGTCGGAATTTGCCCCGAGCAGAACAATCCCAAGCCGTGGAATATCGCGGCGCGCGGGGAGGAGTCGCGTGCCCGCACGCTCGCATACTTTAAGAATGTCGTGGATATTGCGGCAGAGCTTGGCGCCGACCAGGTCATGGTTTCGAGCGGATGGGCATTTTTGAATGAGCCGATCGAGGATGCATGGGCGCGTAGTGCTTCGATGCTGCGGTCGATTGCCGAGTATGCGGGTCCGCGCGGCGTGCACCTAGTGCTCGAGGCCCTGCAGCCGGTTGAGTCGATGATCGTAAACTCGGCGGCCGATACGAAGCGCATGATTGACGCGGTTGGACATCCGGCGCTCAAGGCGTGCCTTGATATGGGTGCCATGGCGGTGGCGGGGGATACCATCGACGATTATTTCGATCTACTTGGCGATGATGTTGCCCATGTGCACTTTGTCGATGTTGCGGCAGATGGCACCACGCATCTTGCCTGGGGCGACGGCGACCGCGATATGCGTGCCGACCTGGATAGGCTGGTGGCGCGTGGATACAAGGGCGTAGTTTCTGCCGAGACCTATGACTGGCGCTATTTCGCCGATCCCGCCGCAGCCGATGCTCGGGTTATGGCGGAGTATCGACGCGCGATCGGCGCCTAGGCGGGCGTCGAGCTGCCGTTCGGCAGACTTTAGCTTGGCGCTCTTTGGGAAACGGGATGCGCTTTCCGGCTGAGGCTTCTGGCGGAAAGCGTGTCCCGGAATTGCGATTCGGAACGGGACGCAGTTTCCCGTTGGGATGGGTTTGGGAAAGCGTGTCCCATTCTGGAGACTCATTCCGGGATGCATTTTCCCGATGGGGCGGGTTTCGGGAAGTGTGTCCCGTTCTGAGCGTCTATTCTGGGACGCCGTTTCCGGTTAAGGCCTCAAGTGGAAAGTGCGTCCCAGTTTTTGGCTGGAAGGTGGGACGCGCTTTCCGTATGTTTCCAAATGAATACGCTGTGAGCCGAGGAGGACGATTTTCCCCGCAAACACTCTAGTATGCTAAAGTACCCAGAAGACCGGCGGAGCTATGCCGGTCTTCTGTTCTATACGAAACACAGCATGAGGAGGCTCACCAGATGACGGCCACACCGTGGGGATTCCGGGACATATTGCCCGAGGAGGCTCAGGCGCGCGAGGAGATTGCATGTACGGTGAAGGGCTGCTTCAGGGAGCATCATTACCTTCCGGTCGAGACACCGCTGCTCGAGGACAAGGGTTCGCTCGAGGAAGGCGGCCGCATCGCGGACACGCCGTTTAAACTCTTTGACGATGATGGCCGCCTGCTGGTGGTCCGTCCCGACAACACATTGCCGATCGTGCGTCTGGTTTCGACCCGCATGCGCGCGGCCGACCTGCCACTGCGCCTGCGCTACGAGGCGCCGGTGGTTCGTGAGTGCCAACGCAATGCCGGCGGTTCGCGTCAGTTTACGCAGTTGGGCTTTGAGCTCATCGGCGCGGGCGATACCGCGGGCGACGTGGAGATTGTCTCGCTGGTAGCGGAGGCCGTGCGCAAACTCGCGCTGCCCGATGCGCGCATTATCGCAGGTAGCGTGCGTCCGTTTAAGGAGCTGCTCGCGGCGTGCGAAGACCGCGAACTGGCTGCCGAGGCGCTGCGTTGCGTGCACGCCAACGACTTTGTGGGCCTCGATGCCCGCGTGGCGGAAAGCGCTGAGCCCGAGGCCGTCAAGGCTGCCATTAGCGAGCTGCCGCGCCTGCATGGTGGCGCCGAGGTGCTCGACCGTGTCGATGCGCTGCTGGCGGCGGCCGGTATCGTTGCGCCGTTGACGCGCGAGCTGCGTGCCCTGGTTGAGGGCCTGGCTCCCGAGGATGCTCAGGTGCTGTCCTTCGACTTCTCCATCATGAATTCTTTCGATTACTACACCGGTCTGGTCTTTAAGGCCTATGCCGGTGGTCTGCCCGATCCGGTCGGCTCGGGCGGTCGCTACGACTCCATCTTTACCGGCGCGTTTGGCGACGGCATCGAGGTGCCGGCGGCGGGTTTTGCCTTTTCGCTTGAGCGCCTGGAGGCCGCGCGCACCTCGGCCGAGGATGCCGCTTCCGATGGTGACCATGCCGTGGGCCGTGGCGCCGAGGGTCCGCTGCGCATTGCCGTGCCCAAGGGCTCGCTTAAGGCCGACACGCTCGACGTGCTCGAGGCCGCGGGCCTGGACGTCTCTGAGCTGCGCGACCCCGGCCGTCACCTGATCGTACGCGGTCACGACACGCGTGCCGGCGAGGGCACGGTCGGAGATATCGAGTTTGTCATCGTGCGTCCCAGCGACGCGCCCGCCTTTGTGGGCTGCGGCGGTGCCGATTGCGGCATCTGCGGTTGGGACTCGCTCATCGAGGCCGACCTCAACCTGCTGCAGCTGGTCGACCTGGGCTACGGCCTGTGCACGTTTATCGAGGCGGAGCCCGCGTGGCGCGCTGGCCAGGCCGAGCGCAACTATGCCCGTCGCGGGTCGCTTCGTGTGGCCACCAAGTATCCGCGCATCGCGAGCGCCTGGTATGCCGAGCGTGGCGTGAATGCCGATATCGTCTCGCTGCACGGCAATATCGAGCTGGGCCCCATCGTCGGTATGACCGACCGTATCGTGGACATTACCGCCACGGGCGCCACCCTGCGCGATAACGACCTGGTTATTACTGGTCGCATTATGGACTGCACGGCGCGCTTCTTTGTCAATCCGGGTGCCGCGCGCCTGGATCCGCGCGTACGCAATCTGGCAGATCGCTTGGCAGCTGCTGTTAAGGACAAGCATTTTGAGCCCGTCGCGGGCTCGGCACAATAGCGCGAGCACGCACGGGCGCCCCAACGTACGGGCTGCGGGCCGACTGGCGCCGCCGCCCGGCCTTTCGTTTTTCGAACACAACCTCGACCGATAGGGGATACCGATATGAAGACCATCAAGCTTGCTCCCGGTGAACGCCTCGTTACCAACCAGCTCAACCGTAAGGGCGTGCTGCCGCAAAACATCGTCGACGCCGCCCGCGATATCGTGGCCAACGTGCGCGCCAACGGCGATGCCGCGGTGCGCGATTATTGCCAGCGTTTTGATGGCGTTGAGCTGCAGAGCTTCCGCTTGCCGCAGGAGCAGATCGATGCCGCGCTCGAAGGTCTCGATCCGGCCTTTGTCGCCGCGTTGGAGAAAGCTTCACGCCAGATCCGCGAGTTCCACCAGCGCGAGGTCGAGCAGAGCTGGTTTACCACGCGTGCGGACGGCACGATGCTCGGCGTTAAGGTGACCCCGCTTGCCGCTGCCGGCATCTACGTGCCGGGCGGTCGTGCGCAGTATCCCTCCACGGTGCTTATGAACGCCATTCCCGCTAAGGTGGCCGGCGTCAAGCGCGTGGTCATGGTGACGCCGCCGCAAAAGGACGGCCTGATCAGCCCGTATACGCTCGCGGCCGCCAAGCTCGGCGGCGTGGACGAAATCTATATGGTGGGCGGCGCTCAGGCCGTGGCCGCGCTGGCATACGGTACTGAGACCATTCCACGCGTCGACAAAATCACCGGTCCGGGCAACGCCTTTGTCGCCGCCGCCAAGCAGATTGTCTCGGGCGACGTGGGTATCGACATGGTCGCCGGCCCCTCCGAGGTCTGCGTGCTGGCCGATGCCACGGCCAAGCCTATGGTGGTCGCGGCCGACCTGATGGCCCAGGCCGAGCACGATCCGCTGGCAGCCTGCTATCTGGTGACCTGCGACGAGCAGTTTGCGCGCGAGGTCGAGGCGGGTGTCGAAATTCTGGTAGCGCAGTCCCCGCGTGCCGAGATTACGCGTGCCTCGCTCGATAACGAGGGCACCATCGTGGTGGCCGCCGACATGGCCGCTGCCGTCGAGGCCGTGAACACCGTGGCGCCCGAGCACCTGGAGCTGCGCTGCAAGGATGCGATGGGCCTGCTTGGCGGTATCCGCAACGCCGGTGCCATCTTTGTGGGCGCTTGGAGCTCCGAGCCGCTCGGCGATTATGTTGCCGGCCCCAACCACACGCTGCCGACCGGCGGCACGGCCATGTTCTCCAATCCGCTTTCGGTCGAAGAGTTCGTTAAGCGCTCGAGCGTCATTTGCTATACGCCCGAGGGCCTGCTCTCCGACGCTCCCGCCACGCAGCGTCTAGCCGAGGCCGAGGGCCTGTGGGCGCACGCGCTTTCGGCCGCACTGCGCCGCCGCGTGCTGGAGCAGGGCGAGGATGCCGTGAGCGCCGAGTCGCTGGCCGCGGCCGACCTGACCAAGGTCGCCTGGCCGGGCGACGCCGTGGCGACGGTTGCCGAGGGTGTGGACCTGGCGGCCGCAAGCGCGGATGGAGCTGGCCCGACTGGCGAGGAGGCCTAATATGGCTGAACTCACGCCCCGCATGAAGGAGCTCGTCCAGCCCTACTTGGCCGGCATTGAGCCCTACGATCCCAACTTTACGCCCACGCGCATCAACCTTTCGGCCAACGAGAACACCTATCCCGTGCCGGCCGGCGTGCGCGAGGCAATCGATGCGGCCCTGGCTGCCACACCGCTCAACCGCTACCCCGATCCCATGTCCAACGACCTGCGCGACGAGCTGGCTGCTTGGCATGGCGTGGCTCGCGAGAATATCTGCGTGGGCAACGGCGGCGACGAGCTGCTCTATAACTACCTGCTGGCGTTTGGCGGCGTGGGGCGGACCCTGCTCAACTGCCCGCCGTGTTTTAGCGAGTATGCCTTCTTTGCGTCTCTGTGCCAGACCGAGGTGCGCGACGTGTGGCGCGATCCCGCGACCTTTGAGCTCGACCAGGCAGCCGTGCTTGCGGCGGCGCCCGAGTGCAGCCTTGCCATCGTGACCTCGCCCAACAATCCCACGGGCGACGTGGCTCCGCTCGACTTTGTCGCGGCCCTGTGCGATGCCTGCCCCGGCATGGTGATGGTCGACGAGGCCTACGTGGAGTTTGCGGACGATTCGTTTGGGGCGGCAACCACGGCGAAGGGGCTTATCGCCGAGCATTCCAACCTGGTGATTCTGCATACGCTGTCTAAGGCGTTTGGCGCCGCCGGTACGCGTCTGGGTTACGTGGTTGCGGCTCCCGAGGTCATCGACGTGTTCGCGGCGATTCGTCAGATCTATTCGGTCAACGTGCTGAGCCAAGCCACGGCGCTTGCCTGTGTGTGTGCCCGCGATGCGTACGCGCCCGTGGTGGCACAGGTCGCATCCGAGCGCGAGCGCGAGCTGGACGCCCTGCGTGCGATGGCTGCCGAGGGCATGCCCGTGGAGGCATGGCCGAGCGCGACGAACTTTGTGCTCGTGCGCACGCCGCATGCCACGCGCGTGCGCGAGCGTCTGCGCGATGAGTATTCGATTTTGGTGCGCGACTTTAGCTATGCGCCGGGGCTTGCGGACTGTCTGCGCATTACCGTGGGTACCCCGCAGGAAAACGATGAGGTGCTGGCTGCGTTTGCCGCGCTGGTGAAGGAGGAGATGTAGATGGGCCGTTGTGCCGAGGTGACCCGCAAGACAGGGGAGACCGATATTGTCGTCAAGCTCGACCTGGACGGGAGCGGCGTGTGCGATATCTCGACCGGCGTGCCCTTTTTCGACCACATGCTCAACGCCTTTGGCCGCCATGGCCTGTTCGATTTGACGGTACATGCGGTAGGCGACGTTGAGGTCGACGCGCACCACACTGTTGAGGATACGGGCATCGTGCTGGGCGAGGCGTTTTGCCAAGCGCTGGGCGACAAGGCAGGCATTACGCGCTTTGTCGACGCGGCGATTGCCATGGACGAGACGCTCGTGATGGCCGCCGTGGATATCTCGGGCCGCGGGCAGGCCTATTGCGAGCTGCCCGTGCCGACCGAGCGCGTGGGCAGCTTTGATACCGAGCTGGCCGTCGAGTTTTTCTATGCCTTTGCGCGCGATGCCAAGCTCACGCTGCACGTGCGCGAGCTGGCGGGCGGTAACTCGCATCACATCATCGAGGCCGCCTTTAAGGCCGTGGGCCGCACGATGCGCCACGCCTGCGAGCTCGATCCCCGCGTGCAGGGCATCCCCAGTACCAAGGGCTCGCTGTAACCTGCCAAAAAGGGACAGGTTTTGAATGAGATAAGGGAGGGTCGCGTGGGCGAACCGAAGATCGTGGTGGTCGACTACCACAAGGGCAACTTGTCGAGCGTTGTGCGCGGGCTTGCGCGCGCCGGTGCCGCCGCCTGCACGTCGGACGATCCGGAGCAGATCCGCAACGCCGACGGCCTGGTCATCCCGGGCGTGGGTGCGTTCTACGACGCGATTGCCTTTATGCGCGAGAGCGGCGAGGAGGCGGCCGTGCTCGATGCCGTCGCCGCCGGAACTCCGCTGCTCGGCATCTGTCTGGGCCTTCAGCTGTTTTTTGAGCGCGGCAACGAGGGGGTGCTGGCGGACGAGGGCGTGGTCGCCGACGGCAACACCCCCGAGCGGGCCGGTGGCCCCTGGGTCGATGGCCTGGGTATCATGCGCGGTTCGTGTACGCGCCTGGAGTCGAGCCGCCTGAAGGTGCCGCACGTGGGGTGGGACCAGGCGCACATGACGCCCGCCGGTGCGGCCGATCCACTGCTTGCCGGTTTTGCCGAGGGCGCCAATATGTACTTCACCCACAGCTATGCAGTGGCCGACGACGCCGATGCCGCCGATGTTCTGGCGCGCACGCACTATACGCGGAGCTTCCCGTGCATCGTGCGCCACGGCAACGTGTGGGGCTGCCAGTTCCATCCCGAGAAATCCTCTGCGCTGGGTCAGCGCATTCTTAAGAACTTCGTGAGCATCGTCGAGGAGGCCGGCTGATGATTCTGTTTCCCGCAATCGATTTGATCGGCGGCAAGGTCGTGCGCCTGGAGCGCGGCGACCGGAACCGCTGCAAGGTATATTCCGACGACCCCGTGGCCATTGCCCGCTCCTTTGCCGAGCAGGGCGCGAACTGGGTGCACGTCGTCGACCTGTCCGCTGCCTTTGGCGAGGACGAAGACGCGTGCGCTGCCAACTCGGTAGCGATCGAGGCCATCTGCGGCGTCGACGGTCTGTCCGTGGACGTGGGCGGCGGCGTCCGCTCGCTTGCACGCATCGACGAGCTGGCCGGCTACGGCGCGCGTCGCATCGCACTGGGCACCGTGCTGGTGACCGAGCCGGGTTTTGCCGAGGTGGCGGCCCAAGGCTTTGGCGAGCTGTTGGTGGCAGATATCGCCGCGCGCGACGGCCAGGTCAAGGTGAACGGCTGGCGTGACGGCGCGGGCGTGGCACTCGACGACGCCGTGGCGCAGCTTTCCGAGCTGGGCTTTAAACATCTGGTCTATACCGATATTGCGCGCGATGGCATGCAGACGGGCATCGATGTGGCGGCGTATCGCCATGTGGCCGAGGTAGCGGGCTTTCCCGTCGTGGCTTCGGGCGGTATCTCGACGCTCGACGATATCCGCGCGCTTGCCGCGGTGGGTGAGGGCGCGATTGAAGGTGCCATTACCGGCCGTGCGCTCTACGAGGGCAACTTTACGCTGGCCCAGGCGCTGGCCGCCGCCCGAGGGGAGGAGTAGCTCATGCTTACCAAACGCGTGATTCCCTGTCTGGATGTTAAGGACGGCCGCGTGGTCAAGGGCGTCAACTTTGTGAGCTTGCGCGATGCGGGCGATCCGGTGGAGCTGGCGCGTGCCTACGACTGCGAGGGTGCGGACGAGGTCGTATTTTTGGACATTACCGCGACGAGCGACAACCGTGCGACGACTATCGAGATGGCGGCGCATGCTGCCGAGGAGCTGGCCATTCCCTATACCGTGGGCGGCGGCTTTCGCGACCTGGCGGGCATGCGCACCATGGTTGCCGCCGGTGCCGACAAGGTGTCGCTCAACTCTGCCGCCGTGCGTGACCCGTCGCTGATCAGCCAGGCTGCCGCGGCGTTTGGCAGCCAGGCCGTGGTTGTGGCGATTGATGCCAAGCGCGTGGGGCTGCCCGGGGAGCCGGGCGCCGATAAGTGGGAGGTCTTTACGGCGGGCGGCCGCAACGCCACGGGTATGGATGCAGTGGCGTGGGCCGAGGAAGCAGCTCGTCGCGGCGCCGGTGAGATCTTGCTCACCAGTATGGATCGCGACGGTACCAAGGCTGGCTTCGACCTGGCACTCACCCGTGCCGTGGCGCGCGCGGTGCCGATTCCCGTCATCGCGAGCGGCGGCGTGGGCACACTCGAGCATTTTGCCGAGGGCGTGATCGAGGGCGAAGCCGACGCCGTGCTGGCGGCCAGCGTCTTTCACTTTGGAACCTTCAGCATTCGCGAAGTGAAGGAATATATGGCCAGCCAGGGCATTCCCGTGAGATTGGATTTTTAAATGGAGCAAGTGACAAGCGCGGCCGAGCTCAAATACGACGCCAAGGGGCTGATTCCTTGTGTGGTTCAGCAGTATGACACCGGTGAGGTGCTTATGGTTGCTTGGATGAACGAGGAGTCGGTGGGGCTGACGCTCAAGACCGGGACCACGTGGTTTTGGAGTCGCAGCCGCCAGGAGCTCTGGAACAAGGGCGCGACGAGCGGCAACATGCAGGAGGTCAAGGAACTCTGGGCCGACTGCGATAGCGATACGCTGTTGGTCAAGGTTGACTCTCCGGGCCCGGCTTGCCACACCGGCAACCGTACCTGCTTCTTTAAGGAACTCGCCTAAGGCGGGCGCCCTGTTGGGCGCTCGGTAAAACGGAAAGGATTGAACTATGGGTGTGCGCACCGCAAATGTTCAGGATGGAAATATCGGTGAGACGCTGACGGATCTGGCCGAGGTGATTCACGGTCGTCGCGATGCGTCGCCACAGGAGAGCTACACCGCTCGTCTGTTGACCGATGTCGAGGACGAGCTGCTCAAGAAGCTTGCCGAGGAGGCGAGCGAGGTCATCATGGCCTGCAAGGATAACGATCACGACCACATCCGCTACGAGGCCGGCGACCTGATTTACCATCTGCTCGTAACGCTCGAACGCTACGGTATCACCCTCGACGAACTGGCCGGTGAGCTCAACGCTCGCCGCCACTAGTCTTAGGCGAGGGGCGTGGATTCCCATTCGCCGGTGGCGTGGGGGATATCGAAGGTTCGATAGCCGCAGTCGTAGGCGTGGGCCTGAGCCTCGCGGATGTTCCAGCAAATATCGCAGGCGCGGTGCGCGTCCGAGCCAAAAGTAATCGGCACTTCGGCATGGGCAAAGCAGCGCAAAAGGCCAGTCGCGGGATAGTAGTCGTTGAGGCCCTTGCGCGGTGCGGCGGTCGAGACCTCAACGCGGCGACCCGTATCATGGGCGCATTCGGCCATCTGCTCCCAAAACGGCGCCGGGTCAAAATCGGGCGCAAAGCCCTCCTTCGAAAAGCGCATGACCAGGTCGGGATGGGCCATCACGTCAAAGTTGAGCGGGCTTTCGCAGGCGCGGCACCAGTCATCGACATAGCGCTCCCACACGCCGCGCACGCCCAGGTTTTCCCAAACATGCAGGTTGGTGTCGTCGTCGATCCAACCGCAAAGGGAATCGGGGGTATCGGGACGAGCGACGTCCTCCGTCCCCGCCGTGCCCGCAGCGCCTGCCGCAATATCGCCTGGGTTGCCAATCCAATGTACGCTGCCCAGACGCACGACGGCACCCCGGGACCAGCGCTCGACCAAAGGCTCGCAACCCTCGTACCAATCGCACTCAAAGCCATAGATAAAGGTGAGCTCCGGCGCGATCTGCGCGGCGAGTTTGCGGGCGTCCTCAAAGGCCAGACGATGTGCCGGCAGGTCGCCCTCAGTAACCTGCACTTCGCAGTTGGCGTCCATGCTGGCGGGCAAGGTGAGGTGGTCAGTCGAGACCATAACACGGCAGCCGGCGGCCGCGGCGGCGCGGACGTTGTCCTCAAACGAGGCATGGCCGTCCGAAAACGAGGTGTGGGTATGGCAATCGACCAGCGGGCATACGGGCATGGCGACTCCTTTGCATTTGGCGAATCCGCTCCATTGTAATGGCGCAGCCTCGGCGCGTCGTGCGCGCGGGGTGCCGAAATCGACTGGAAAGGGTGCGCGGTGCGGCCCCGCTCCAAAACGTGTACGTCAGTCTCCAAAACCGACAAAAAATGACATGTTTGGAGGCTGACGTACACGTTTGGATAGGGGCGAGGGCGGCGACGGACGAAAGTCACGCCTGTGCCACGTCCGATGTGCTAGCGTTTGGATGAATAAAACGAGCCCGTGCGGAAAGGATCCGGACCGTATGCAACGTGGAAGTACATCTCCGCTGTCCCGCGAGACCGATGCGCCCGAAACCATCGTCAAGCTGGAGTGCGACATCGACGATGCGTCGCCCGAGGTGCTCGCCTATGCCGCCGACCGCTTGCGCGAGGCGGGCGCCCGCGAAGTGCACTGGCTGCCTCTCTACTGCAAAAAAGGTCGTCCCGGCTGGCAGCTGCAGGTAATTTGCGCCCGCGAGGACATTGACCGTCTGCAGATGATCATCTTTTTGGAAACCACGACCAACGGCATCCGCCGCCAGGTTATGGAGCGCGTCTGTCTGCCGCGTCGTTTTGAGCAGGTGGCGACGCCTTGGGGCGAGGTGGCCGTTAAAGTAGCCACCCTGCCCGACGGCAGTGAGCGTGCGGCACCCGAGTACGAGGACTGCTCCCGCCTCGCTCGCGAGCACAACGTGCCGCTCCAACGCGTGATGCAGGCGGCCCAGAGCGCGGCGCTTCGATTTGAGTAACGCGGCCGGTGGCACGCCGCGCCCAGCCCCATCAAACCCACCCGAAAGGACCACCATGAAATACCTCATCGCCTCCGACATCCATGGCTCGGCATACTGGGCCGAGCGCCTCTGCACCGCCATCGAATCCGAGCAGCCCGACCGTATTGTGCTGCTGGGTGACCTGCTCTACCATGGCCCGCGTAACGACCTGCCGCGCGATTACGCCCCCAAGCGCGTGATTCCGCTGCTCAACGCCCTGGCCGACCGCATCATCGCGGTGCGCGGTAACTGTGACGCCGAGGTCGACCAGATGGTCCTCGACTTTCCTGTCATGGCCGACTACGCCACGCTGTTCGACGAGACCGGCCGCGAGCTGTTCCTGACGCATGGCCACGTCTTTGGCGCCGGCATGCACAACAGTGTCGACCACGCGCCCGCGCTGCCCGAGGGGTCCGCGCTCGTCTACGGCCACACGCATATCAAGGTTAACGAGGCAAGCGAAGCGCACCCGGGCCTATGGCTCTTCAACCCCGGCAGCGTGAGCATCCCCAAGGATGGCACGCACAGCTACGGCATCTACGAGGGCGGTGCGTTCCGCCACGTGATCATGGAGGAGGACTAACCATGGCGCAGCACACGGCCCAGCAAAATGCCGAGGGCTCGCGCGATCTGTCCACGCTGGTCGACGCGTCGGCCGAGCTGCAGCATCTGGTGCAGACCATCTGGCGTCTGCGTCAGCCCGATGGCTGCCCGTGGGACCGCGAACAGACGCATCAGAGCATCGGCAAGAACATGATCGAGGAAGCCTACGAGGCGCTCGATTGCATCGAGGCGGACGACGTGGCGCATCTGCGCGAGGAGCTCGGCGACGTGCTCATGCAGGTCGTACTGCATGCGCAGATTGCGGCGGACGCCGGTGAGTTTACGCTGGCCGATGTGGCACGCGATATCGACGCCAAGCTCATCCGCCGCCACCCACATGTGTTTGGCGATGCGGATGCCGATAACTCCGACGAGGTGCTCAAGATCTGGGACGAGGTCAAGCTTGCCGAGAAGGCTGCCAAGGACAAGGTCGTGGCAGCGGGCGAGGCTGCGCCCGAGGGCCTGCTCGACGGCGTGCCTACGCACCTGCCGGCGCTGATGCAGGCTCAGAAGGTGTCGCGCAAGGCGGCTGCCGTGGGCTTTGAGTGGGAGACGGTCCAGGACGTATGGGACGAGGTTGCCGAGGAGCGTGCCGAGTTTGAGGCCGAGGCTCCCGGCTCGCCCGAGCGCGAGATGGAGTTTGGCGACCTGCTCTTTGCCCTGGTCAACGTTGCGCGCAAGGAGGGCATCGACGCCGAGAGCGCCCTGCGCGCGAGCACGGCCAAGTTCCGCCGTCGCTGGGCTGCGATGGAGCAGATGGCGGCCAACGCCCATGTGGATCTGGCTGAGCTTTCGACCCACGGTCTCAATGACCTGTGGGATGCCGCAAAGGCAGAGGAGTAAGACTGCGGGAACGACGAGCCGGCACGCCTCGTCGCTCCCGCTAAATTTTTCGAAAAACAAGTGTATCCCTCGGCTAACTTAGGGCATAATGCAAAAAGTGCGACATGGCTAACTTACGGAGGCGCACCGACGGTGCACGGTCGGCCGGTCGCCAAGCATTCAACCCGTTTCCAAGTGAGAGGGAGACAACATGAGCGATATTTTGGATGTCTACGGTCGCGAGGTGCTCGACAGCCGCGGCAACCCCACCGTCGAGGTCGAGGTCGTGCTCGAGGATGGCAGCTTCGGCCGCGCAATGGTGCCTTCGGGCGCTTCGACCGGCGCCTTTGAGGCATGTGAGCTGCGCGATGGCGACAAGGGCCGATATCTGGGCAAGGGTGTCTCGCAGGCCGTCGAGCACGTCAACAACGAGTGCGCCGATGCCGTCGTGGGCCTCGACGCCTTCGATCAGCGCGCCGTCGATGCCGCGTTGATCGCTGCGGACGGTACACCCAACAAGACCAAGCTCGGCGCTAACGCCATTCTGGGCGTGTCGCTGGCCGTCGCCCGCGCCGCTGCCGAGTCGGCGGGCCTGTCGCTGTACCAGTACCTGGGCGGCGTCAACGCCCACCTGCTGCCCACGCCCATGATGAACATCCTCAACGGCGGCGTGCATGCCGACAACAACGTTGACTTCCAGGAGTTCATGATCATGCCCGTGGGTGCTCCGAGCTTTGCCGAGGGCCTGCGCTGGTGCGCCGAGGTCTACCATACCCTCAAGGGCGTGCTGCACGAGGCCGGCCTGGGCGGCGGTGTGGGCGACGAGGGCGGCTTCGCGCCCAACCTCAAGACCAATGCCGAACCGTTTGAGTACATTACCAAGGCCGTCGAGAAGGCTGGCTTTAAGCCCGGCGTCGACTTCATGTACGCCATGGACCCGGCGTCCACCGAGTTCTACAACGCCGAGACCGGTATGTACGAGCTCAAGGGCGAGGGCGTGGAGTACACGAGCGCCCAGATGGTTGATTACTGGGAGAAGCTCGTCGACGCCTATCCCATCATCTCCATCGAGGATGGCATGGCCGAGGAGGATTGGGACGGCTGGGTTGAGCTCACCCGTCGCATCGGCAACAAGGTGCAGCTGGTGGGCGACGACCTGTTCGTCACCAACACCGAGCGCCTTAAGAAGGGCATCGAGCTGGGTGCCGCCAACGCGATTCTGGTCAAGGTCAACCAGATCGGCACGCTCACCGAGTCGCTCGAGGCCATCGAGACCGCCAAGGAGGCCGGCTACGCTTGCATCGTGAGCCACCGTTCCGGCGAGACCGAGGACTCCACGATCGCCGACCTGGTCGTGGGCGTCAACGCCGGTCAGATCAAGTCGGGCGCCCCTTGCCGCAGCGACCGTATTGCCAAGTACAACCAGCTCATCCGCATCGAGGACGAGCTCGAGGGCAGCGCGCGCTACGCCGGCAAGGCCGCGTTCTACAACATTCGCTAAACGGGCGAATTTGGCGAGGGGGAGGCTGACTCGGTTCCTCCCCGCCTTGGCTGGATGCCGCAAAGAACTATGGGCGCTGGGCCATACGGCTCAGCGCCTTTTTTATGTCGAGCAAAGGCTGACGAAGGCGGTGCGGGCGCTCGTGCTATAACTAAAGGACTTAGCGCAAACAAACCTCAACCGCACAAGGCGCACATGGATCAGATTTACGACAACAGGTACTATTCCGCCGGTTCGCGTGAGCCGTCGTCTCGTCGTGCGCGTACCGCACAGCTTGGCGGGTCTGGTTATGCTGGCGCTGATCGCTCCAGGTATAGCTCGCCGGCGACTTCGCATCCCAATGCTCAGCCAAATTGTTCCTCGGATAATCCGGTGCGCCCATCGCGTTCCAAGCATGCGTCGCGCCCTTCGACCCAGGCGTCCGACAAGCCGCGCCGTCCCTCAAGTCGTCTTTCCGGCTCTGACTTTATGCACTACGCCAACGACAACGCAGCGGTCAAGGCGATTTACGACTTTACCCACGGTCCTCAGCGAGGGCTATTCATCGGCATTGTCGTTGCTCTGGTGCTCGTGAGCCTGTATTTCCCCGTGCGCGATCTGTACGTGGCAAAGCGCTCGAGCGATATCTTGGCCAAGCAGGTCGAGATTCGTCAGCAATACAATGATGAGCTGCAAAAAAGCGTCGACAAGCTGCTCTCGGAGGAGGGTATCAAGGACGCGGCATCCGAGGACTTGGGCCTGGTGATGCCCGGCGAGAAGAGGATTGAAGTGCAGGGCCTGGACGACGATTCGGATTCGTCTTCGAGCAAGAAGTCGTCGAACGCCAAGAAGGCCAGCGAAGTTGCCAAGGAAATCGAAGAAGTCGGTAAGGACGCCCCGTGGTATATCCAGGCGCTCGACATGCTGTTTGGGTTTAACGGTGTCGAGGGCCAGACGGTCGTGTCCAACGGCGAGTAGCGCCCGGAGGGGAACCCGCAATGGCAGATTGCAAACGATATAAGGTGGCGGCGATCGATCTGGGAACGGTGTCGTCGCGACTGGTGTTGGCCCAGGTCGAGGGCGGGGCGATCGTGGGATCGTCCAAGCATACCGAGATTACCGACCTGGGCGAGGGTGTGGACGCGACGGGTCGCTTTTGCGAGGCGGCTGTCGAGCGTGTGCTCGCTGCGTGTCGCATGTTTGTGGATGAGGCCCGTGCCTTTGGGGCCGCGTGCATCTGCACCACGTGCACGAGCGCCGCGCGCGATGCGTCCAATGCCGCGCTGCTGCTGGACGGCCTGCGCGATCTGGGGCTTGAGCCACAGGTGATTCCGGGCGAGGTCGAGGCGCGCCTGACGTTTTTTGGCGTGGCGCACGACTTTGCCGGCGAGCGCATCATTGTTGCCGATTCGGGTGGCGGATCCACGGAGCTCGCGACGGGCGTCTATGCGCCGGAGCGTGGGGTCTTTGCGCTGGAGGGCACGCGTTCGCTGGACATCGGTTGTCGCCGCGTGACGGAGCGGTTCTTCTCGGCGCTGCCGCCTGCGGACGGCGAGCTTGCTGCCGCTGCCGCGTGGGCAGGTGAGCAGTTCGCCGCCTATTTTGAAGGCCTGCCCAGCGACTTTGAGCGCGCCGAACGCTTGGTCGCAGTGGGCGGCACGGTGACTACGCTGGTGGCTCTGATCCACGAGCTGGAGCCGTACGATTCGAGCTTTGTGCACCTGCGCGAGCTTTCGCTGGATCAGGTTTCGGCCGCTATTGAGCGCATGTCTGCGCTGGATGTCGCAGGCATTGCCGCGTTGCCAGGCGTGCAGCCCAAACGCGCGGGCGTGATCTTGGCTGGCGCCGTGGTGATCCGCGAGCTCATGCGCGCTGGCGGCTACAAGACGCTCACTGTAAGCGAGAACAGCCTACTTGCCGGCATGGCCGCCACCATCAACGAGGCTCTCGACGGCACCGCCCCCACCATCGCCTGGACCCCCGCTCTCAGCACCCTCTAAATAAGCTGCGGTGAAATAGTTCCTAAATAAGCTGGTAAACGGTATAAACAGGATCTATTCCACCGCAACTTCTAAGGGGCCGAAGCAGTCTTTTTAGCTCGTCCTAAATTAGCTGACTTTCTGAAGCGCGGGGCGGTGGGACGTCTGCGTATTTGCTGCGCAAATCCGCACCGGCTTCGGACGCCTGCCGGCGCCCTCGCCGGCTCGCTGCGGACGCTGCGCGTCCGCTTGACGCTCGCCCCTTCGCGGGTTCGAGCCCCACCGGCGTCCAAAAGAAACGAGCCCGCATCCCTTGGGGACACGGGCTCGAAAGCTCCATATGGTAGGGGCGGTGGGACTCGAACCCACAATCCTTGCGGCGAGAGATTTTAAGTCTCCTGCGTATGCCAATTCCGCCACGCCCCCGTAAGACTAGAAGTCTAGCACAAGCCGTCCGTTACGCGTTGACAGCCATCGAGTGCCGGCCCGACTTCTCCAGGAACTCCTGGAACTTGGCTTCGTCGCCCTTGTTCTTGTACTGCAGAGCCAGCAGGTATTCCAGGCGGCAGCTCTTGACCTTGTCGTCACCGGCCTCCTTGAGCATGCGCTCCAGCTCGGGAATGTCGTTGTGGCGCTTGAGAATCATCGTGTCGTACATCAGTTGGCATTCGTGTGCGACTGCCTCGGCCTGGCCGCCCTCAAAGCCTTTGATCTCGTGCAGCAGCTCCTTGGACTTTTTGCGGTCCTCCTGGCCAACGTAGTAGTTAAAGGCCTTAATGACCAGGTCGACGCGCTGCATTTTGGGCAGGTTGAGCCCCAGCAGCAAATCGAACATCTCGTCGGCACGCTTGTGGTCCTCGCGCAGCAGATAGGAGTTCAGGCGCAGGTAGTCGCGGTTATAGCGCGGGTACAGCATGCTGGTGAGTTTGGCGTCGAGCAGGCGATCGAACTCGTCCCACTGCTTGGCGGCCATAAGCTGCTGCAGGCGCTTAAACGTGGTGCGTTTTTTGACGCTAAAGAATACCGACACGGCGATACAGATGATAACGACGGTGGTCCAGAGGGTGCGGGAATCGGGCATTTCAGAGTCCTTAGTCGCTCGTAAAGCGAGCGGTATGACAACACGTACTAGATGTATTATACGCAGCGTGCTAGCAAACTGGCATAGACGATATGAGCAGGACATAAAAACATTGAGAGCCCCTGCTGCATGAAA